>JBGTOG010000459.1:0-44815 GCA_041742675.1 Gemmatimonadaceae bacterium | reverse complement strand
GGTCGCCGCCGGTGCCGCACCGCCGCGCGCACGAGCCTGGGCGACCCGCCGCGAGGGCAACGTGTGATCGGCGCCATGGGCTTTCAGCAAGCGCATGGCGTCTACATCCACGGCGTAGGCCGCGCGCCAGAACGGCGTGGTATTGTCGAGATACTCAAGCCCGCAGTTGGCGTTGCCGCAGTTGTTGAATGCGAAGTACCACAGGTTACGCTTGAGTCGCACGTTGACATCGGCGCCAGCCTTGATGATTGCCTCCATCAGGTCCAGATGCGTGGTTTGCTGCACCTGGATCGCCTGCGGCTGGGGAAAGCGTGAGCGGGGCAGCCACTGCGCATTGATCGTCGCGTAGAGCGGCGTCGCGCCGGCTGTACTGGCGAGCTGCACATCGGCGCCACGGGCGACCAATTGCATCGCCAGATCAAAGTGGCCATTGATGGTGGCGAGCAGCAGTGGAGAAGTGCTGTCGGTTGGTGTGCGCACGTTGATATCAGCGCCGCCATCGAGCAGTGCCCGCGCGGCCGCGATGTTTCCTTGCCGCACCGCGTGATGCAGTGCGGTGAAGCCGCCCATTCCGCCAACGGCACCTTCAAAGCCAGCCACCTGTCCATCGCTGGTGTCCGACTGCACCGCACCCAGCGTTGGCGCCGACGCGATCAGCACAGCGCGGCCGGAGTCGATGGCCATTTGAATCTGTTCCGGTGACAGATACTGTGTCGGTGGTGCGGCGTTGCCCGCACGATACGCAGGCGGGGACGCGATGCGCGCGACGGTATCTGCGGCAGCGTTGCCACTATCCACGGGTGTGGTGCGTGGTGCTGGAGCCTGCGCCTTGAGTATCGAGTCCTTGACGGTCTGCGGAAGAAACGCGAACAACACCTCGTTTCGCCTGCGCGTGGCCGCCTGCTCGCGGGCGGTTCGTGTGGTGAGGTCCACTGCGGTTGTCTGGAGGCCAGCATCTGCTCCACCGGCGAGCAATACACGAATCGCATCGGCGCGATCAGCGGCTGCGGCGAACATCAGCGGCGTTTGCTGCCACGCGTCCTCAACGGCGTTGGGATCGGCCTTGGCGCGGAGCAGCGCACGGATGGCGCTGGTGTCACCGGCCGCGGCCGCAAAGTGCAGCGGTGTCGACCCGCCGGTGGTGCGTACGTCCGTTCGTGCGCCGGCTTTGAGCAACTGCGCCACCACGTTGGCATGGCCGTTGCGACTGGCGATGTGGAGCGGGGTGTGATCGCCGAGTCGCGTGGTGACTGCCACCGATGCTTTCGCCTTGAGCAACTGGGTGGTCATGTTGGCATCACCGTGGTGTGCAGCCCAGTGCAGAGCCGTCATGCCATCGCCAGCCGGCTCGTTCACGTTCGCCTTTTGCGCGATAAGTGCGCGGACGCGTTCGACATCGCCGTTGCGGGCTGCTTCCACGATTTCCGGTGGCGAGGCGTTGACGCGGAGCGCATAAACATGTGAGGATCCACGCGCATGCGCGATGTGTGCCCCAAACACGCCAGCCGACGCCAGCGTGCTATCTCTTGCCGCCCTGTGCTCCATGGTTGGCATAAGGGTTCCTGCCATACCCACCGCACTCGCTACCACGATCGCAACGCGCATCAGTCCGATCCTCAGCTGTGCAACGCAAACGGCGCCATGCTGTCACCGAAGCTGTGCACGTTGTCCACGCCGAACTTGTGCAGCAGCGCCAGCATCACGTCGGCCATTGGTGTGCCGTCCGGCGCCTTGAGGTGCGCGCCGCCGGCCAGCATGCCATTGCCGCCGCCCAGCAGGATCAGCGGGCAACGCCGGTGATTGTGCAAGTTGCCATCGGCCATGGGTGAGCCGTACATGATCAACGTGGAGTCCAGCAGCGAGCCGTCGCCATCTTTGGTGTTCTTGAGGCGATCCAGGAAGTACGGCAGCAGGCTGACGTGAAACTTGTTGATCAGATTGAACTCGAGAATCGCCGACTCGCGCCCGCCGTGATGTGACGCGGGGTGGAATCCCTTGTTCGTGCCACTTTCCGGATACACTCGGCTCGATGCGTCTCTCCCCGTCTTGAATGAGAAGACGCGGGTCATGTCGGACTCGAAGGCCAACACCTGAATGTCGAACATGAGCTGCATGTGTTCGGCAAACGAGTCCGGTACGCCAGCAGGCGCTTCGGGCAGCGCGCGCTCTTCACCGCTCGTATTCTTGGCTTCCACCGCCTGAATGCGCCGCTCCAGCTCGCGAATGTTTTCGAGATACTGGTCCACACGACGCTGATCCGCCGTACCGAGTTCGCGACGCAGCGTGGCCATTTCGCCCACGATCCAATCGAGGATGCTGCTGTTTTCCTTGCGACGTGCCGCACGATCGGCGTTGTTGGAGCCCGCGCCAAACAGCAGATCGAACGCGGTGCGCGGATTGCGAATCATGGGCAGCGGCTGACTGGGCGATGCCCAGCTGATCGTGTCCGTGTAGGCGCAGGCGTAGTTGTAGTAGCAGCCGCCGGCTTGATCGAGATTTTCGATGCACAGCTGCATGGACGGGATCGGTGTATCCTGTCCGATGTGTTGCGCAACGATCTGGTCGAACGAGGTGCCAACGTAGAGATCAGAGCCCTGCGTCTGTTTGGGGTGCGACTGCGTGAGGAACACCGCACTTGATCGAAAGTGATCACCGCCAACCTCCGGCGCTTCGAACGCTTCCGCCATCCGAACATCGGTGTTGCTCACGATCGTGAGATAGTCGCGCCACGGTTCGAGCGGTGCGAGCGCGCCCTCGGCGTTGAGCTCGAAATCCCGTCCAATGCCAGCGGGTGCCCACAAATGCTTCGCCGCACCCCAGGCGTTGCTTCCGGCCGCGCCATGCACCGACTCGATGCATACCAGTCGCGTCTTGCCGGCGGCGACGCCACCTGAGCCAAAGCGACTGAACACGCGGCCCGCCGGTTCCATTGCGTCCAGATACGGAAGCGCAATCGCGGCGCTCAGGCCGCGCAGGAACGTTCGGCGATGCAGGTGCTTATGCGTGAGAATATTCATGATCGGTAGTCGATTCGGAGGTGATCGTGCGCGAGCCGGTTTACTGATGTCCCGCGTCGGCCGCGATCGGCTCGACGCGTTTGGTGCGGAACGCCTGGCTGTTCACTACGCCAAGCACAAACGATGACAGGCGATAGTCCTCTTTGGCTGTCTGACGCGCGATGTCGCGAATGGCCGGCTGATCGTAGTCTTCTACGCGGCGGCCAACGGCGTACGCCATCAGGTTTTCCGTGAACGACCGCACGAGCGGAATGGGGCGAGAAAGCAGCGAACGCGTGAGGTCGGCGGGCGTGCTCACTTCCATGCCGTCGTACATCGTGCCGCGCGTATCGAGCGGCGCGCCGTTTTCGCGGTAACGCAGTCGCCCGGTGACATCAAAATTGTCCAGCGCGAGCCCGATCGGGTCCATGTACTGGTGACACGAGTTGCACGTGGGATTCTCGCGATGCAGTTCCATGCGTTCGCGCGTGGTGAGTGCTTTGCCGTCTTTTGCATCCTGCGTCTGTTCGAGGTCAGGAATGTCCGGCGGCGGTGGCGGTGGTGGCATGCCAATCAACACTTCCATCACCCACTTGCCGCGCAACACCGGTGAGGTGCGATTGCCGAGTGACGTTTGCACGAGCACGCTGCCGTGTCCCAGAATGCCCTGACGATCCGGTTCGGTGTAGGCGACCTGCCGAAAGCTCGGGCCGGACACGTTGGGAATGTTGTAGTGACGAGCCAACCGCTCGTTGACAAACGTGTACTCGGCAGTGAACAACTCGAGCAGACTCTTGTCATTGCGCACCAGGTGTTCAAAGAAAAGCTCTGTCTCTCGCTGCATGGCGGCCGCGAGCTGCAGATCATAGTCAGGGAAGAGGAACGCATCGGGGTGCACCTTTTCAAGATCCTGCAGACGCAGCCACTGCGCGGCAAAGCGCGTGGACAGGGCGGCCGCTCGCGAATCGGCGAGCATGCGTTTGACCTCAGCCGTCAGCGTCTTGCTATTGGAGAGCTGACCGCGATCCGCCAGCGTGCGCAGCCGTTCGTCTGGAATGGTGCCCCACAGGAAGAACGAGAGGCGCGACGCGAGCTCGATGTCTCCGATCGGCACATCGGTGCCGGGCTTTGCATCGGCGGGCGTGGGTTCGAAGCGAAAGATGAAGTGCGGGCTCGCAAGCATTGCCTGCAGCGCGGCGCGAACACCGTCTTCGAATCCGTGCACGGGATCCGTAGCTGCGCGATCATAGAACTGCATGAGCCCGGTGCGATCGTGCTCGGTGAGCGGACGCCGATACGCGCGCGTTGCAAGGTTGCGAAGGATCGTCTCGGCGCACTCGCGCTGTGCCGGTGCTGCCGTCGGTCGGCAGGAGAACAGACGCTCGCGGCTTGGCGAATCTGACACACCCGTGACCTTGTGCGGCCCGGAAACAAGCACGTCCATGAGAGGCGGCGGCTCTGTGGTGCCCGGGGCACCCGTGCCGCCCGACGCACGCGACCAGTCGGTGGGGCGGATCAGATCCTCGTACGGACCATCAGTGCGGCGCACAAACGCTACCGACACCATGCGCTGTCCAGCGCGAACCGTGATCGGTTCGCTGCGTACATAGTCAGCGCCGGCCGGTGCGTCCGCCGAGAGACCGTTGCGCGCGATGCCCTTGTCATAGCGCAAGAGCGCGACCTGTTCGCCGTCAATGGAGATGTCGAGGTCTTCCATCCAGGTGCCAACACCGCCGCCAACATTCAACCGGAACTCGTACTCACCATCGGCCGGAAAGGTGTGTCGCACCACCAGACCGCCGCGTGAACCGTAGGGCGCGCCGTCGACGTAGTTCCACGGGTGCTGCGACGTAAATGGCGACGTGCGATAGGTGGTTTGCGCCGGCGCTGCATGCCGATCACCAACGGCCATGCGACTCACGGCCGCCGCCGCGTTCAGATACGCGTCAAGCAATGTTGGTGACAACGCCTGCGCGTCGGCGATGTTGTCGAAGTTGGCGCTTTTGGTGTCGAGCGGGAGATACTCCGCTGCATCGACGTGTACACCGAGCAAATCAAGAACCACACGCTCATACTCGGGGCGATTGAGCCGCTGAAACACGCGAGTGCCCGGGTTCACCGGCGTGGAGTTGTCGATCATCGTCTCCATCGTTTCCACGAGCGCGAGCAGTGTATCGCCCGTGGGACGACGCGATCCGGGCGGCGGCATCATATCGGCGCGCAGCTTGCGGATCATTTTTTCAGAAAGTGCCAGATTCGCCGTGATGGTATCGAGCGAGTAGCCGCGCAGCACGAGGTTGCCACGCTTCATGGTGGCGTTGTGACACTGACCGCAGTAGCGATTGATCACCCCGTCAAAGGCATCGATGTCGATGCCGCGCGCGCCAACACCCCCGTCACCGGGCGCTCGCGAAGCGGCGCGCGTTCCTGTCACCGACGCGACGGACGTAGGGATCGCATGGGACAGTGGGTTGCTGAGCGTGCGCAACACCGCGTCTGACGGTGGTGCCGTACGCGCTGACGCAACCCACCGCACATCATCGGCCGGACGTCCGGTGGACACGGAGACTATGGTAACAAGCAGCGTGGTTGCAACAGCCGCGCCGGCAGCGAACACCTTCATGCACAGTTCTCCAAAGGTCGGGTGGGATCCCCGTAAGCTCCCGCCTGGCGCATGGAGCGCAAGGGCGAACGGAGCGAGGACTTGACCTGATGCTGTTCCTACGCGAGGATCGGCGGCATCGTTGGTGCGGACGAGCCTGACGCACGCACCATTCCCCCACCCGTCGAGGATCGTTGATGGACAAACGCACGCTGCCCAGCCGCCATGCCACCGAGGGTCCCGAGCGGGCACCACACCGCTCGTTCTTTTACGCGATGGGGCTGGATGAGCGCGACATCGGCAACCCGCTTGTGGGGGTGGTGTCGAGCTGGAATGAAGCGGCGCCGTGCAACATCGGGCTCAAGTGGCAAGCGGAGCGAGCCAAGGCCGCGGTGAAGGCCGCTGGCGGCACCCCAAGGGAGTTCACGACCATCACTGTCACGGACGTGACGGCGATGGGGCACCGTGGGATGAAGGCATCGTTGGTGAGCCGGGAGATTATCGCGGATTCGGTGGAACTGACGGTTCGCGGGCACTGCTACGACGCCCTGGTCGGAATCGGCGGATGTGACAAGACGCTGCCGGGGCTGATGATGGCGATGATTCGCCTCGATGTGGCGTCTGTGTTTCTCTATGGTGGCTCGATAATGCCGGGAAGACACCACGGGAAGGATGTGTCTGTCCTGGACGTGTTTGAGGCCGTCGGCAGCCATGCCGCAGGCAAAATGAGCGATGACGAACTCGAGAGCCTCGTCAAGGTCGCCTGTCCGGGGTCCGGTGCCTGCGGCGGCCACTATACCGCCAACACCATGGCCTACGTCGCTGAAGCGATCGGGCTGGCGCTGCCAGGCTCGTCAAGTCCGCCCAATACGCACGCGGACCGTGAGGCCTGGCCTGAGGCGGTGGGCAAAGCCGTCATGCGCCTCGTGCAGGATGGCCCGCGACCGCGGCAGATCGTCACGCGCGAAGCGCTGGAGAACGCGGCCGCGATCGTCGCGGCGACCGGTGGCTCCACGAACGCCGCGCTGCACCTGCCGTCACTGGCTAACGAAGCGGGCATTCGCTTTGACCTGTTCGATGTGGACACCGTGTTTCGACGCACGCCGCTGATCGCCGACCTCAAGCCCGGTGGCCGATTCCTCGCCAGCGATGTCCATGCGATCGGTGGCGTGCCAGTGATTCTCAAGGCGCTGCTCGATGGCGGGTATCTGCACGGCGACTGCCAGACGGTCACCGGGAAGACGATGGCTGAAAATCTGAAAGACGTCACGGTTCCCGACGGACAGGACGTCGTGCGAGAGACCTCGCGTCCCATTTCTCCCACCGGTGGACTGGTCGCGCTGCGCGGCTCGCTGGCACCGGACGGCGCCGTGGTGAAAGTCGCTGGCTGCAAAATCCGACAGTTCAGCGGACCGGCGCTGGTGTTCGAAAGCGAGGAAGAGTGCATGGCGGCAGTCATGGCCAAGCACTACACGCCCGGCGATGTGCTCGTGATCCGCAACGAAGGACCCGCGGGGGGACCCGGGATGCGCGAAATGCTTTCCACGACATCGGCCATATACGGTCAGGGCATGGGTGAGCTGGTCGCGTTAGTCACCGACGGCCGCTTCTCCGGCGCAACGCGCGGCCTCTGCGTGGGACACGTGGGCCCCGAAGCCGTGCTCGGCGGTCCCATCGCGCTGCTGCGCGACGGTGATGTGATCACCATTGACGCCGACGCCGGCGTCCTTGATGTCGCGCTCAGCGAAGAAGAACTGGCCGAACGACGTGCCAACTATACGCCGCGCACGCACGATTTTCAGTCAGGCGCGATCTGGCGCTATGCACAAACTGTAGGTCCGGCACGCTACGGTGCGGTGGTGCACCCGGGCGCGGCGGCCGAAACACACGTGTATGCTACAGCGTAACTGCTAACCTTGTGCGTATGCACGTTGAACGCGTCATACCCTGCTTGCACTGTGCGACGAGCGTCCGTCGCTCTGCGCACCCGCCTCGTCTCCTCTGGAACTGCTGATGCCCGTCTTCGACTTTGCGTGCCGAGCGTGCGCGCACACCTTCGAGCAGTTCGTGCGGACGAAAGACACGGCGGCGTGTCCAGCCTGCAGTTCAGTCGATGTCGAGAAGTTGCTTTCGCCGCCCGCACTCAAGACCTCCAGCACACGAGGGCTGGCCATGCAGGCCGCACGTCGGCGCGACAAGGCCCAGGCCACCGATCGTGTCGTGGAACAAGCGAAGTATGAGGCCAGTCACGATGACTAGTCGCCGCGTGTTTGCACTTCCCCATTCCATTCGGAGAACCAACTTGATGCGTGCAGTTCATGGAGTTGCCGCGGCGTTGCTGTTGTGCGGCGTGCATGCAGGTCCAGCGTCGGCGCAGGCTCGTCTGAACGGGGTGATCACGTTGCTTGAAGCGAAGCAGCCCGTGTTTGGCCTGTACGCGCCCGCCAATCGGCGCGCTCGCGCCGGTACGACCCCTGCTGCGGCTGGCGATTCCGTAAAGACGCCAGTGCAGTTGGCGGCTGAAGCGGTCGGCTACACGAAAGCCGACTACATCTTCGATGGCAGCATGGAAGGCAACTTCGACAACGGGTATCGCTCGTTCAGTGCGTTTGCGGAGGGCGTGAGCACGGTGCGTGCACAACACGCAGCCCACGCCGGAGCGCTGATGGCGCCGCTGTTCGTGAAGACGCCCGGCATTGCGAGTGATCCCGAGGTGGCGCGTGAGCGGATCGGACGCCAGCTCGATCTTGGCGTCAGCGGAATCGTGTTTGTCGATGTCGAAACGGCGGCTGAACTACGCGCCGGTATCTCGGCAATGCGCTACCCGTCACAGGGCGGTACGCGCAAAGAGACAGTGGGAAGCGCGCCAGCGCGCTGGGGACTCACAGACGCGGAATACAACGCGCGTGCTGACCTTTGGCCACTCAATCCCAAGGGCGAGTTGATGAACTTCGCGATTGTGGAGAGCAAGGAGGGATTGGCGAACGTGCGCGAGATCGCGCAGGTGCCGGGACTCGGTGTGCTTTTCCCCGGTGCTGGTACACTGCGCGGTGTGTTCACCGCCGCCGATGCCAGCGGTGAGCGGAAGTTCGACGAGGCCGCGTGGGAGGCGTCGATCCAGCAGGTGCTCGCGGCGTGCAAGGAATTTGACGTGCCGTGCGGCTATCCGGCTGGCGCGGCCGACATCGAAATGCGCCTGCAGCAGGGCTTCAGCGTGTTCGTGATCGGGTGGGGCGCGCCAGGCTTCCAGGCTGTGGATCTGGGACGTGCTGCTAGTGCGCGGCCTTAGTCGGGAGTCGGAGCACAACCGCAGAGGCAGTTGCTGAATCAGCAACGAACTCCTTGTCGCCTTCCGGCAGTTCGTTCAAGCGGAGCAGATACGTCACGACATCCGTGTACTGTTGCTGCGTCAGCGTGCCCGGGTTTTCGTCGGGCATGGTGGTGCGAATGCTCTCGTACAGCTCAAAGAGCGTACTGCCGTTCCAGTTCAGCTTGAAGTCTTCGTTCGTGAAATCCTGCATTTCGTGACATTCGGCGCACACTGCCTTGTGTACTGCTTCGCCGCGCGCCGCTTGTGCAGCGGTATACAGGCCAAGCGAATCACGCACCAGCGCGTGACGCGCCGCGGGAGATGACGAAGCGGTCGCTGTGGCCGCACCGGTCACCGCGAGGGCCACAACGGCGACAAGGAACGTGCGGAGCAGAAGAGTCAGTGGCATACCGCAAAATGAGCGGGAATCGCCAATCGGGCAACATGTGCGGTTATTCTTGGGTCGGGGTCGGGGCCGGGTGCCGGCTCGTGTTTTCCTTGCATTGACCATAGGCGATGGGAGCTGGTGCGCATGTGCGGACGAGTGGTGAGGATCGTTGCGATTGGGATGACGGGTGCGGCGTTGGCGTCCGGCTGTGCCGAAAGACCGCCATCAGCGGCGCCCAAACTGTCTGCGGACATCGTGGCAACCGTTGGCGAACGCGAGCTGACGGCCGAACGGATGGCGACCGTCATTAATCGCGGCGAGTTACCGCTTGAAGCGCCAGCCGTACGAAATGTGGTTGAGTTATGGCTGTTCTATCAGCTCGCCGGCCTGGCGGCTGCGCACGACGACTCGCTCGCGATGGCTGAGGAAATGGATGCCGGGCTGTGGGCGGAGCTACACGGGCAACGTGTGCAGGCGTACTATGATCGCATTGCGCCAACGCTGCGTCCGTCATCTGCTGCCCCCCCCGCACAGCGATACGCCAATGGCGATGTGCTCGCCGCCCGCCACATCCTGGTGCAGGTGGGCGTTGATGCACCCGATGCCTTGCTCGCCGCATCGAAGGACAAGGCGGAGCGCATACGCACGCAGGTCACCGCCGCGACCTTTGCGCGATTCGCCGAACAAAGTGACGACGAGGCGACTCGTGACAAGGGAGGCGATCTTGGCCTGTTTGGCGAGAACGAAATGGTGCCGGAGTTTGAGGAGGCACTGCGTGCGCTCGCGCCAGGCGACGTAAGCGACGTGGTTCGCTCACCGTTTGGATTCCACGTGATCTATCGCAAACGATTTGATGAAGTGCGTGGAGCGCTGACGGAATTCCTTGTGCAGCGTGACATCGCGGCGTCGGAGCTGACGTATCTCGAAGCGATGGAAGCGGCGTCTGCGGTTGCGTTGTCACAGAATGCCGCGAGTGTGACCAAGGCCGTTGCGTTCGATCCGCTGCGTTTCGCCACTGACTCGCAGGTGGTGGCCACGTTTCAGGGTGGAACGCTGACAGCGGCGCGGCTTGCCGACTGGATGTCCGCCTACCCGGTACGCGGATCCCCGCGACCTTCCATCATGCGGGGCACCGACAGTGTGGCGGTGCTCTTTGTGCGGGAAGTCATTCGCAATGAACTGCTCTCGCTTAAAGCGGACAGCGCAGGCATTGCGTTGGATGACGCGCGTCTCAATGACCTGCGCAGCAGCTTTCGCACAAATCTTGGAGCGGCGTGGACCACGATGGGCGTTGAACCGGTCACCCTGCGCGACTCCGCCTCCACGATCCGCGGGCGCGAGGAAGTGGCGGGCGCGCTTGTTGATGCCTACTTCGATCGACTCACGCAGAACCAGTCGCCGTACGCGGATGTCGGCTACCCGGTACGACGTGCCCTGCGACGCATGTATCCATTTGCCGTGAACGACGCCGGTATTCTGCGCGCCATCGAGCTCGCGGGCGCCTCACGATAGCATCGTCAGCATCGCATCCATCTGCGATCCCTGCGGAACGCGCGCGGTCGGCGGTACTTCTCCGAAAATGTCAATCGCACGCATGGCGGCATCCACGGCCGCGAGCGCGCGTTCCACTTCTCCTGACGTCTTGCCAATCTCCCAGCGATAGAGCGCACCGGAGGCGGCATACGCGCCAATGCCGAGCAGCATTCCGGCCGCGAGTACGGGGGCGGCGAGTGTCGCACCGGCGAGTGCAAAGGCTTTGGTGCCAACGGCGGCCGATACACCACTGCCAACGGCCGCGCTGCCGCCGATGCCGATACCGTAACCCGCGATGTTTGCACCGAGTCCGTGACGCAGGTCCAGGTGCACCGTGACTTCACAGCCGCGCGGATCACCCGGCAGCGCGGCAATCGTGACACGCAACTCACGGACATACACACCATAGCGCGTCCACTTCCAGCGATAGTCACCCGCCACCATATCGGGTATCGAAAACACCAACACGCCGCCGTCGAGTGGATGTCCTCCCACCGTCTCCTGCAGCTCAAGGCCATAGGGGTGCGCCTGCAGCGTGCGACCCAGCGCCGCCAATACAAGGCGCGGGGCGAAGCGAAACGGGCGCGACACGGCGAGGGAGCGTTGTGTGGTGCCGAGCAAACGTGTGGCAACACGGTCTTGCCAAACGGGAGCGCTGGATGTCTGCTGCAGGTTGTTCGCTGGCGACTGCAATTCGGCCATGGCCAGCGCGACATAGCGCTGCGAGATGCCGGCTTCCAGTGCCGCGACTTCCACGTCATGGGTGCGAAAGCCATCCGTCTGCGTTGCACGGTCGACTGCTGTTCCGGCAGGCGTGTCGTCATCTGGCGACAGCGCGCGTGTGTCAGCGGTGAGGCCGGCATCACGTACACGCAGTTCGAGGCGCGAAGCCGCTTCGGCCTGCAACTGCGCGGCTCGGCGCCAGATGGCGTGAGCCTGATCGGTGCTCAGCACACGACTGCCCGCGGCTGGCGAGGCGACGGGCGTGGACTCGAGAGCCTTGGTGAGCGCATCGGCCAGCGCTTCACCAGTAGCAAAACGATCAGCCGGGTCTTTTTGCAGACAACAATCGATCACGTTGGCCAGCGCAACGTGTACGTCGGGTGCGATTGATCGCAGGGCCGGGGGATGCTGCGTGGCGTGAGCGACAATGATCGACTGTGGCGAGTCACCATCGAATGGCAGGCGCCCACTGAGCGCCAGAAAACCCGCGACACCAAGCGCGTAGAGATCACTGCGTCCATCAAGCGCATCACCCGCGCACTGTTCCGGGCTCATGTAGTGCACGGTGCCCAGCACATATCCGTCGAGCGTGATGGACGGATCGAAGTCGGTGCGTGCAATTCCGAAATCAGTGACGACGGCGCGACTGCTCGCGCGGTCGATCATGATGTTTTCGGGTTTGATGTCGCGGTGCACGATCCCGCGCGCGTGTGCGTAGGCCAGCGCCCAGGCAACCTCACGCAGCGTGCGCACGACATCGGCGGCGGGCAGCGTGCCGCGATCGCGGATGCGATCAGCGAGTGTCTCCCCTTCGATGTATCCCATCGTGAAAAACGCGAAGCCGTCAAGTTCGTCGGCGCGGTAGATGTCAACGATATTCGGATGCGACAGTTGTGCGGCGGTGCGAGCCTCGCGCAGGAAGCGCTCGCGCGTATCGCCTTGCTCCGCCAGATGTGGCGGCAACACCTTCATGGCCACGGGCCGGTCAAGTCGCTCGTCGCGTGCGAGGAATACCACGCCCATGCCGCCGCGACCCAGCTCGCGCTCGATCGTGTACTGACCGCGCAGCGCGGCGCGCAGGGTGGCGAGTTCGCCGGAGGAGGTCGTAGGCATGCGTCAGGAACTATACGGCCCGGGGGCGATCGCGGTTACAGGTCACGGCGGTCACCTCAGGGCAGATCGGCGCAACGTCGCATGAGGTCGAGGCTGACGACCAACGCACAATGGCGACATCATCGATCACGCACATCGCCAACGCACAACGGGGGAGACCATCGCGAACGATGATCTCCCCCGCTGAGCGAACGGTGCGCGGGGTTAGCGCGACGGTTCCAGCATCTGCTTGATCTGGTCGCGCGCGTCCTGCAGGTGCGCGCGGGTAGACCGATCGCTGGTGCGGCTGATCGCCGCCGTCAGCTCACGATCCAGATCCCGCATTTCCGCCTTGAGCAACGGTCGGAGATCGGCCGTGCTCGCCGCTCCGCCGCCACCACCACCACCGCCCGGTCCTGCCGGTGCCGCCGACGGTGGGCTGATCTTGCTGGCCATGGCGCCGAGGTAGTTACGCTGGAGCTTCTGACGGTACATGTCGATCGTCTGTCCGCCGTAAATCTCCTTCCACAGACCGCGACGCAGCGTGGTAAGCATTTCCGCGAGTGGATACACCTCGCTGCGAGACTTGGCCATGCCTTCCATTTCCAGCATACGCTGCATGCGGTCGTTGGCAACGAGCGAGCCAAGTGCACGCGTTTGTGCGCCCGAGATACGTGACAGACTGCCCTGCGCCTCAAGCCGATTGATGATGCTGGGCTCCAGCAGATACGTCGGTGTGGTGAAGGCATTATTGAGCAGGAAGGTGAGCGCTTCCCGCTGACGCTTGGGCTCAACCGGCGTGTACACATCGCCCGGCTGTCCCACGCGCTTCTCGGTCTTGTACGCACCGCCGACGACACGCGCGACGTGGGCCATTTCCGTGCCCCACTGCCCGATGAGGCGCGTGTAGAGCAACTGCATGTCGCTGTAGTCTTCACCGACACGCGTCGTGGACGCGGGCTCGATCATCTTGATGATGCGTTTGATATTGCGAACGCCGAGTTCCGTGGCGCGCACCGCATCTGCATCACCAATCGCCTCCGACTGCTCCCCCGGGTCAGGCCCACCGGCGCCCGCATCGCTGGCAAAGCGGTACCACGGGATGCTGTCTTGCATGCGGGTCCACTTCTCGAGTGTGGGCTTTTCATCTTCCGGCGAACGCGCACTGGGAATGGGTGTGTAGCCCCACATCACGGCGTACTTGTCGTACGGGCCGACCTTCGGCACGAGGTCTTCCACATCGATGCTGTCTTCAGGCTGCGCCACATAGTTGAGGCGAGCGTAGTCCATAAGACTCGCCACATGACCCATGCGCTTCACAAAATCCTTGTTGCGAATGGAGTCAATCGGGTACATCGAGCTGGACTTGAAGTTGTGCGGAAAGCCGAGTGTGTGTCCGACTTCGTGAGCGACAACGTACTGCACCAGCCGTCCCATCAGCTCATTGGGATACGGGAACTGCAGCACGCGTGGGTCGAGATGTCCGACCTGTGTGAAATACCATGTGCGCTGCAGGTTCATGATGTTGTGATACATCATGACGTCGGCATCCAGGATTTCACCGGTGCGCGGATCGACGGTGCTCGGTCCGACCGCATTTTCCGTGGGGCTGGCGAGCCAGCGGATCACGGCGATGGTGGCATCTTCCGGATTCCAGTCGGGATCGTTCTTCGGCGCCTCGGCCGCGACGATGCCCCTGGAGAATCCAGCCATTTCAAACGCCGACTGCCACTCTTCGATGCCCTTCTTCACGTAGGGCACGAGCCATTCGGGCGTGCCGGGATCCACGTGATACGTAATGGGTTTTTTCGGGACGCACAGCGCGCCGACTTTCTGGTCGGAGCACTCAAGGCGCCAGCGGTTCGCAAAGCGGCGCGTGACAACGCGCTGATCGGCGGAACCAAAATCCGTTTGCGTGGTGGAGAAGAAGCCGACGCGCGCGTCATGCAGGCGAGGCATCATCGGATCTTCCGGCAGCTTCACCAGCGAGTAGTGGTACAGTGTGGTGCCGCTGTTGCCACCACCACCGCCACCGGGGCCGGCCGCTGGTGGTGCGTTGCACGTGAGCGACGCATCAACTTCCACGTTGCGCTCGTACGGCGACATGCGCTCGACGAAGCTGCGCGTGGCGTCTCGCTGCTGGCGCGAGCAACCTTGCGAGAACTCATCGATCGCACCCGTGAACATACGCGATACATCGATCACCGCACTGGAGTCGCGACCAAAAGCTTCGACGTTGTACGCCGCGATGATCGTGGTGTACCGAATCATGTCCACGGCTTTGTTGATCGAGCCGGTGTCGGTGGAGACGTTGCGCAGGTTGGACTGCCGCATGAGGATGCGCGTCCCGACACGCTCAAATCGCACCAGCGCCTGACCGGCCGTGGTCCCGCCGCTGACGCCGTTGGGTGTGGCGCGAATGGTGCGCACCACGATCATGTCCTTGTTGAGCTCCGACTTCGGAATCTCAAAGAACCAGCGGCCACGGACTTCGTGCACGCCGAAGAGGCCGCGTTTCGTGACCGCGGCGGACGTGATGACTGCGCTGTACGCGCGAGGTACCGGATCGGCGCCGGCCGCGCCAGGACCACCGCCACCACCTGGCGCAGCGGGGCGCGGGGTGGTGTCGTTGGGATTGGCTGGGGTGGTGGTGGTCGGCCGCGCACCGGCGGCCGGTCGAGGCGAGGAGGAGGGCGCTGGCTGTCGGCACGCGGTCACGAGGACCGCCGCCGTCAGCGCCGTACAGGCGAGAACGCGCATCGTGCGGGGGTGAGAGGGAATCCTTGGTAGGTGCTGGCGGATAGCGTGCTGATCTGCCACGTTTGGTAAAGTAGCGTCTTGCCGTGTCAACCGCGTCGCCATCGTCCGAGTGCCTAGCGCCCCTGCCTCTTCTTCCTGGTCCCCGTCCGTGCTGACTCCTTCGATCACCGGCGGCACCAACTCGCCGGACGATCGAGCGGTCGCTGTGGCGGCTTGGAGTCAGGATGGTCTCATCCTCGACGCCAATGACGCTTTTCTCGCGCTCGTCGGTGCGACGCACGAGTCGCTGGTCGCCGGTGACCTGACCTGGGAGTCGCTCGAAGATCCGGTCTCGGCCGTGTCCACGCGGGTCATGCGCACGCTGGTCGCTGAAGCTGGCATGGCGCCGCCGTACGAAACCCTGCTTCGTCACCGCGACGGATCGAACGTACCGGTGCTGGTGGTGGTCACGACGCTTGATCGTGAACGCGGCGTCGGCTGGTGCTTTGCACTTGATTTGCGCACGCAAAAAGCGACCGAAGCCGCGCTGCGTTCCTCCGAGGAGCGCTACCGATTGGTGACGCGCGCGGCCGGCGGTGCGATCTGGGAGTGGGGTCTCGCGCACGACGAGATCGTCTTCATGGACGGCGTGGCAGATCGGTTTGGCTGGGATGTTGCCGGCCGCTCGCTGCCGATTGCCTGGTGGCACGAACGCATCCACCCGGATGATGTGGGCGCGTTGCTGGCCACGGCGGAAGAAGTGCACGAAAGCCGGATCGGCAACGCGACGCACTCCTATCGCTTTCGTCGCGCTGACAACAGCTGGGCGATGGTGCACGATCACTTTCACGTTGTGCGTGACGCACACGGTCGCCCGGAGCGCGTACTGGGCGTCATGCTCGATGCGACCGATCGGCATGCGCTGGAAGAACAGTTGCGTCAGGCGCAGAAAATGGACGCCGTCGGGCGTCTGGCTGGCGGTGTGGCGCATGACTTCAACAATTTGCTGACCGTGATTCGTGGCAACGCCTCGTTGCTGCTGGAGCAGTTGCCACCGGAAAGCGAGTTGCGCGGTGAACTGCAGGAAATCGAACGCGCGGCGTCTCGCGCCAGCGATCTCACGCGACAGTTGCTGGCCTTTGGGCGCAAGCAGGTGTTGCAGCCGCAGGATCTCGACATCAATGCCGTCGTTGCGCAGCTCACGCGCATGCTCGACCGTCTGATCCCGAAGACGATTGCAGTGCGGCTGACCCCAGCTCCCGACGTCGGGCTGGTGCGGGCGGATCGCGGGCAGGTTGAACAGGTGATTTTGAACCTCGTCATCAACGCGCGCGATGCGATGCCGGAGGGCGGCGCGCTGGAGCTGCGCACCGGTGAGTTCGGTGTGGGCCACAAGCACGGCGGCTGGAATGCCGAGGGGCCCGTGGCGCCGCCGGACGTACCGGTGCGGCCCGGTCGCTACATCTATTTGTCAGTGACGGACTCGGGTGCCGGCATGGATGAGGGCACGCGCGCGCGCGCCTTTGAACCGTTCTTCACCACGAAGGCCGTCGGGCAGGGCACCGGGCTCGGGTTGGCCACGGTGTACGGCATTGTGAAGCAGAGCGATGGATACGTGTGGATTGACAGCGCCCCGATGCGAGGCACCACGGTGCACGTGTGCCTGCCGCGCGTGGAGGCGGAAACGAAAGCGCCGCGCATTACGCCCACGTCTGTGGCGACGGTGCCTGGGCCACGTACCGTACTGCTGGTCGAAGACGAAGATGGCGTGCGTGACCTCACACAACGCGTGCTTGAGCGGCAAGGCTATCGCGTGTTCGTGGCACGCGATGGCGTGGAAGCGCTCGCGCTCTACGACGATCACAAGAACGAGATCGATGTGCTGGTGACGGACGTCGTGATGCCGAGGCTCGGCGGCAGTGAACTCGTGGGCAAGGTGCGTGCGCAGCGCAGTGATCTGCCGGTGCTGTTCATGTCGGGCTATGCGCGCAACGCGGCGATTCGTGGTGCGCCCGGTGATCGTCGCACGCGCTTTTTGCAGAAGCCGTTTACCGTGCCCGCCTTTCAGCAGGCGGTGGCCGAGCTGCTCGCGCACGCACCGGCGCGACGTGGGCGAGCGATCTCTGAGCAATCGTAGCGCGACCGCTGCAGAAGCAGCGTCACACGAACACTGAGCAGGCGTCGCACACGCTCCGAGGAAGCAGCGCACGCTTCCTCGGAGCGTGACTCAGCGCGCGCGAAGTTTAACAGCGAGCCAATCGGCGAGTATGCCGAGCGACTCCGATGTGGCGCGGCGGTCGGGTAGTTTCCCGTAGCCAGCTGGTGCTCCAACGGAGTCGCGCTGAAACAGATGATTGGTATTGGGCAGGCGCCGGACCGTCACGTCCGTGTTGCCGCCGCCGCGAAGTGCCACTGCCAGTGTATCTGCCTGCTCCGGCGTGATCTGGACATCAGTTTCGCCCTGCAACACCAGCACCGGCACCCGAACACGCCGCGCCGTGGGAAGCGGATCGTTGATCAGGAACTCGCGCATCCAGGGATTGGTCCTGGCCGTGCTATCGAGCTGCCGCTGCGCGTCATTGAACATGGAGTCACGCATTGACGCGGCGCTGGATGACAACAAGTTGTCGATCGCCCAGCGCTGCTGGAAGGCAATGATGCGTGCCCCGGTGTACGCGGGGCCGGCGAGCAGTGCGATGGCGGCGAGTGAGGAGTCGTTGGCTGCGACCATAGGTGCGACCAGTCCCCCTTCACTGTGTCCAACAAGTGCAATGCGCGTCCCGTCGATGTCATCGCGCGTGCGCAACCACGCGACGGCGGCCCGCGTGTCGTCTGCAAAGTCGCGACTGGTAGCCGTCGCAAACGTGCCGCCGCTCTCGCCAACGCCCCGATCATCGAGGCGCAACACGGCGATGCCGCGACGTCCCAGTGTGTCGGCGATTTGGCGGAAGAACCGGTAGCCTTCAACGCCTGGCAGGGCCACGTCCCGCTCTTGCGGGCCGCTGCCGGAAATCGTGACGACTACCGGCAACTTACCGCCTGCCGCGCGAGGTTTGGTGAGCGTGCCGACCAGCGTGTGTCCCATTGGTGTAGGCACGCGCACTGCCTCTGCAATGTACGGCGCGTTGGCCGGCGCATCGTACGACACCGGAGGTGTGGGCGGCGCGGCGGATGCCGAGAGCGTCCGCGCCGCATCCCCGCGAACCACGACGCCACGCACGCCCTGCGCGGGAACGCGCAGTCCGGTAAGCTGCTGATCGCGATCAAAGACGTATTCGCTTACCAGGCCAGCGATGGTCAGCGCTACGGTGTCGCCGCGCTGTACCGTGGTGGCGGATTGCACCGTGGCGCCCGCGGCCATGACCACCCATAACGTGTCGCCAATGATCGACGCACGGCGTGCCGCCCACGCTCCGTGCGCGAGCGATTGATTCATCATCCAGGCGGCACCGGCTCGAACCGGCAGGACGACCTGAGGTGCGCTCATTGCGGCACCGGGTGCCGGTGCCTGATAGACGTAGGCACTGTCGCCACGTGTCTGCAACACCAGTCGCTGCAGCGGTGCGTCGCTTTCGGCGGCCCCCGGTCGCCAGGCATCGACGTGCAACGTGTACACACCGGACGGTTCCTTGACCTGCTGTGTCCAGCGAATACGCGGCTGCCCGCGCATGCGCAGGTCGCCAACAATGGCGCTGTCGGAGTGCTGCATGCGTTCCACGCCGATGGTATCAACGCCGACCACATAGACTAACGCGTACTCCTGCGTCGTCGTCGCTTGCGCCCGCAGCATTGTCGCGCTCAGCATCAGCAAAACAATGACGCCCGATGCCAGCACCACAGGCTGCAAGAAACGACGGTGAAACAGCGGTCGGAGGATCATGGGTAGCGTCCGGTCAGGAGTTGTCGATAACATCATCACGAAGTGGCTTCTCGGCCTTGGCGCGCCCCGCGCGCTTGAGCGCATCACGCAGCACAAACTCGATCTGCCCATTCAGACTGCGCAGATCGTCGTTCGCCCAGCGTTGCATAGCGTCGAATACGGCGCGATCAATGCGCAGGAGAAACGGTTTGCGCTCAGCCATCAGCGCAGCCCGCGCCAGCGCGAGAGAGTGGGAAAGAACACACGACGAGCAGCGTCTTAATGATGAATGGTCCCGGTGTTGACGACGGGCGTCACCGCCCGGTCTGAGCATAGCACAACAAGCAGGTTGCTCACCATGGCCGCCTTGCGTTCTTCATCGAACTCAACAATGCGCTGTTCCGTCAGTTGTGCGAGCGCCATCTGGACCATGCCGACCGCGCCCTCCACAATCGTTTGCCGAGCAGCAACGACCGCACTGGCCTGCTGACGCTGCAGCATGGCAGCGGCGATTTCCGGCGCGTATGCGAGATGACTGATACGGGCTTCCATCACTTCCACACCAGCTTTAGCAAGGCGTTCCACCAGTGCCTGCAACAGGCTGGCGGAGACAATGTCGGTGTGCGTGGAAAGCGAGATGTCCTCGTCGCCATGTGTATCGTACGGATACGTGCTCGCCAACGCGCGAAGGGCAGACTCACTCTGCATATGCACGTACTCGCGATAGTCATTCACCTCAAAGCTTGCCTCGGCCGTGTCGGTCACTCGCCAGACGACAATCGCGGCGATATCCACAGGGTTGGACCGCGCGTCGTTCACCTTGAGCTTGCCGGTTTCGAAATTGTGCACGCGTAGCGACACCGCCGCTTTGTGCATGAACGGATTGGTGAACCACAAGCCCGGCACACGCACCGTGCCTTTGTAGTTGCCAAAGAGCGTGAGCACCTTGCCTTCATTCGGATTCACAACGAACAGGCCAGGCGTCAGGGCGAGGCTGATCAGCACGACGATAATGCCGGCAATCATGCGCGTCGGGTCGTTGGCGCGCGCGGCGATGATGAACATCCATCCACCGGCGCCGAGCGCGGCCACCAGCAATAGCGCCATCGGGATGCCGACCATCGGCTTGGCCTGCGATTCGCGGAACGTCAGAGCACTCATTGAACCCCTCACGAGGCAAAAAGGGACGGATCATGTGACAGCATTATGATATCATATCAATAGCTTATCAGGCAAGGGAGCGCTGCCGGTGGCATGCGGCACGTCGTGTGGAACCCCGGAATTGTCGGGAGGCGGTTGGTAGTTGTCCGCATTGAGTGGCGTTGCTTCGGCCGAGTAGCCTGCAGGGTGATCCCGAAAATCATTCGTGTATGCTCTGGCCCGTGGGCCGCTCACCATTCCGCCTTCCTGCTGTAATCATGTCTGCATTCATACGAACGTCGATCAGTTTGTCCGCTGTGCTGCTCGTTTCCGCGTGTACCAGTGACTCGCCGACCGAGGTAGCCGCTCCGATTGATCCGACCGTCACAGAGGTGCTCGTGGACGCCTCGGCTTCAACGGCGTACGTGCGGCTTGGCGATACGGTGCGTGTGACTTCGGTGTCGTCGCCGGCGACATCCACCGACTGGGATCTTTCACTGTTCGCCACGACGGTTGCCCTGAACAGCGGCCCCAACGGGCCCGGCACTGTGAGCGGTTTTTGCGTCTGCAACAATCAAAATGTCAGCAACACCGCAATCCAGACGCTGACGGCGACAAGCGAGCGCGCCGCGTTTGATGCGATCACGGCGACGCAGATTCCGGCTGAGGCGCAGTTCCTGAACGAATCATTGTTGCCGCGAGTCTCGGGGTGGTTCACCGGAACGGGAGCAACTGCACAGGCCAACGCGGCGCGCACCTTCGTTGTGTTGCGCTCACGTGTGCTTCCTGTGCCGCTGTATGGGAAGTTCCGCGTGACGAACATCAGCGGCGCCACGGCGACCGCGCCTGGCAGTATCACCATTGAGTACGCCATGCAGGCCACATCGAACGGACCGCTTGCTGATGTGCGCACCGCGACGCTGACCGTTGGTGCTGCGCCTGTCTACTTCGATCTGGTGGCTGGTGCACAGACCTCGGCGGGCGGTGTGTGGGACATTCGTTTTGAAGGCTTTCTGATTCGCGCGAACTCCGGCGCCAGTGGCGGTGCAGGGCATCTGGTCGCACCACCGCAGGATGTGCCGTTTGCATCGCTGGATCTGACGGCCCTGCGCGCGCTGCCCAATCAGGCATTTGGTCAGGATGCGCTGGGTGGTCCGTTCGGTGCCTTTCCGTGGTACAAGTACAATGTGACGGGCACTGATCTGCAGATCTGGCCGAACTTCAATGTGTACCTGATCAAGAAGGGAGACGCGGTCTACAAGGTGCAGCTGACCGGCTACTATGACACCACCGGCAAGGCACGCGTGATCACCGTTCGCTCGGCGCGTCTCCGTTAACCCGGTCGTTGGCTGCGCCGCGTCGGTGCATACATTGCTGGCACTCTATTTTCCCGCCAGCTTTCCGAATGCCCTCCGACGCGCGCGCGGCCGCAGCCTCTGCAGACTCACATCCTGATCGTTGGCGACTGCTCGCGCTGTTGGCGTGCGCGGAGTTGCTCGGCATGGCGCTGTGGTTTGCGGGAAGTGCCGCCGCACCGCAACTCACGGCGGTCTGGTCCCTGACGCCCACGCACGTCGCGTGGCTCACGAACGCGGTGCAACTCGGGTTTGTGGTGGGCACCGCAACCAGCGCGGTGCTCAACCTGGCGGACGTACTGCCCGCGCGACGGTTGTTTACGATCGCCGCCGTGTGTGGTGCGCTGGCCAATCTGCCGCTTGCGTTCACCGACTCGTACGGTGCCGCGCTGCTCTCGAGATTCGCTGCAGGGGCGTGCCTCGCGGGCGTGTATCCGCCAGCGATGAAAATGGCCGCCACCTGGTTTCGAGCGCGGCGCGGGCTGGCGGTGGGTACCATCGTCGGTGCGCTGACTGTGGGCAAAGCGGTGCCGTATCTCGCCCAAGCCATTCCGAATGCGACGGTGGCGCACATTACGTGGGGTGCGAGTGCATGCGCCCTGCTGGCCGCCGCGCTGGTTTTTGCAGGGTATCGCGACGGACCGTACGCGTTCCCCTCACGTCCGTTCAGTTGGTCCTTGGTTAATGATGTGTTGCGCGGTCGCGAGTATCGACTGGCGCTGGGCGGCTACCTCGGGCACATGGCGGAGCTGTACAGCTTCTGGACGTGGATTGCCGCGTTCTTTGCCGCGAGTGAGTTGGCGCGGATTGCGCAACCGGGAGCGCAGGCCGCACCGGTCTGGGCGGTTGGCGTGATTGCCTTTGGTGTGATTGCTGTTGGCGGTATCGGGTGCGTATGGGGTGGGTTGGTGGCCGACCGCATCGGCCGTGAAGCGCTAGTGATTCGTGCGATGGCCATCAGTGGCGTGTGCGCGCTACTCATTGGGCTGGCCTTCGGCAAAAGTTGGTGGCTGCTGACACCCATCGCACTCGTGTGGGGATTCTTTGTCATTGCCGACAGCGCCCAGTTCAGCGTGCTCGTGACGGAGAGTGTGCCGGCCGATGCGGTGGGCACGGCACTCACATTGCAGGTTTCGCTTGGCTTCCTGCTCACCACGGTGACAATTCAGTTGGTGCCGTGGGTGGCGCGTGTTGCGGGATGGCAGTGGGCGTTTCCGGTGCTGGCGATAGGGCCGGCGCTGGGGATTCTGAGTATTCGACGTCTCGTGCGGAGCACATCAGCACCTGCGGGCCCAGCGTCCACGGTTCGTGAGTAGCGGTGACATCTGGTCAGTCATGTGCACGCGCTACCTGTCGCTCGTACGTCGTGCCATCAATAGGTGTGCTGAGCGTGGTGGGCAACGTCATACGCCGCACGCCAAGCACGTGTGGCACACTCCACCCACGCCAGTCATCACGCTGCTCGGCGCGACGCGCCCACGCAACCGTAAGCGCCGTACGCAACTCCGCTGACTGCACCGCGCTCAGGCGTTCGGCGCCGCGCAGCAAGGCTGGTAATGCGTCGCCTGACAGCCTAGCGTGATACGCCGCGTCAAACGTCAGGCCGCGTTCCGCACGCTGCAGATTTGTTTCAACAATCAGGCGCTCCGGATTGATGACGTTGAGTAGGCCAAGCCAGCACACAGAAAGCACCAGTACACCCGGAGCGAACTGTGTGCGACGTTGCCGCAACACGGTTGCTCCAAACCAGCTCAACACTGCGGCCACCCAGACCAGAACGGCAAATGCAAGCACACGATCTTCAGTCAGGCCGTAGAAGCGCAGATACAACGTGAGTCGGAACACCGCCGAAACAAGTACCGCGGCAACGAGCACCAGCAGCACCAATCCTGCGCGGCGGAACTGATGCCGCACGCGCTGGTTGTGCCGGTCAAGCAGTTCATCGGCCACGAGCAGCGCGGCGAGTACAATGCCGGCGATGACAATCAGCTCGAAAAACCCTGCGCGTGCGTACTCCGCCACCGTGACACCACCTGTGGTCGCCACATACTGTGCCCCACCAAAGAGTGTGCGAAGTTGCAGCGCCACCCAGGCGGTGATCAGGAGACTCAGCCCGCCAAGCAGCGGGGCCACCGTGACGAAGGGGACCCTGACGTCAAGTCGCGCTGCGCGCACCACGATGCCCGCAGGAACAAGCGAGCCTCGCATGGCGCCTGCCACAAGCCACGCCGCGCCGACACTGCCCAGCAGGTGACCAACCACGCGTGCATCGAGCATGTTGGTCGCGCTGCTGAGCGCACTCGCAAAGAGAGGGTCTGCGGAGCCGAGCAACAGCGCAACGACAAGCAGCACCGGAAGTGCAGCCATTGCTCCGATGCCTGCAAAACCAAAGGAGCGCCGCGAATGTTCGCTGACGGTCCCGATCTGTGCATCGCGAAATGCAAGCGATGCCGCCCCCGTGACGACCGTTGCAACGGAGGCAAGGCCCCCGACTGCGGCATCCCGTGGCTCCAGCCGAGCAAGCGAGCGACCGCCTGCTCGCCACGCAATGAGTGCGGACACGACAAGGAGCGCAAAGAAGTTCAGGGCAAATAACAGGTCTGCGTCGCGCAGGACAAACAGCGTCGACAGTGCAGCAGCGCAGGCGAACAACAGTTTGCGCTCACGCTGTATCGAGACATCCGGCGGTGTGGCGTCGAGCAACGCGTCAGAGGACGCGTTGGCCCTCCGCCGGGTGGCGTGCTGCGCAGACAGGAACGCCGCGCTGAGCACCAGAAGCGCCCACAGCGTGAAGCCAGCGCGCCACTCGTCGCGCAGGAGCCAGTTCCCCGCGACACCCAGAATGAGGGCACCAGCGAGCATGCGTCGTGCAAGCTCCGGCGTCATGCGATCTCCCGGACAAGCACGCCGCCATAGCGACGCTCACGTGACGCGTAGTCCGCGAACACCGCATCCAGATCCGAGGTGGTGAGATCCGGAAAGTTCACCTCGAGAAACGCCAGTTCGGCATACGCGCACTCCCAGAGCAGGAAATCCGAAAGACGACGCTCCCCTCCGGTACGCACGACCAGGTCCACGTTCGGGAGAATGGGATTGTCGCTGGCCGCATCGCCTGGCTCGCACGTGAGCATCAGCGTGCGCTGCATAGCCGACTGCTGAATCGCTGATCGACTGGAGTAATCAATCGCTACGCGCAGATGCATGCGATGCCCGTTTGCGCTGCGCTGCTCCGCGCTCGCAATGCGCTCCACAAGTTCACGCGGCAGCCGATCACGCCGACCAATGACCGATACGCGTATGTGGTGCGTCAGCAACTCGGGCAGCTGACGGTCGATGTGCGAACTGAACAGATCGAAGAGTTGCGCCACTTCGTCGGCCGGACGTTTCCAGTTGTCGCTGGAGAACGCGTAGAGGGTGAGCTGCTGTACTCCCTGGCGCGCGCAGTGTGCAACGACCTGTCGGACCGTTTGCGCACCGCGCACATGCCCCATCCACCGCGGGCGTCCGCGCTGCGTCGCCCATCGGCCATTGCCATCCATGATGATTGCCACGTGTTGTGGTACGACTGCCAGTCGGGAGATCATGCTCCACCTACGCGCCTGATCAGCGCTTCCATGTGTGAGAGATAGTGCTCGAGTGCCGCGCGGCCCTCGGTGGTCAGCGCGTATTCGGTGCGCGGAACGCGCCCGTCGAACCCTTTGGAACAGGTGATGTAGCCGGCGTCTTCGAGTTTGCGTGCGTGAACTGAGACGTTGCCGTCCGAAGTCTGCAACAGCGATTTGAGGTCGTTGAACGTGAGCGACTCGTGCACCGCCAGCGAGCTCACAATGGCCAGTCGTACGCGCTCGTGAATAAGCCGATCGAGTTCCAGTGGCATTGAGGCGTCTCCGTCAACTGCCGTGAGGTTGGTCCGCGCGTTGCGGCCCACGCTGCGCTGCGCCTTGTCTGCCACATCCTGCGTCGAATCGTGCGGCGGCGTACTCCGCGCGCGCGCCGCACTGTCCGTTCGCTTAGCCACCGTGTCTCCGGGCAATGTGAACGCCGAATACCACGTGCAGCGCGCCAAATCCGAGCGCCATCATGAGGTCGCCATCGGCGGCAGGTGAAAAGAGCGCAATCGTGCCGAGGCCGATGAAGCAGAAGCCCATCAGTGGAACCGCACGAATTGAGAAGGCGCCTGCTGTGGTGACGCCCACCCCGTAGAGCAGCAGCCAAAGTCCGGGCAGCACTCGCTCTGCAACTCGCGAATCGATGCCGGACGTGAAGGGATCGACGAGCGCCAGCGTGAGCACGGCGGCCGCGAGAATTGCGGGCCAGTAACTGAGGACGAACTTTCGGGCAGGTACACTGAGCGCGAGTTTACCGTCCTTGCCGAGCCGTTGGCGCATCTTGAGCAGGATGGCACTGCTTCCGATGGCCACACCGAGTGTCGCCGCTCCGAGCCAGACCATGAGCCAACGTTCCGCGGTGGGCTGTCGATCAGCGATCACCGCGGCGCCGATGGCAACGGCACCGAGCACCACCAAGCCCCAGCCGGGCACGTCGGTGAAGGAGGCCGCACCTTCCATGGTGCGTCGAATGAACGACAGGTCTTGCAGGGCGCGGTCGTGCAGCGCGGGCGGTTCGGGGCGGGGGGAAGTCATGCGTGCGTTTCAGCGCGTGTGAATGCGTGAGGTATCACGCTCGCGAGTGCTCTCTACTGGCGCCGCCGCGATGTGCGGAGATGCGAGCTGATTCGCGGATTGCGCGCTGCCGAGCAGCGGTGCCGTGGTGGTCGCGGTTGAAGCCGCCGCACGCTGCGCCAGCTTGAGCGACCCAGCCGCCGCAATCCCGCCAAACACCGTGGCCCACACACTATCGTCGAGCACGTACTGCATGGGGACCATGCCGTCTCCAGAGAGCACGTTCATGACCTGAAAAAACGTGGGGACAAAGACGCCGGCCAGTACTGCGCCGCCGATCCCGAAGCGCACCGCGCTGATGTCTTGCAGTCGCCTATGACGATACAGGAGGCCGATGGCGGCCGAGAAGGCGGTGCCGGTTACCACGCCGATGATGCCGAACTTTGCGACCAGCCCGACGCCGTCGAGCACAGAGAGATCTGGCGCAGCGCCTGCGAGACGGAGCGCAGCGAGTACGCCGAGTCCGAGAGCGCTCCAACCGGCGCCCCAGAGGATCGCGTTTCCAATGGCGCCTCGCAGGCGCCTGCGTGTGTCCGGACCAGCCACGTAACCTCCGAGAGAGCGATGTACCAAGTACTTTATGACGCAAAGTACGACTAATGGTAACAGCTGGCAAGTGGCTGTTCTGATGACACCGCGGCGGGTGCCGCCGAGGTTGGCGATGCCGGTTAGTTACACCGCGGTTGGCTACGCCGCAGATGTCTTCCGCGGAGCCATCGCCATGCGGACCGATCTGCCCGCACGCTGACGGAGCCTTCGCAGACGACCGGTCGGCTGCCGCGCCGTATGCGCGATCATGGTGTTGCCGCCGCCGACACGTCGCCGGTCGCGATTTCAAGCACGCGCGCGGCGCCCGTCATCGCATTGACCCACACCACGCGATCCCTCGCCCCCGCACGATCGGCGTGCGGCTCCGCATCCATAAACACAACGTGCGTAGCGGCATCGAGCAGAACAAAGCCACGCGAAAACCGCACACCCAGCGGGGTAGTCCATAACACGTTTCCCTCAACTGACACGCGGCTCACGCTCCACGTGCTGTCTGCGTCGGCTGACATTACCAAAACCGACGCCGGATCATCCAACGCCCATGCGCTGCGGTCCTCGCGCCTCAGCACGCCGGCGTTCGCAAGAGACAGCGAGGAAATCGGGGATGTGCGGTCAAGCGGCTGCAGTCCACGCTTCACGCTGGTGAAGAGCCTCGCTTGACCGGGCTTCTGCCAGAAAGGGAGCGCGGCAAAGCGGTTTATCGAGTCGCGCAGCGTAGCCGTGCGGGCATCGTCGTTTTCTGCAGCCGCAGCGAGCGGTACCACCTCCAGCGATGGAACGCGAAAGCCTAGAACCGAGTCCTGCTGCACCCAGAGCACGCGCTCCGACACGCCGATGATGCGCGGCGTGGAATCCTTCAGGGCGTCCATGATGTCGCCGAGCAGAAGCTCATTGACAATGGCACCGTCTGGCAATCGGCGGACGTGGAGCCGATAGCGATCGTAGCGACGACCAAGCCGAACCGGCCCTGGTCGAAAGCGATCTTCCCGTGTGATGTAGGCAAATGCCTCCGTGCCGTCAGCACTTGCATCGAACATGTGCTCGGCGAGACGCGGTGGCTCGTACTGTTGATCGACCGAACCGGCGCACGCCACCACCGATGCGAGCGCGAGCAGCACCACGAACGGACGCCAATCAGTTGCACTCTGGCACATGTGTTCTGAAGAAGGGCGTTGAACTGAACGCCGACTACTCCTCGTCGTCGTCCTTCGAACCAGGCGTGTTCAACTTGTTGCGCAGCGTTCGCACCGACATGCCGAGCATTTCGGCCGCCTTCGTTCGATTGTTGTCTGTCGCGGCCAACGCATGCTGAATGAGCACGCGTTCAGCATCGGCCACGTTGAGTGACTCAAGCGCAATCGTGCCGGCCTTCGCTCCGGGCGCAGTTAGCGACGCGCCTCCACGTGGCGAACCGAACGCGACACCACCGGCATTGGGCGGCGTTGGTCGCGGTGCACGTGTTGTGGTGGCACCGAGCGAATGCGCGAGGCCGAACCTGGTGCCCTCGAGACAATGCGGTTGAATCATCGGGTCCGGCGTGAGAATCACCGCGCGTTCAATGACGTGTTGCAGCTCGCGCACATTGCCGGGCCAGCTGTACTCCTGCAATGCGGATAGCGCCGCCGGTGACAGCCCTTCAATCTTCTTGCCCAGCTCATGCGCCACCTTCATCGCGAAGCGCAGCGCGAGCACTGGCACGTCTTCCGGCCGGTCGCGAAGCGGCGGGATCTGGATCGGGATGGTGGAGAGCCGGTAGTAGAGGTCCTGACGGAACGTACCGGCTTCGACTTCTGCTGCGAGGTCGCGATTGGTGGTGGCGATGATGCGCACATCCACCTTGATCGCTGATGTGCCGCCAACGCGCTCGAACTCCTGCTCCTGCAGCACACGCAGCAACTTGGCCTGCAAGTCGAGCCGCATCTCGCTGATTTCATCGAGCAAAAGCGTACCGCGATGCGCGCGCTCGAATGCGCCTTCCACCCGCTTGATGGCGCCGGTGAACGCACCCTTTTCATGTCCGAAAAGCGAACTCTCGATCAGTCCTTCCGGAAGCGCGGCGCAGTTAAGCTGAATGAACGCTTTTTCGCGGCGCTCACTCTGGTCGTGCAAGGCACGGGCGAACAGCTCCTTGCCCGTACCAGACTCGCCCTGCAGCAGCACGGTGGCCCGCGTTGGCGCGGCCATGGCGACGGTCTGCATGATTCGCCGCATGGGCGGCGAGTCGCCGATAATCTGGCGCTCGTTGCGGTACTGCAAGACCTCCTTGCGGAGCGCCTCGTTTTCGCGGCGCAATCGCACAAACTCCAGCGCCTGATCGACCGCCAGCTCCATCTGCTGCGGACGCACCGGCTTGGTGATGTAGTCAATGGCGCCGGCCTTGATGGCGGCGACCGCATGCTCAATAGACGCGTATCCTGTGAGCATGATCAGGGGAATGTCATACCCTTCACGCGAGAGCATCGCCAGAAACTCGAGCCCGGTCAGGCCGGGCATCCTGTAGTCGCTGATGATGAGGTCAATATCGCCGCGCGGCAAAATCTGCAGTGCTTCCGGCACATTGCGCGCACCGATCGCCGTGTGCCCCGCACGCTCAAGGGTGTCCTGGAGTATCAGACCGACGCTTGCTTCGTCATCAACGTACAGGATGGTGGCCATTCGATTGCAGCGTGGGCGAGAGGGACATTCTTGCCGACGCTCAAGATCCGGTGGGCGCCGCCGACACTGTAATAGACGCGGACCCACAGGCCCATGCAAGGCTGTTGGTCATGCTCCCATCCTCTGGCCTCCACGACGCCGATGCGCGTTACGAATCAGACGCTCCTCAAGAACAGCATTGGCCGCCTGCAGCAAAACCTGCAGTCGGTTGAGCGCGCGCGTGAGGATATCGCATCAGGATTGCGGCTGCGGAAAATGTCGCAGGATCCGTCGTCAGGGGCTGAAGTGGTGCGCGTGGGAAGTTCGATGCGCGCGATTGATCAGTTTCGGCGAAATATCAGGCTGGGCGCGGCGCGCGCGGAGACGGAAGAGCGCGCGCTTGACAACCTGACGACTACACTTGCCCGTGGTCTGGAACTGGCTATTTCGCAGGCGTCGGCTACGGCCACCACAGCAACGCGTCTCTCGGTGAAATCGGAGGTTGACGCGCTGATCGGATTTGCGGTTGGCCTCGCCAATACCCGCTTTGGCGATGACTACTTGTTTGGCGGCACGCGCGGCGGAGAGGCTCCGTTTCGGAATCCGCCAACGGCAGCGGGTGACTTCCGTCGGCTGCAGGACACGGGCGGAAACCTCGTCAATCCCACGGGCACGATCCCGATTGAGATTGGCGACGGGCGCTTCATGGTGCCGAATCATGATGGCACCCAGGTCTTTCTTGATACCAACGCGCTTGGCGCGCTTCGTCAGCTCTCCGAGGCGCTCGGCGCCGATGACGTTCCTGGCATTCAGGCGTCTATTGACAGTCTGCGTGATGCCGGCTCGAATGTGCAGGAGCTCATTGGACGACAGGGCGCCCGTGCGAATGAACTGATTATGGCGGACGCCTCGTTGGCTGACCTTGAACTGACGCTGACCACGTTCCGCTCGGAACTGCGCGACACCGAGATCGACAAGGCGATGGTTGAACTCGTGGGTCGACAGACGATGTACTCGGCCGCCATGGCCGCCACTTCGCGAGTGCTTGGATTGAGCCTCGCTAACTATCTATGAGCGTTGGCCTCGACGGATCGACCGCCAACGTCCCGCCTGAAGCCTCCATGTCTGCTGTTGTCTTCTCTCCTGTGAACTCGTCCGCCGTGCCTTCGCACCGCGACATCGCTTCACGTTTGCTCGGCGAGATCGCTGTTCCATCGGACCAGATCTTTGGTTTCCCCGAGGGTCTGCACGGTTTCGCCGAACAGACGGAATACGCGCTCATACCAGCCGCACGCTCTGGGTTCTGGTGGTTGCAGTCGACCGAGGTATCAGAGCTCGCGTTCCTGCTCGCCGATCCCTTCGTTTGTGCGCCGGGATTTGAAGTGGACCTCAGCGAAGGAGACCGCCAGTTTCTGGGCCTCACCTCACCAGAGGATGCGATCGTGCTCACCGTGGTGACACTGCCGGCGAGCAACGGCCAGTCGGCCACCACGAATCTCCGGGGCCCAGTGGTGTTCAGCGCGATGACGCGTCGAGCGCGACAGGTCGTGAGTGCCAACGACGGTCACTCGTTGCATGCCGTGATGGATCTCGCGGACCGCGAAACGCGCGTCGCGTCTACCACGGCGGTCTGATGGGCGTGTACGTGGAGTCACCAACGGCGGACATCCTGTGCGCCGACACAGCGGCGGTCACCGCTTCGCCCGCACTTCGCGCTTTGGTCGCGGCACTGCCAGAGCTGTATCAACCGATCTACGGGCACCCGGAGTGGACCAGTTCGGCATCGCGGCCATGCGCCGATCGCCTGGTGACGCTTGCGACAGTGCATGATGCACTCGCCGCGGCGCTGGGAAGGCAAGTGCGCGTCCTCGATCTCGGATGTGCGCAGGGCTTCTTTTCGTTAAGCCTTGCCGACCGTGGAGCACAGGTCGTCGGCATTGACTTCTCGTCCGCAAATGTCGCGGTGTGCAGCGCACTGCAGGAAGCACATCCACATCTCGATGCCGCGTTTGTGGGAGGGCGCATCGAGGACTTCCTTCCGCTCATCGGGCCGAACGACTTCGACCTCGTGCTCGGACTGAGCGTCTTCCACCATCTGGTCCATGAACAGGGCGTGTCGGCTGTGACGCAACTCATTGCGCGACTCGCCGATCACGTGAGTGTGGGCATTTTCGAGATGGCGCTGGCTGGTGAGCCGCTGTACTGGGGCGCATCGCAGCCCGCCGATCCAACAACCTTGCTCACTGCCTACCGTCATGTGGAAACGCTTACCGAGTTCCGCACGCACCTCTCGACGATTGTGAGACCGCTATTCCTCGCGAGCAGTGTCTATCGCGTCCTGGATGGCAGTCTCGTCGCTGACTGACGAGGGGCGCTCGTCGCCGAGGAATGCGAACTGGCGACGGACATGTTGTTGCGCGCATGGGCGCCAACATTTGGAGCGGCGACCTCTGGACGGCGCAGGCGCGCATCTGCCGCTACGACGTGGAGCGCTGTCTCGGCAGGCGGCGTGTACTGGGGCGAGAGTTCAGCGATTCGATACAGCATGTCCATCAGCGGCCGATCGTCGAGCTGCACCATAAGCCGATACAGGCAGTTGACACCGCATTGCCACGGATCATTCGCAAACCAGCGCCAATGCACTGGTCTGGAGACCCCATTTTCTAAACGCAGTCTCCACTCCGGCGTGCAGAACATGATCTCCGCCACCACGACTCTCGAGCCGCGCGCCAGCTCCTCGTTGATTCGATGCAGGTTGTCTTCCCATTGAGCGCCCGGGTCGTCGAAGGCAACGTAACCTTGCTCAACGTAGGAGTGCACGAGCGTGCTCTTCCCGCTGCCGGGCAGGCCAGCGATCGCGACGAGCTGCGGATTGGAGTTCATGCGGAAAAATCGACTGGAGTGACACATCTCAAAGCTGCGGTGGCAGCGAACATGCTCCTGTGTTGCAATGACCGTGCCGTCATTGTGAGCAGCAGGAGGCAGTCGCTTAGGCTGTTGCAAGCAACAACGCAGGAAAAAGCTGCCGTCTGATCGGCGGGTTTTTCCTACTGCGAAGACGCGGTGACGCGCACCCAGTGATGAACTCCTTGGGGAGACAACGAGCAATCCTTGGCACGGATTGTGCCACTCAGTCGGGCAACAGTGCGAAGTCCGCCAAGTGCAAGCGCTCGGCGGATACTACGCGTGCCCTGTCCTACTGCCAGCGTCTCCATGTCAACTGATTCTATGTCGTCTTCCTTTGCTATCGCTCCGCGCGCTATCGACAGTATCCAGAGATGCGAGGACGGGGAGAAGCCACGGTTCACGATTGTGCCGTGGGACGATCGTTTCGACTGGATGGCGCTCGCCGAACTCGAGTCCAGCGCCGGGGTCGAGGCGTCCCTGCGCCTGTTCCTCGATGTGCAACTCGAAGGCGATGATGTGGTGCTGGATCTTGCTCCGGGTGCCGGCTTTGTATCGCTATCAGCGGCCACGTGCGCGGCTCAGCCGCACGTCATGGCGTTGGTCGACGACGAATCGCACGCAACGGCGCTGCGCGACGCGGCGGATGCGGCGGATGCATTCATCGAGTGCATGCTGCGTGCGGACGTGACGCCAGAGACACTGCTTGGCCTCGTGCGTGACCGCGTGCTTGGCGGCAAGCGACTCTTCATTCACGCGTGTCCGGCGGTGACGAGCGAATGGATCGCCGAGTTCGGGCCCCTCGCAGACGTTGGGAGTATTATCGCCTGGTGCGTTGGTGGCGACGCGTCAGACGAGGCGCGCGCGCTCGCTCGCGCTCTGGTCACGGCGCAGGGTTTTGTTCCGCATCTGCTCGCCGAGGTGGACGGCGAAGCGCAGCTGTTTCCTGCGGATGGCCGCGAGATCGAGTGCATTGCCGTGCATCACTCGGTGTTCGGTGAGGTAGAGGAGGATACTGCCGCGCTGCAGGTACGCAGTGCGGGGCATGACGTCGTGGGGACCGCGGTCACCGCGTCTGAAAGTTCGCACCCGACACATGCCACACACGGGTCCGCCCTTCAGTTCATTGCGCCCTTCTGTCGCACAGGGTATGGCATCACTGGCGCATACTTACTGCGAGCGCTGATGCTGCGTGGTGCAACGGTGAACTTCTTCCCGCTTGGCCCGCTTGACACATCGGTCCTGCCGTTTCACGGCATCGCGGAAGCGCTCGCGGGCCAGGATTCCTACGATCCGGCGCTTCCGAGCGTGCGACTGTCGCAGCAGTTCGATCTGGCACTGCATGCAGGACACGGCCCGCGCGTGGGCTTTCCGATCTTTGAACTCTCCCGATTCACTGCGCGCGAGCGCCACCATCTGTCGTCGCAGGATGCGCTGCTCGTCTGCAGCGAATGGGCGCGCAGCGTCCTGCTTGAGAACGGCGTGGTACAGAACCCGATCCACCTCGTGCCGCTCGGCGTGGACCGGAGTGTCTTTCACGAACGACTTCGCGGCAAACGCACGCAGGACGAAACCGTATTCCTGCAGGTTGGCAAGCTGGAACCACGCAAGGGACAACGTGAACTACTGCGCGCATTTGAAGCAGCGTTCACCCCCAAAGATTCGGTACGTCTCGTGCTGGCGTGTCACAATCCCTTCATGACCAACGATGCCTATCAGCGCGCGACGACTCCGTTTCGCAAGTCGCCGATGGCCAAACGCATCACGCTGCATACCACGCCGTTCGCAACGCACGGTGACATCGCCAGGCTGATGGCGTCGGCGGACTGCGGCGTCTTCGCGTCACGCGCGGAAGGTTGGAATCTGGAAGCGCTCGAAATGCTGAGCGTCGGATGCGCGGTGATTGCAACGAAGTACAGCGCCCATACGGAGTTTCTCACCAGTGCGAACGCGCGCCTGATCAGCATTGATGGCCTTGCACAGGTTTCCGGTGCGGTGCAGGGAGCGAGTTGGGCAGCGTGGGGAGATGTCCAGCACGAACAGTTGGTAGCGCACCTGCGCGATGTTCACGCCGCGCGTCAAACTGGTGCGCTCGGTCTCAATGAGGCCGGCATCAAGACGGCAGAGCACTTCTCGTGGGACAACAGTGCGGCGGCGCTTCTGGGCGCGCTCGGCACGATATAGCGGTACACGATACGGGCGCCGCCCCGCGTTCGGCTACGCGTTGACCAACTGCGTACCCGCGACCGCGTGCCAGGCGTCAGGTGACAGCGTGGTGATCACGCGCCGTCCACTCAACTGCGCGGCTGTCGCGAGAACCGCATCATGCACTGACACCACCGCTTCACAGCGCGCAAGAAGCGAGCGCCGTACGTCGTCAGTCAGCACGTCCGGAATGAGCAGGATGTCAGCCATAGTCTCGTCATCATGTCCGACAGCGTGAGACGCATTGTTTACGATGGTGGCCACGTCGTCTATCGTCAGTCCCTGCGCAGGATCAAGGCACAGCGCGAGCGAGACGTCATCGTTGGCGGTGAAGTTGCGCAGGTAGCTCTGCACCGTGCCAATACCGGTGCCGTCGTGCCAGTCGACAAGTGCGAGGATTGTCGTTGATCGTGCGTCGTGCAATACAAACGGTGACGCGTCCCAAGCGACGAGCGACGCGTGGCGAGGTGCATTGGTCCTCGCGCATTCGCTCAGTCGCTCCGCAGCGGCGTGCGCCATCTGTTCCTCAGTAGCCATCGTTTGAATGTGACAGCGTGCGTCGGCGACGTGTCGCGCGCGCTCCTGTGGATCTGCCATCGCGCGCAGCCTGTCACGCCACGACGAGTCGCCGGCGCTCATCACCGCTCGTTCAAGGGTGCCTGCCAGCGTCGCAATTGACATGGTGCTCGGCGTTGCCTCCGGATCCATTACGACATCGACTGCGCGGATCAACGCCGCGAGGTCCTCGGAAGGCAGCTGCTCACGCAATACCTGAATGGGCGCGCCCAGGAGCAGGCGACCGCTGCTGAGCGTCGCGAAGAGCTGTTGATGCCACGCGTTCACAGCAGCGTTCTCGGTCTCGGGAGCATAAACGAGAAGCAGCGCCGAATACTTCGCACTGAACGCCCGCTGCCAGGTCTTGAGAAGCAACTCAACAGCAGCGGACTGCACGACATCGATCGCCGGAAGCAGGAATACCACATCAGCGCGATGCTTGAGCGGCTGTCTGGGTCCGTCGGGCGTGATGTTTCGCGGCGCGCCGACGGGTGGCACGAGCCACAGGCGTTCACGATCAACACCAACGCGCAGGCAGGCATCCAGCGCCGAATTGGTGGGCACCCAAACGTCATCGGCGTCGTCGCGCAGCGCACGAACCAGTGCGTGCGGTACCTCGTTCACCACTGCGTCATTGGTATAAATCGTCCAGCGCGAACAGCGCGGTCGAGCGACAGGCGTTGCCGATGCACCGTCAAGCAACGTCAGCACGAGGTCATCGGGCGGCGCGTGCGGCGTTCGGTCAGCCGTGCTTCCGGGAGCCGTCGATTGCGACTCCGCCGCGAGCAACGCACGATAGGCGTGCATGGCTGGCGAAGAGAGTGCGGGCCGGCGCATGGCGACAGCTCGCGAGCACACGAGTGTGCTACTTGGCCAGTTCGCCGCCAGATGACCGACAATGCGATCGGCGCTGGATTCACCGCTCTTTGCGTCGAACAAACGACCGTCCACTCGAAGTTTCGGGATCGTCGGGCCCGCTCCCAGCGGCAGCAGGGCCGCAGGCGGCGTAAACGCCGACGCCGAGCTCTCGCGGATTTCTTCGAGTCGCGTGGAGATCGCCAGCGCGGCACGACTCCACGGCCAGAGCGATACCATCTCATCGCGCGCGCGCGCGCCGAGCGTCGACGCTTCCGCGGGCTGGGCGTGGACGCGCTGCATGAGTTCGCTCAGGTGTGCGACGTTCGGTGACGCCCACTGCTGCTCGCTATAGATCGGTATTTCCACACCGTCGGCGCTCTCTGTTCCGTCAATGTCGATAAGCAGACTGTTGCCGTCATTCATGAACTCGAGATGCGCACTCCATCGTGTCGCGATCACGGGCACACCACTGGCCATCGCCTCCATGAACGGGCGACCCCAGCCTTCGCCGCGGGTCGGCGCAACCAGCGCACTGGCGATGCGGTAGAGCGAGGGCATGGCCGCCGCAGGAATCGTCTTGCCCAGCACCACGATCGGAGCAACCTGACGTCGCGATCGCCCGCACTCGTGCTCAAGATACGCATCGATCTGCGCGTTAATCACGGTCTCGTTGTCTTCGCCGGCGACCTTGTCGATCGGGTAGGTGCGGAGCACGAGCGTGACATCGTCATCCGGCGTGAAGGCCTCTGCCCAGGCGCGCAGCAGCACATCCCACCCCTTGCGAAGCCGCCACTCAAAGACCGCCAGAAAAACCGTACCCCGCAGGCCGGCAACGGACATGGGAGCGACACCGGGGTGATACACGGTGCTGTCAACGCCGCCCGGAACGCGGGTAATCGGCACGTGCACACCAGCGCGACGGAAGGTGTCGATGTTGAACTGACTCGGCAGCCAGAGTTCATCCATCTGGTTGCAGTGCCGTACCCAGGATGGTGGGATCGAGTCGGTTTCAAACATCGTCCGGCCCACGTGACACACGTCGCCCTCCACGTGGCAGAAGCCGTCGGCGGTGTGGTGTTGCACCAGAACCTGGCGCTTCGGGAGGGACCGGGCGATCTGACGCTCCAGCGCGTTGCGCTCCGCCCGCGGTAGACCCTCGCGAAACCCTGCCACGTAGCGATTGAGTGGACGCAACGCGACGGGTACGCCGGACGCTTCGAGGGCACAGAGCATGCCGCGCGCTTCGTCAGCGTAGCCGCTGGGATCGAACACAGGCCCGCACCAGACGAGACCGTGCTGTGTGGCTGCTGGCCTGTTCATTGTAGATTCGCTGGAGAGTGCATATCAAGCGCAAGTTGCAAAACACGTGCCCGAAGCCTGTTGACCGTAAGTCTCTTCACCGCAATACTTTGACGACCGCTACCGGCGCTGTGCAGCAGACTGCCCGGATGCGTTGCACGACTTGCCCGGACAAGTTTGCCGGGATCACTTGCAGGCGGTTTCTCGGAGTCCTGGACGAGATGGAGTTGCTCGATGCGTAAGCTGCTGGTCACCGGCGGCGCGGGTTTCATTGGCGCCAACTACGTTCACCGTCGCGCCGGGTCGCATCCGGACGATGCAATCGTAGTGCTCGATGCGCTGACGTACGCGGGCAACCGACGGTCGCTGCATGAGCTCGAAACCGCTGGCCGTCTCACGTTTGTCCAGGGTGACATTGCCGATGCAGCCTGCGTACGGGCGTGCTTCGAGCAGCACGCCATCGATACCGTCGTGCACTTCGCCGCCGAGTCGCACGTGGATCGTTCGATCGCTGATCCGGGCGTGTTTGTGCGGACAAACGTCGTCGGTACCCAGGTGCTGCTCGACGCGGCGGTGCGCGCGTGGCACAATGACACCGGCTGGCGCTCAGACGTGCGCTTTCATCACGTCTCCACCGACGAAGTCTATGGATCGCTCATTCCCGATGCTGATCCGTTTACGGAAACAACACCGTACAATCCCAGCTCTCCGTATGCCGCGAGCAAGGCGGGCGCTGATCATCTGGTGCGCGCCTACGCGCATACCTATGGATTGCCCGCAACGATCAGCAACTGTTCCAACAACTACGGCCCACTGCAGTTTCCCGAGAAGTTGATTCCGCTGTTCATCGTACACGCGCTGCTCGGTCGGCCGCTTCCCGTCTACGGCGATGGCCTGCAGGTGCGCGACTGGCTGCATGTCTTTGATCACTGCGATGCGATTGACCGGCTGCTCGATGCACCGGTTGCGGGGCACACCTACAATGTGGGAGGTCGCGCTGAGCGAACCAACCTTTCGATTGTGGAGCGGCTCTGCGAGCTGATTAATGCCCGTGTGGCCACATCGGGCGCACTACGCGAACAGTTCCCGGATTGCCCGGCATCGCGCGGCGCATCTTGCCTGGAGTTGCGCACGCATGTCACCGATCGACCCGGACACGATCGTCGCTACGCGATTGATGCCACGCGTTTGATGCGCGACGTGGGCTTCACCCCGCAGCACTCTTTTGAATCGGGGCTGTCGCAGACAGTGGACTGGTACCTTGCGAATGAACCGTGGTGGCGTGCGGTGCGAGACGGAACCTATCGATCCTCGTAAATACTCGCGAGGTGCGACGGCAGCGCCTGATGCAGTGCGCGCACGACGCTCTTCCAATCACGCGGTGCTGACTGGCGAACCAGCGTAAGGGACGGATACCAGGGCGTACTGTTTCCGCGCAGACCCCAGCGCCAGTCCGGAATTTTCTGCAGCATCACCCAACCCGGCACACCCATGGCTCCGGCCAGATGCGCGATGCCGGTGTCGGTTGTGACTACACCATCGAGTTCGGCGAGCAGTGCCGCGGTTTGCGACCAACTGGTCAGTGGCTGCAAGCGGTGTACGCCATCGGGGACGTGGTCCGCAGCATCACCCTGCTGCAGAGAGATCCATCGCACGTTGGCACCGGTCACCAGCTCAGGCAAAAGGCTGATATCAAAATCCCGCGTGACGCGCCCGGCAAATGCCGGGTTTCCCGCCCAGACGAGTCCGATGCGTGCGCGTCCGTCGCGAGGTGGCACCGCGATTCCGGCTTCTCCAACCGGCGCGATGTACGGTACCGATACACCGTCAACGTTCGCGCCAAGCCGCAGCACATGCGGGAGCGACAGCAGTGGCACGTGCAAATCCGTCGCGGGGGCACGGCCGCGCTCCACGGCGTCGAATGCATTGCCACGTAGCAGCTCCAGGAGATGCGGATGACATTCCACGGTCACCCGTGATGCCCCGAACGCCACAAGCCGGCTGACAAAGCGCAGAAACTGAAACTGATCACCGATTCCCTGTTCAGCGGTGACCAGCAGCGAGCGCCCGTTGAGCGGTTCTCCATTCCACCGTGCCGAGTCGTAGACCGGCACCGGTAGCGGACGATGCTCAAAGTTCATCCAGCCATCGGCGCTTGGCGCTCGCAACAAGAGTGTGTAGGAACGTTGGACGCGCGTCGGGCCGTGTCCGGGTCGTGCGCGCTCCGCCTTGTCGAGATAATTGAGCGCGCCTATCAGATCGCCCTGATCGTGCCGCACCTGCGCGGCGGTGAGGAGAAACGCACTATTGTTTGGAGCGATCGAGAGCGCCTGCTTTGCCAACGGCCATGCAGCTTGCGGATCGCCAAGCGCCCGTGTCGCCGCGGCCAGTGCCGCCAGCGCGGCGGGGTCGCGCGGAAGCTGTGAGAGCACATGCGTGAAACAGGACGCGGCTTCTTCCGGGAGACCAGCGTCGAGCAGGGCGCCGCCAAGCGAGTGCGCCACACCGCTGGCCTGCCAGTCACCGGCTCCATACACAGCGCGCAGCACCTGCTGCTGCGAAAGCGGGTCAGCGCGCAGCTTGTGCACATGGGCGAGTGCGAGGCCGAGACTTACCTCGCGCGGTGCAGCGGCCGCCGCCTCAGCAAAGTGTGTGACGGCCGCATCGAGGTCGCCTGCTTCGAGTGCGGCTTCGCCTGCCGTGAGCGCATGGATCAGCGCATCCGTCATGAAAGAACGGGGGTGATCAGCACGATCAATGCGCCGCGACTCGCACCCGATGGCGCGCGGTGTGACACATCGGTCCGGTGCTGTGAGAGTGCGAAAAAATGTTGCAGCGGAGCGCTCAAGTTCTGCGGGGATACGTCGACAATGATAGCTGACCGCGATCCACATCCCGGATCCGGACGAGGCACGGATGCCTCAATCGACCATCACGGAGGATAGTCACCATGAAGATCAACACGAATGTCGGCGCGCTTGGCGCCTCCCGCAACCTGTTCCTGAACAACCTGGCCTCTGAGAGCAGCATGCGTAAGCTGAGCTCGGGCCTCCGCATCAGCCGCGCGGCTGACGACGCGGCCGGTTTGTCGATCGCGAACAAGCTGCGCACGCAGAGCCGCTCGCTCGTGCAGGCGTCGAACAACGCCCAGCAGGGTAACGCGATGCTGCAGATCGCCGAAGGGGCCGCACAGACCGTGCAGCGCATCCTCGAGCGTCAGAAGGAACTGTACGTGCAGATGGCGTCGACGGGTAACAACGGTTCCGTGTCGGCCACGCTGACGTCGGAAATCGCGACCTTGTCCGCGGAAGCGACGCGCATTGTGTCCTCGACGAACTTCCAGGGCACGAACGTGTTTGCGTCGCTGACCTTCCAGGTCACGGACTCGGCGGGCGGCACGATTGCGGTTGGTGCGGCGCTCACCTACACGGCTCCCACCAGCCTTGCGACCGCAGACACAATGCTCGACACGGTCAACAGCACGCTGGCGACCATCGGTGCGGGTCAGAACCGTCTTGACTACACGGTAGAAAACCTGAAGAACGCCATCGTGAACGTCCGTGCGGCCGAGTCATCGATCCGTGATGTGGACATGGCGGAAGAAATGGCGACCTACACGAAGAACAACGTGCTCTCGCAGGCGGCCACGGCGATGCTCGCACAGGCCAACCAGAGCAGCCAGGGTGTGTTGTCGCTGCTGCGCTAACCCCCGTTCGTTGGCTCATCGTAAGGCCCCGGGGTCGGCATCTGCCGGTCCCGGGGTTGCGGCCTAAGAGGAGACATCGGTCATGACTGCACCAATCGTTGGATTCAGCGGACTCGCCAGCGGCGTTCAGTGGAACGACGTCGTCGACCAGATCATGAAGGCCGAAGAGGCGCGACGCGTCACGCCAATTGTAAATCGGCTTGAACGACAGACGGCCGCGCGTACAGCGTGGAACACGTTCAGTGGCCTTGTCAACGCGCTCAACGACAGCGCGCGTGCGCTGCGAGCGGGTGGCTTTGGCGGATACACATCCACGGTCAGCGACAGTCCGTTCAGCGGACGCACGCTGTTCAGTGCCACCGCGTCACCACTGGCAGAGGCCGGTCGCTACAAAGTAGAAGTCGTCCAGCTGGCAGAAACTGCGAAACTGGCGGGCAGCTCCGTGGCGAACAAATCGGCCGCGCTTGGCTGGACGGGCAATTTTTCCGTCAATGGCGCGCAGATCGATATCGCGGCCACGGATTCGCTGGAGTCGATTCGCGATGCGATCAATGCGGCCAACACCGGTGAGACCCCGACTGGTGTAATCGCCAGTATCCAAAGTGACGGCACCAGTGCCGGGCGATTGGTGTTGACTCGCGCGACGGCTGGTAGCGAGGGCATCACGCTCAGTGATGGCACTGGCGGATTGGCGCGCGAACTCGGATTTCTCGATTCACGCAGCAAGCCCATCTCCTCCACGACGCAAGCCATCGCCGCCGCGCTCGGTATCGCGACGTCGCCGGCGCCAGCGTCGATTCGCGTGAACGGGAAGTTGATCACCGTAGATCTGGAAGGCGATTCACTCGCCTCGATCGTCGCGAAGATCAATGCAGCGGGCGGACAGGCGAGCACGGAAACGATCCCATTTGGCGATGAAACGCGCTTCCGTCTGGTTGTCGACGGCAACGTGCAAGCGGTCGAAGGCGATGCGGATAGCGCTGCGGTCCTGGATGCACTGGGCATGGCAGCCGGTGGCTACAGCGCGGTGCGGCAGACGGTCGCCACCGCTGCGCTCACCGATGCCGGAGGCGTGCCAGTAACGGCAGCCACAGCGCTCGCCGGACTGCGGCTGGATGGAAACGATCTCGCCCTGAACAACGGCGACGCAATCAATATTCGCGGCATGCGCGGTGACGGTTCGCTTGTCACGATCGGCATTGCGATTGATCCAGGCGAGACGGTGCAGGACCTGCTGAACAAAATCAACGATGCCACCAGTGGCTTTGCCTCAGGTGCTCGCACCGCGACGGCAGTGCTCGGAGCTGACGGACGGATTCGCCTCGCCGAGGACGTGGGTGGAGCGTCCCGCCTCTCGTTGTCGATGGATATCGTGCGCGCCGATGGCACCACGGGCTCCATGGGCACGGCCACGGTGGAGACAGCGGGTCGCGCCAGAGAGCTGGCACAGGGGCGTGACGCCGTGATCCGTGTGGATGGCACGGAGTATGTGCGATCCAGCAATACGATCACGGATGCGATTGCCAACGTCACGATCTCGCTCGCCGGCGCCGAAGCCGGTACCGAACTTGATCTGGCGATTGATCGCGATTTGGAAGGCGCCGGCAAGGCCGTACAGACGTTCACGGATGCGTACAACGAAGTACGCAAGTTTTTTGATGGGCAGCGCAAGCTCGATGCACCACTCTACGGCAACTCGACGCTGCGCTCCATGGTGGATTCCTTCACCACCGCGCTGCGTGTGGAAGTCGCAAGCAACATGACGTACTCGCGACCAACGCTCGCTGGCATGCAGCTCGACCGCAATGGGCTGTTGACGTTCGATGCGAACACGTTCAAGCAGGCGTTGGGCGCGGCATCAGGTGAGATCAGCACATTGTTTGGCGTAAGTGGACTTGGCGGTGCGTTCGTTACCGCGACGGATGCCGCGACCACGTTCGGCACGGGTGGTATCAGCGTGCAGGTACAGTCGCTGACGGAGTCGGACGTGCGGTTACGTTCGCGCGAGGAGGACGCCAGGCGACGTCTGGAGGACCGGCGCGTGCAGCTGGTTGAGCAGTTCACGCGCATGGAAGCCGCGCTCAGTCGCTTGAACACACAGGGCTCGGCGCTGGCGGGTTTGGTGGGATCACTTCAGAACAACAACAGGTGATGCCGATACTCTGAGATGTTCCTTCCCGCCTCTCCGACGACTCAACCATTCCCATCATGTCGTACGTAAGTCAGGCCGCGAACTATCGCGAGCTCGAAGTGCTCAGCGCGACCCCAGACCGTCTGGTCGTTATGCTGTTCGACCACCTCGTCGTTCAGCTCGAGCGTGCACGACTCGGCGTCGAGCGCGACGATCTGTCGTTGCACGTCACTGGAATGACCAAAGCCAATGCTCTGCTCGGCGAACTGCTCGCCACGCTGGACTTCGAGCAGGGCGGTGAGATCGCGCAGCAGCTGGCCGATCTCTATCAGTTCATGCTCGTCGAGTTGCTTGATGTCGGGAAGCGCCGCGATGTGGAGATGCTGCGCCGGTTGGCCGCGCTGGGGGTGACGCTGCGTGAAGGCTTTGCCGGTGCTGCCGAGCAGTTGCAGGCTGTCCGACTGTCGGCCTGAACGGCCAGATGTCCCACCTCGAGCGTGAGGAGTACCTGACCATGGTCGAACACTTCAACGCGCTTGGTGATGAGGCGCGCGAGCTGCTCGAAGGCGACGCCGCGCGCATCGACGCGCTGCTCGCGGAGCGGGATGCACTGCTCGCGCAGCTGACAACCGCGCTGAGCGATGCCACAGGTTCGGCCGCGGCACATGCCGTCGTCGCACTCGAGGGGGCCAACCGCTCCACGGCTAGCCTCATTCGAGACGTCGCTGAACGCACCGATCGCTTGCGCGCCGCGCTTCGCACCGCGAGCCGCGGCGCACGAGCCGGCGAAGCCTATCGCACAGCTGGCGCTTTGCCCGGACCACGCAGTGTCAGCCGCTAGTGGAAACGAGAGCGTGACGCCGGCGATCGCCCTGCGTCCCGAAGGTGAGCCACACCTCACCTTTGAATCGCTCCTGGCCGATACGCTGCATGAAATGGACGCGCACGAGCAGTCTGCAGCGCCAGAGCCTGACCCCATCTCCACCCTCTGCGACGATGCGGTCGCAGCGCTCCGCGCCGCCGGGACCGGATCCCTGTCGACGCCCTTTCATCACGCCTACCTCACCCCCACCGGCACGCCGGCGCTCCCATCGCGTCCCGCTCGTCTCGACGTTCGCTACTAGAGCTCGCCGCTCAACCAGATGGGTCACCCTGACCGATTTAAGTTGCGACGGATATGTGCCGATAGTCTGAGACGGAGGAGGAACCCTACCTATGAAAATCTTTGGCAGTTACGAGAACATTCGTCCCGACCGGCCAGTCAGTCCGGTGGCGCCGACGAATGCCCAGGGAGTCGCGGCGACTACCCCGGTTGCGCCGGTCCCGAAGGCGGATTCGGTGCAGTTGTCCGAGTCCGGCAAGTCGATGTCCCGCAAGCTCGATGCAGAGTTCCGCGATACGCTCGATCCCGAGCGCACGGCGGAGCTGCGTCGCAAGGTGCTCGAGGGCGCCTACAACACGCTCGACGTGGTGGATCAGGTGGCGCGCCGCATCCTGCAGCGCGGCGACCTCTGAGCCGCTGCTGACTTCACTGATCGTTCCACATCCGGAGACC
>JBGTOG010000458.1:0-6660 GCA_041742675.1 Gemmatimonadaceae bacterium | reverse complement strand
CGAGCTGCGCCGCGTGCAGCCCTTCCTTCCGCAGCAGCGCCCCGAGCGCCTCGTCGTCCAATCCCTCAGCCGCGAGCACCACGCGCAGCTTCTCTGCGCCGGTCCAGCGCGGCGCTCGCTTCTTCGGTGATGGCATACCGTGTACGCTACGCGCTTGCCGCAGCCACCGCGAGAGGGTTTCTTGGGACACGCCCACCGTCTCCGCCAACCGATTCGCGCTGACCGCGCGCGGGCCCATCAATCGCTGGACGACGCGCGCTTTAAACGCGGCACTGTACGTCTGCATGTGCACCAACTCCGTACCCCCGTCATGTAATCGCCATGCGCGATGCATTTGCATCGCGCATGCGACAACTATCCTGACACAGGGGGCTACGGCAGGCACTGTAAGGCTGGTCCGCGGCACATGGTGCATCATCGCGTACCAGCCTTACAGTGCCTGCCTCCGCGGGCAGGTTAACTCGAACGTTGAGGCTGCAAGATCACTCCTGCACGAGCGTGAAACGCATGGATGTGGAATTCTCGACTTCCACCGTTCGTCCAGGATCGACGATCGACGTAATGCGGCATGATCGAGGTCTCGTCGAAAACCATGGCTCCCAACGTGCGTCGACTGATCCGACGCCGTCGTTTTACGTTGATGATCCTCAGCCGCGATCCGACGGCAAGTCACTTGGTTGCTGCGCGAGGCATCGCACCCGGTACGTCAACCGGTGCGGCCCGCCGCCGTCGTCGTTCGATCTTTCAACCGGACACGATGTTCTGTCGGCCCGAGCGTACGCTTCGGCTGCGCTGCTCGACGGCACGGTCATGCTCAAGGACCGCGGGCACGGACGCAGGTGAACGCTCGCCAACCCGCGAAACCATTCCAAGGATGTGCGAGTAGGATCAACATGCGTCCTCATCATCCTCGGTTCATCGCCGCACTCGTGGTGCTGATCACCAGCGTGACCGTGCATGCACAGCCACTCGACCGACACCTTCAGGCAGGCGGTATGATTCGGCGCCTTGATGGCAGCACCATCTCGTCACAAACTGCGGACTCGAACACGCGCCAGCTGGTGCTGGAACACGGGATCACCGGGTTACAGGTGGCGGTAGTCAACGATGGACGCTTGGTTTGGAGCGAGGCCTACGGGGTTCGCGCACGCGGCGATGGAGCAGGCTCGGCTCCCGCAGGCCCGGACCTTCCGATGCGGCGCTCGACGACGACGTGGGCGGCATCGATCACAAAAGCGGTGTTCGGTGCCTATGTGATGCAGCTTGTCGAGCAGGGTCGCTTCGACCTCGATCTTCCGATCGTACGCCAATTGCCGCAAGCGCTGGACCGCTATGCACCCTACCGCGATAAGGCCGCGCTCATCGTGCGTGACACGCTCTGGTCCCGGATCACGCCGCGCATGCTGCTGTCACACACCGGTGGTCTCGTGAACTTCGCGACGATGGAGCCCGACGGCCGGATGCGCATCCACGACATGCCGGGCACCCGGTACCGGTATTCCGGCGAAGGGATCAACCTGCTGCAGTTTGTGGTCGAGCAGCGGCTCGGCCAGCCACTCGACTCGCTGATGCAATCGGCGATCTTCACCCCGCTTGGAATGCACCGCACAAGCCTGACCTTCCGCTCAGACTTTGCGGACGACATTGCCGATCGTTTCGGCCCCGACGGCCGATTCCTCGCGAAAACACGGCGCGCGCCAGCCCGAGCTGCCGGGTCGATGACGTCATCAGCTGAGGACCTTGCGACGTTCGCCATGGCGCTACTGGACAATCGCGTGATGCGCGTGTCGACACGCAGCGAGATGCTGCGAACGCAAGTGCGAATCAACGCGCGTTCGCAGTTCGGCCCCGGAAGTGAGGCGACCGACGGCGCCGAAGCCGCGCGCGTCGGGCTGGCGTACGGCCTGGGATGGGGTGTGCTGACGCAAACGCAGTACGGCCCCGCGTTCTTCAAGGAAGGCCACGGCGACGGCGCGCAGACGTACCTCCTCTGTTTCTTGCGCCAGCGCAGTTGCCTCGTGCTGCTCGCCAACAGCGACAACGGCGAGTTTGCCTTTCGCCCACTGGTGAACACCTTACTCGGTACGGATGACGTGCCGTGGACGTGGGAAGGCTGGACGCCAGAGCTGATCCGCGAGTCGTGGCGGAACAAGTAAGTGTACGCGGACGCCATCGAACGCTTGGCCTGATGAGCCGAGGCTTCGGGTACGACGACATGCACACCTCCCCGCGTCGGCAGTGCTTGATGACACGTGGCTCTGGAGCTGGGACGGGCACGTCCTCGACTTCACGCCCACGGGCGATGTGAAGTACGTGGGAATGAACGTGTCGCGGTGCGCCCGTGCGCGACCTGACCACCGCTCCGACTCGGACAGCCCTCACCTCTTTTGACTCCGCAAGCACATGAACCTCCGCACTGATGCATGGCTCCTGCGCGGCATGAGCAGCATTCCCGGCGAGCTGCGCCTTTCCGCGGGCACCTTGTCGTTTGTGTGTTCAGGGACAGGAAGCGCGTGGCCCTTTCGGCTTCGCAAGCTCGCGCGAGCGCTGCGAGATCCGTCGTTGGTCAACGTGCTGCAAGAGGGTCCGCCCGCGCCGCTGTTTCAGTGGCCTGGTGCAATGAACACGCGGCTCATGCCGCCGCCGCCGAGCTCTCTGGTGAGCGTGAACGATGCGCCGAGGGCCGATTGGAGCGATTCGCGAACGGTGTCTGTCATTCGCGAAAGGTAAACGCGGTGTCGATGCCGTTTACGATGGGCGCAACGGTACCGTGACGTTACGCCGAGTGCCGGTCGTTACGTCGCCGCATCGTCACGAGGGCGAGGCCGGAGAGTCCGAGCGCGAGCAACGCAAAGGTACCAGGCTCGGGCACTTCTGGCGCTGCCGCCGTGAAGGTGGTCACAAAGCCGCTGTTTGGCGAACCGTTTGTGCCAAGGAATGGGGATCTGTCCGACGCGGTGCCCACCAAGCTACGGTTAGGATCGCCACTCTGAACGCGATCAAAGAACGCCGGAGCGAAATTGAATCCGAACGGTGTGAACTGCGCTTCAAAGAGCAGATTTCCAGCCGTCGGATCATACGAGAATGTTGTGCCTTCGAACGTGATCACCGTAGGTACAGGCGTATTTGCGACGTACGTCACAGAAGCGAACGCCTGCAGCGGACCGGTACGATTATTTGCCGGTGTGTTCGTGACAGCCGTTGGCGCGACAGTCGTTGTTGACAAAAACAGGTTGAATGTGCCGACCTGAAAGTTTCCGGTACCGCGCGAGTTGTAGAGCGAGATGGCGGCAATATCGATCGGACCATCAAACAGCGACGCGCTGTACACCTGCTGAAACGTGGTGAAGCCAACCGACGAGCCAAACGGAAAGCTGTTGGGCTGCACGGTGTTCGGGGTGCCCACTTGTACTTGAGCAGATGCAGCTGGCGCGATGACAGCGCTGGCGACGACCAGTGCGGCGAACAGACGAGGAAGCGTTTTCATGAGTCTCTGGGCAGAAGAAGCGTTGCGATCTACTCGCTGTACGTCTGCATGGACTCACTTGGATCTGTGCAAGCGGATATTTCTTTGCCGGTTCGCGAGACGCGGAAACATTGGTTTGCAGAGTGACAAATATCACGTTGAACGAGACTCGCTCACCCGCGCGGCATACTGACTCACGTTCGCGGTGTTCAGGGAACGCTGGGCTCGCTATCCCACAGCTTGCTCACAATCGACCATCTGTGCGCAACTTTAAGTAAATGAAAATGATCAAGCACCGTCTCACCGTGACTCGTTTCCCGAATAGTGGCCGTTGCAACCCGGCCAGTGATTACAACCGCCAGCACTTCACACGCGAAGCCTTCGGGCGCGGGCTGCGACGCCACCCAGTCGTACAATCCCGCAATCGGCGCGGTGATTAGTTCATCGCCCAGATAACCGCACAGGATTGCCTGCTCGTGAAATGCCTTTTCGAGTATCGCGACGTTCGCACTGCGCATCCCTTCGATGTAGTAGCCGATTACTTCGCGAATACTCGTGTCGTCTGCTGGGTGGTTCATCGCGTTCACGTTTCGGAGTTGTGATTGGATAGTTGGGGGAGATTCATCTGTTGCAACAGCGCGACCAATCGTGGGTCGTTGCTGAGCGTTCGCAACGCATCACCTTCGGCAGCACCCTCGATTTCTGCTTTCAGAAATACCATTTCGCCATTGCGTTCTTCGAACGCCTTCTCAATCCACTCGATGGCCTTCTCTCGTTCTCCGAGCCGGCTGTACACGCGTGCCAGACAAATCGCCGGCACATACTCGTGTCGTTTTTCAAGCAGCAGGTCCAGAATGCGCGACGCTTCGGTCGCGTTTCCGGCCAGACTGTATGCCGATGCGAGATCCGCCAACACGATGTGATGCCCGCCGAGCGCTACCGCACGATTCAGGTGCTCGACGGCGGAAACAAAGTTCCCTTCGCTTAAATCGATCGCACCTTTCAGCCAGTACGCGCCGTAGAAGTCTGACTCCATCTCAATCAGTTTGTTTGCGAGCTGCGCCGCCTCACTTGTTTCGCCTGCCGCGAAGTAGCTCCAACCGACATTCATGTTGATCAGCGGCGACAGTGGATCGAGCGCGAGCGCCTCCCTGTTGCGAATCGCTGCTTCGTCAAAGCGCGCCATGAAGGCGAGATATATCGCGTAGTACGAAAGCGCCTCAGCGTTGTTCGGGTCGAGCGTGATCGCACGCCGGAAGGCCTGCTCGGCACCTGGCCAATCCCAATCGTAGAAAAAAGTGATCATCGCCACCGCGAGGTGGACCTCACTCACGTGAGGATCAAGCGTGATGGCTCGTTGGTAGTCTGCCCGCGCTTGCGGGACGGTTTGTTCAGCCGGCAGAACTCCAAAGAACCAGAGGCACCCTCGCGCAGTGGTCAGACCTGCGTATGCCAGCGCGTAATCGGGCTGCATGGCGACGGCCTGCTCGAAGAACTCGATCGCTCGCTTCCAGCCGGACGCCGTGTACTTGTTCGCGTGAAAACGCCCCTTGAGAAACAGCTCGTACGCGTCGGCATTGATTGCGTGTCGGTCAACGAGCTTCTGCTTTTGATCGCCAAACAGTTTCACTTTGAGTGCGTTCACTACCGCCAGCGAAATCTCGTCCTGCACATCGAAAATGTCCGTCATCTCGCGGTCGTAGCGTTCGGACCATAGCTGATACCCATCGGCAACGTTGACCAGTTGCAGCGAGATACGCAACCGATTTCCGAACTTGCGGACACTCCCCTCGAGTACCGTGTTGACGTTCAGTGCTCGACCAATCGCGCGCGCTTCGATGTTCTTTCCTTTGAACGAAAAGGCCGAGCCTCGCGCGGCTACTTTCAATGCAGTGATTCTGGCCAAGCCGTTGAGTAACTCCTCCGCCAACCCATCGCAGAAATACTCGTTCTCTGCATCCGCGCTGATGTTGGCGAATGGCAATACCGCAATGGATTGTGGAACGCGAGGTGACGCGGAGCTGGGCGCGCGCACATTCATCCGCGCTGAATCGCTCCCACGCTCCATCGCTTGCAATGCGCGGGCGACGTCCGTCGCCGTCGGCCGTGCGCTCGCGTCTTTCGACATCATTTGCGCCAGCAGATCACTCAGCGCTGGGGGCAATGTCGGTTTTGATTGGTGCGCGGCTAAGGGTTCCTGCGTTGCGATTGCATGGAGCAGCCCGAGCACAGTCGCCGAGTCGAACGGATGATGTCCTGTTGCCAGTTCGTAGAGCACGGTACCGAGTGCGAAGATGTCCGATGCAGCACCAACGTCTTCGCCAAACGCTTGTTCGGGCGACATGTACGCGACGGTGCCGACAATCATTCCTGGTGTCGTGAGCCGCGACCATGCAACTACATCAGTGTGGTTTGTCTCGGCGCCGAGCAGGCGCGCCAAACCAAAATCCAGCACTTTTACGTACCCGTCTTCACGCACCATGACATTCTCGGGCTTGATGTCCCGATGGGTGATGCCTTCCGCGTGCGCCGTACTCAACGCTTTCGCCATCTGCTGTCCAACGTCGAGCATCGTCTCGAGCGGCATCTCGTCGGCGATCAGTGCGCGAAGCGTACGCCCCGTCACCAGTTCCATCACGATAAAGCGGCCGGCGTCACTCTCGCCGACGTCGTACACGGTGATGATGTTCGGATGATTGAGCGCCGAGGCCGCCTGCGCTTCCTGCTCGAAACGGCGCACGCGTTCGCTGTCGGCGGTGACGCTGGATGGCAGAACCTTAATCGCCACGTTGCGGTTGAGGCGGATGTCTTCGGCCAGATACACGTCGCCCATCGCACCGGCACCGAGTTCGGCGACGATGCGGTAATGCGAGAGGTACGTGTTGGCGTTGAGCCTGTGACGAGCCTGATCCATGCTTCCTGGCGATTGCTACGGCGAGTCTGGACACTGCGAAGAGGAAAGGTCAGTTAACGCGCCATCTTTCGCTACGTCACGTCCAGCATTGTCCGGCTGCGGCACGCTCAGCACGACCCATCGGCCCGCAGACTAAGCGGATAGTTGGTATGAAGCGGCGGCTGGACCTCCACGGTAACGTGGAGATACCCGCTGCTCCACCACTATCTACGCGCTCACCGTCTGCCGACGGGGCGCATACCGGGAGGCCAGCCACCATGGAGATCATAGGCCTGGATCT
>JBGTOG010000427.1:0-4578 GCA_041742675.1 Gemmatimonadaceae bacterium | reverse complement strand
CGGCCACCAGCACCGCCCCGTGCTCGCACAGCGCCGGTTCCCACACCGCTACATGCTGCTCGGCCCCACCGGTGTGTCGACTGGCCCGCTGCACTTCACGCAGCGTGGCGTTTCGCCTGAGCAGTGCGCCGCGATATGCCTGCAGCGCGCGCAGATACGAGGGTGACGTGAGCGCCAGCGCGACATCAAGAAAGCGCCGACGTTCGCCCGGACCTCCGGAGACAAGCACAACATCGGCCGGCGAAAAACACACCGAGGGCAGAGCGCCAAGTGCGTCGGACAGACGCGATTGTTCGACACCATCCAGGCTCGCGCGTTTACGCTTGCTGGCGCGTTCGTAGCCGATGGAGACGGCGTGCACAGGCGCTGGCGCACTCAGTGTGGCGCGCACATGGAAACCGGTTGCGCCAAAGCGCACCACATCGATGTCACGCGCGCCGCGCCATGAGCGCAGCAGGCGCAGGTAGGCGACCGCCTCGAGCAGGTTGGTCTTACCATGCCCGTTGTCGCCGACAATCGCCAGGCCGGCGGTGTCTACCTCCAGATCGAGCGCGGCCAGATTGCGGAAGTCGCGCACCACCAACTGTTTAAGCATCGGACTGGCTGCGCACTACTTCCCGCTGAACGTCGGCGGTCGTTTGGCCAGAAACGCCGCCATGCCCTCGCGCATATCGTCCGTGGCCGACAACACGCCAAACAGATCGCTCTCAGCCAGCGCGCCTTCCTCGAGCGTGCTATCGAGCCCGCGATTTACCGCTTCAATACAACCGGCGAGCGCCAGCGGTGCATTGGCGAGCAGGCTGGCAGCGATGGCGCGCGCGCGTTCGGTGAGCTGATCCGCAGGCACCACTTCATCGGCCAGCCCAAGGCGATGCGCTTCAGTGGCGTCGATCATGTCACCAGTGAGCAGCAGGCGTAGCGCCGCACCACGTCCAATCAAACGCGGCAACCGCTGCGTGCCCGCAAAGCCAGGCACGATACCGAGCTTCACTTCCGGCTGACCGAACTTCGCCTTGTCGCTGGCAATGCGCAGGTGACACGCCATCGCCAACTCACACCCACCGCCGAGCGCGAAGCCATTGACCACGGCGATCGTGGGCTTGGGACTCGTTTCGTAGCGCCGGAACACCTGCTGACCAAAGCGCGCCCGACGCTGCGCCTGCAGCGGGCTTTGACTGGACAGCTCGGAAATATCCGCGCCGGCAACAAACGCGCGTCCGGCTCCCGTGAGCAGCACGACACCCACGTCATCACGAGCAACGGCCTCGTCAATCGCCACACCCAGCTCAGCCATGGTGGCGTCGTTGAGCGCGTTGAGCTTATCTGGTCGATTCACCGTGATCGTGGCAATACGATCGGCGACGTCAAAGGCGAGATTGGAGTAGGCCATGCAAGGTTTGTGCGTAAGGGATGAACGAGTTGAGTCAATCTAGCGCTCGGTCATGACTTCGCAGTTAAGCGTGGTCGGTAGTTCGAGAGGCCGTTCACGGACGCCGCCCCGAGCCGCGATCAAACCCACCGACCACCGGCCACCGCAGACCGACAACCCCCCACGGAGTTCGGGATCTCCACGCCCAGCCGGGATCCAGGAGCGGCCGACACACCGACAACCGACCACCGACAAACCGTCGACCGGGGAGGGTTGCTTCGACAGGCGCCGCGTGATCGGTTGGCGGTTGTCAGTCGCACGCCGCTACGCACCACGGACGTTGGGGCCACGCTCCACAACGGCGTTCGGGGTTGTCGGTCGGCGGTTTTCCGTTGTCGGAAGCACAACCCTACCGCCGCCGCCCCGAGCCGCGATCAAATCCACCGACCACCGACCACCGCAAACTGACAACTCCCCACGGAGTTCGGGATCTCCACCCCTTGCCGGGACCCAGTAGCGGCCGACAAACCGACAACCGACAACCGAACACGGTTCCGACCGTTAACGGTTGTCGGTCGCACGCCGCCACGCAGCACGGACGTTCGGGCTACGCTCCACAACTGCGTTTGGAGTGGTCGGTAGGCGGTTTTCAGTGGTCGGAAGCACCGCCCTACCGCCGCCGCTCCTCCCCGCCGTACTAAACTTCCCGCATGCCGCCTCCCATCCAGCTGCTGCCGCCGTTCGAAACGGTGAGCTGGTCACCTACCGAACGTGCCCTGCGCGTGCTCGATCAACGTCGTTTGCCCAACGCGGAAACCTATCTCGACATCCGCACTCTCGACGAACTGATCGACGCGATTCGGACGCTGGCCGTGCGCGGTGCCCCCGCCATCGGCGTAGCCGCCGCGATGGGCCTGGCCGTCCTCGTCGAACGCGAGTTGCAGCTCGACGCCGCCTCGGCCGAGCGCACACGCGATGCCGCAACCCGGGACACGCTGCACGCACGCGTTGTCTCACTCGCCTCCGCGATCGAAACCGCGCGCCCTACCGCCGTGAATCTGCGCTGGGCGTTGCAGCGCATGTGCAAACGTGCCGAACACGAACGGGCGGAACAGCTGGTGAGCGCACTGCGCGAAGAAGCCACGCGCATTCGTGAGGAAGATCGCGCGATGTGTCATGCCATCGGCCAGCACGGTGCGCCGCTCATATCGCAGGGCGCCCACGTACTCACGCACTGCAACGCAGGCGCGCTCGCAACGGCCGGCATCGGCACCGCACTTGCGCCGCTGTATGTCGCGCAATCCCGCGGCGTGTCGTTCAAGGTGTTTGCCGATGAAACCCGTCCACTGCTGCAAGGCGCGCGACTGACCGCGTGGGAGTTGCAGCGTGCGGGCATCGATGTCACCGTGCTCCCCGATGGCGCCGCGGCGTCGCTGCTGGCCACTGGGCGCATCAGTGCTGTCTTTGTCGGCGCCGATCGCATCGCAGCCAACGGCGATGTGGCCAACAAGATCGGTACGTACGGACTCGCGCTGGCCGCCCGAGCGCACGGCGTGCCCTTTCATGTCTGCGCACCGAGCAGCACTTTCGATGTGCAAACCGCCACTGGAGCAGAGATCACAATTGAGCATCGCGACGCATCCGAGCTCGCCACTTTTGGCGAACTGCGTGTGCTGCCGGACAACGTGGACGTCTACAATCCCGCCTTTGATGTCACGCCGCATTCGCTCGTGACACACTACATCACCGATCGCGGGCTTTTGCGTCCGCCGTTCCACGACTGAGGAGTCGCCCGATGCATGTACTCGCTATCGATCAGGGAACTACCGGCTCGACCTGTCTGGTCATTGCGGCCGACGGCCAGATCGTCGGACGCGGCTATCGCGAAATCACGCAGTACTATCCGCAGCCCGGCTGGGTGGAACATGATCCCATGGAGATCGTGCGGCACACGTTTGACGCGGCGCGCGAAGCCATTGCGCAGGCTGGCGTGACGCCAAAGGCCGTCGGCATCACCAATCAGCGCGAGACGATTGTGCTCTGGGACCGCAGCACCGGAGAGCCAGTGCATCGCGCCATTGTGTGGCAGGATCGCCGCACGGCGGATCGTTGCCGCGCCTTGGACGCACACGCGACGCGCATTCAGAAGCTCACCGGTCTGGTCACCGATCCATACTTCAGCGCCACCAAACTGGAGTGGTTGCTCGGTCAACCATCTATCGCGGACCGTGCGCAGCGTGGTGAACTGGCCGCCGGCACGATCGACACGTTCCTGATCTGGCATCTCACGGGCGGCGCGGTGCACGCCACCGATCCCACCAATGCGTCACGCACCATGCTGTACGATATTGAGGCGCGTGCGTGGAGCAACGAGTTGCTGGAGCTCTTTGGTGTGCCGCGCAATCTGTTGCCCGATGTGCGACGTTCGAGCGGCTTCTTCGGCACCACCTCTGCACAATCCATCGGTATTGAACTGCCAATCCTTGGTGTGGCTGGCGATCAACAGGCGGCACTTTTCGGACAGGGTGGATGGAACGCTGGTGGTGGCAAGAACACCTACGGCACCGGTGCGTTTCTGCTGCTCAATACTGCACAGGTGCGTCCGCAGCCTGGCGATGGGCTGCTCACCACCATCGCCTGTGATGCGCAGGGCAATCCGACGTTCGCACTCGAAGCGTCGATTTTTGTCGCGGGTGCGGCGGTACAGTGGCTTCGTGATGGCCTCAAGATCATTGAGTCCGCGAGCGAAACGGAGGCCATTGCGCGATCCGTCTCCAGCACCGACGGCGTGTACTTTGTGCCCGCACTCACCGGGCTCGGCGCACCCGACTGGGAACCGCACGCTCGCGGTACGATCACCGGTCTGACACGCGGCACCACCTCGGCACATCTCGTGCGCGCCGCGCTCGAAGCAATGGCCTTTGGCACGACCGATGTCCTGTCGCTCATGCGCACGAAGGGTGGGGTGCCCTTTGATCGATTGCGCGTCGATGGTGGCGCCACCAGCAACAACTGGCTGATGCAGTTCCAGGCCGACGCGTTGGGCGTGCCGGTGGAACGTCCGGATATTGTCGAGACCACCGCGCTTGGTGCCGCTGGACTGGCGGGGATCGCCGGTGGCGTCTGGAAGGACGCCGACGCCTTCCTGTCTTCGCGTCGGTTCACGCGGTTCGTGCCGGGCGACGGTGCTGCGGCGGCGCGCGCCGGAC
>JBGTOG010000398.1:0-2560 GCA_041742675.1 Gemmatimonadaceae bacterium | reverse complement strand
AACTCCACTGCATGAGACATGGCCGACCCCCGGTCATTGGGCCTCGCGGCCCGCGTAAGTGGTCACTCCTGGCGAGCACGGAAAAGTGTGCTACGCCGCGACCAGCCGGGGGAAGGCCTTTCTCATATCAACTCTGTGGTCAATGCTGTTGCTGTCACCACGCCCGCCCGCGCCACCCACGCAATCAGTGATCACCACCTCAACACTTCTCTGAGGTAGTGTCACCCAAGTTCAGTGCTTGTGCTGCGGTCCGGCGGGTCCCTCGGAGCCCCACGCACGGCGCAGTTCCGCCTGCACCTGCTCCGCTTCTGAGCGTTTCCCCTGTGCGAGCAGTGCCCGCTCGAGTCCTTGCAGCGACCAGCCGTTCATGGGGAAGTGCTTGAGGTCAGCGCGAAAGGCTCGTGCGGCTTCTTTGGTGCGCCCAGCCGCCATCAACACGTTGCCCAGTTCATGTTGCGTGGGCACCGACCACTCCGGTGGTTCGCCGTACGTGAGCGACCCCTCAAACTCCACGGCATTCGACAGGTACGCGATGGCATCGGCATGCCGACCCTGCGCCGACGCCAGCATGCCGCTCAGCACCTGCACGGCGATGCGCAGCACCTGTGGCGCTTCGTTGAACTCCAGACGCGCACCACGCAGCGACGGGTGCTCCGACGCTTCGCGCAACGCGACGAGTTCCTGGGTAGCACGCGGTATGTCGCCGGTGGCAGTGAAGGCACGTCCGCGCGCGTAGTGCCACACCGCACGTGCGTGTACGAGCGCAGAGTCCGGTGCCGATGTCGCAAGAATCCCCTGCCAGTCTGCAAAGCGAACGCGCATTTGCAGGTGGCGTGTGGCGTGATGTTGCATGAAGGTCATGCCGGGAAGGTGAATCATCGGACTTGCAGACAGTTCGGCGAGCTTGTCAGCCGCTTGCAACGACTGGCTCCGACGTCCCGCCATCGCGGCCGCAAACGCCAGAAAGTCGTAGTTGTGCGGGTAGTAGCCCATCGTGTACATGCCGACGGCAGGCCGCCGGTCCTGGATGTACTGCTCATCGGCGTGGACGGCGTGTTCGTTGGCACGAATCGCGTCCGCGTAGCGACCTACGCGAATGTAGATGTGCCCCGGCATGTGCACGAGATGTCCGGCACCCGGCATCAGCGCCGCCAGGCGTTCCGCGCACGGGACAGCACGCTCAGGCTGCTCGGCTTCAACCGCGTGAATGAAGAAGTGACAGGCGCCGGGGTGTGTGTCGTTCGCACGGATCACGCGCTCCAGCTGCGCAATCGCCGCCTGCATGCCCGGCTGCAGCGTACCGCGCTTTGTCCAGTAGTTCCACGGACGCAGATCCATCAGCGACTCCGCGTACAACACGGCGATCTCATGATCAGACGGAAACCGCTGCACCGCGTCGGCCAGCGCGGTCGCGTAGGCCGAGTCGAGACGTGAGCGATCCAATGTCCGCTGCGATGCGTATCGCGCGCCGAGCGCAGCGATGAGCGCGCGTTCCTGCGGTGGTGTTGCTGCGTGGATTGTTGCGCGCGCACGTTGTGTCGCCTGCCACGCAGCGATGGCAGACGCAGAGTCCATGGGCATGTTGATGTTGGGTCCCCAGGCGAGTGCTTCGCCCCAGAAACACATCGCGCACGAGGGATCAAGTCGCTGCCCCTCACGGAACGCGCGAATGGCCTCGGCGTGATTGAAGGCGTAGTAGAGGCGCAGTCCCTGATCGAAATACTGCTGCGCGAGGGGAGATTGCGTGGTGATCGCGTAGTGGTGATCACCAAGATTGTTGTACAGGGGAACGCTGTCGGCAGGTGTGGCCTGAACGGCCAGCGCCAGATACCAGGTGGCGAAGAACACGGAAACCTCGGGCAGAGTGTGCGGGTGCGGCTCGACTTGGCGCGCACACAGGGGAACTCATCCGAAGCTGCGTGGACACCCTCGTCCACCCGACACGATCACGACACGACGGACACCTCTACACCGTCGTGTCGTGATCGCTGTGCCATCACCGGAGGCTGGTGCGGAGGAAGGCGCGTGTATCCGAAGACAGTCGCGCATCACGTGAGAGCTGATACAAGCGCCGACCGCTGTGCTTGGCCATTTCGCGATCGCCTGCCTTGAGCTGCAGCCAGGTCACATCCACCAACGTACGCGCTTCGAGATCAATGTCACCGGCGCGCGCCGCGTCGTCCGCCAGATGCTGTAGTACGTCAGCCGCTTCCAGCAACTGCTGCTGTCCAAAGAACAGCTGCGCGAGCCCCTGTGACGCAGCAACCGGCAGACACCCACTGTCCCGACCGATCGCCTCGGCAATACGGAACTCGCGGCGGGCTGTTGCGACATCGCCCTTGATCATCGCTGACGTGGCCGCGGCAAAGTGCGGACTGGTCGTGGTGTTGGCGTTGTTGCACACCGGGACGGCTGGTGAGGCGGCAAGCATCGCTGCCGATGCAAGTGTGAGGAACAACATACTGACCTCCAGAGAGTGAGAATGCGGCGCGTCGCCGTGACATGCGCGTACCACTTGTTGCGCATGGGGTCAGATACGCACGACATTCCCGGGAGATTC
>JBGTOG010000397.1:0-3359 GCA_041742675.1 Gemmatimonadaceae bacterium | reverse complement strand
AACTCCACTGCATGAGACATGGCCGACCCCCGGTCATTGGGCCTCGCGGCCCGCGTAAGTGGTCACTCCTGGCGAGCACGGAAAAGTGTGCTACGCCGCGACCAGCCGGGGGAAGGCCTTTCTCATATCAACTCTGTGGTCGCCGACTATGACGCCGCTGCCGGAAGTGAGTGCGTCGCGCGGAATCCTGCGGCGAGGTCCAGGAAGTTCTGCAGCAACTGTTTCCCACTCTGTGTGAGAATCGATTCAGGGTGGAACTGCACTCCGTACACGGGATGTGTGCGATGACGCAGCGCATGAATCTCCGATGCATCGTCGGCTGCAACAGCGAGTATCTCAAGCGCATCGGGCAAGGTGCTCATCTCCACCAGCAGTGAGTGATAGCGCATCACGTCCAGTGGTGATGGCAGGCCGCTGAACAACCCCGTCTGCTGATGCGTGATACGGGACACTTTGCCATGCATCACACGATTCGCGCGCACCACGCGGCCGCCGTACGCCTCGCCGATGGCCTGGTGCCCGAGGCATACGCCAAGGATCGGGATTGTTGCACCCCAGCGCTTGATGATGGGCACGGACACACCCGCCTCCGCTGGCGTGCACGGACCGGGCGAGATCACGATGGCCTCGGGCGCCAGCGCAACCACATCGTCCTCGTGCAGCGTGTCGTTCCGACGCACGTCGAGCGTGGCGCCGAGCTCACCGAAATACTGCACCAGGTTGTACGTGAACGAGTCGTAGTTGTCGATGATCAGAATCATGGCCAGCGGAATCGCGCGGGTGACGTTGCCTGAGACGCGGACGAACCTTACGGCCGCGGATGGAAGGAGCGGTGCACACTTCGAAGATACTCGCGGTCGAGATGGGTATAGAGCTGAGTCGTCGCAATATCGGCGTGCCCGAGCATTTCCTGCACCGCTCGCAGATCAGCGCCGCCTTCCAGGAGATGGGTGGCAAACGAATGGCGCAGCGTGTGCGGAGACACCGGTCGCTCGATCCCAGCCTTGTCCACGTACTTGCGAAGGATTTTCCACGCACCCATGCGAGTGAGTGGCGCACCGCGGGCGTTGAGGAAGAGAATCCCCTTCCCTTCGCCACGCTCGAGTGTTGGACGCAGCTCGCGCATGTACACGGCCAGCGCGCCGATCGCCGAACGACCAATCGGCACCAGACGCTCCTTGCTGCCCTTCCCCATCACGCGCACCAGACTCTCTTCAAGCAAGACGTCACGGATGGCCAGTGTGATCCACTCGGAGACGCGCAGCCCGGCACCGTAGGCGAGTTCCAACATCGCGCGATCCCGAAACGCGAGCGGCTCGTCAAGGTTCGGGGCGACGAGCAGCCGCAGCACTTCCTCAACGGTCAACACTTCCGGCAGTGTGCGCCAGCGTGATGGCGTCTCCAGTTGCTCCGTCGGATCGTGCGTGACGAGTCCCTCGGCGAGCAGTACGCGAAACCAGGTGCGCAGTGCCGACACGTTGCGACGAATCGTGGCGCCCGAGAGCCCGAGATCGCGCAGCGTGTACACGTACTCCCGCAGCAGTCCCGGTGTAAGCAGCGTGACATCACTGATGCCCTGACTCCGCGCAAAAGCGGCGCAGCGCATTACGTCACGACCGTACGCTTCAATTGTGCGCGGCGACGAACCGTATTCGAGCACCAGGACGTCTTCAAAGCGCCGCAGATGAAAGCCGCGGTCAATTGCGTCGTCGTCGTTCGTCGTGGTTGGCATCACGCCCGCGCAGCGCAAGACAGCGTCATGGGTTGGAATCTAGCCGCGCAACGCCTCGTTACTAATGGCCTGAAACTGAGATGAGGGATGCAGGATATCGCCATCTCCGTGATGGGCTGCTAGCGCCGCATCCACAGGTACACGGCGGCACAGGCGATACCGCGCGCTTCGGCTGGAAGCTCTGCGGGACCACGGTACACCTCCATGGCTTCAATGTCGGTTGGCCGGAGCCAAGTGAACACCTCCTGATCCATCGTCTGCATGCCATCGACGAAATACACAACGTTGCGGTAAGGCGGCGGGCAACGCCCGAAGTCGATCGTGACATCGTTGAACATGTTTCGCCGCACGCGTATACCGGCGATGTTGGAGACCAACAATTGATCAAACGTCACGACCTGGTCGATTTGATCGCGGGTGAAGAACTTGCCAAACCCGCGCTCACGACGGCGAAAAAAATCTTCAAGCGCACCGAGTCCCTGCCCAGCCGCCCGACGACGACCAATCGCGCGAACCGCCTCGATCTCTGTCAGCTTCTCCGGAAGTCGTATCGTCAGCTGGACCGTATCACCGCCGCCGATTCGCACGGTTGCTGTTGCCGGCGGAGTCGCGAAGGTTCGAACGGCAACGGCGTAGGTCCCGCGCGGCACACGGAGCAGGAAGAATGCACCGAACTCGTTCGTGCGGACGTTCGCCAACTCGCCGATGGAAACCTGAGCATTGGCAACTGGCTGGCCATCGAGCGTGTGCACTGTGCCGCGAATCACTCCGGTTGAGCTGGTGTCGGAGCGGGCAAAGACAGTATCGGGCAGCACAACCTGCGCGCCTAGCGCTTTCGCGCCATCCAGCACGCCGAGCGACAGTAGCAATAGGCCAAGCGTCCAACGCCTCAGTATCGTGGGCATGGCGTCGATTTGAAGGCGGGGGATCACGGGCAGCGTGGACGCGAGCTGCAGCGGTGTTGTGACCAAAATCACCTGTCGTACTCAACCTCGCGGAAATCGTTCCGCACAGCTCAGCGTTTTGAACGCTGCCGACGAGCCCACCAGACCAGCAAGACAACCGCAACGACCGCCACTGCCACCAGCGCCAATACTCGCTGGCTTTGGCCCACCGCGGCGAGCAGTGCCTCCGCGTTCGCCCCCAGAGAAAACGCAAACCATGTCACGAGCCCATACCACACGGCGGATGCAATGCTCATCGCCAGCATGGCACGGACCAGTCCGACCTGCAGCGCTCCCGCCAGTGGAGGCACCACCGCGCGTACGGCGGGAATGAATCGGCTCACGGCCAACGCCCACACGCCGTGCTTCCTGTATGCTGCCTCGACGCGTGCCGCACCCTCCGGCCCACCAAGAATCGGCAGCTTGCGTTGCAGCCAGTCGGCGCCAAGCCGTCGGCCGAGCAGGAACATCACCAGCGCGCCGCCCAGGTTGCCCACCATCGTCGCGGCCCACGCGCCGACCGCAGAACCTTCTCCCCGCGCGGCCACAAACGCGCCCAGCGCGACCGCTGTATCCGCCGGCAGTGGTGGAAAGATGTTCTCGGCGAACGCCGCTGCGGCGATCGCGAGATAGAGGAGCGGTGCCGGCAGGGCGCCCAGCCAGTCGAGCAGTTCCGTCATTGC
>JBGTOG010000048.1:0-7964 GCA_041742675.1 Gemmatimonadaceae bacterium | reverse complement strand
ACGGCAAGCACGCCAGACCGCGTGTTGTTCGTGCGGAACAACGCGTTGATGGTCGTCAACATCGACGGCACAAACGAGCGGACGTTCAGCAACGCGGCGACAAGTTTCTCGCATCCACAGCTTTCGCCAGATGGCGAGTCGCTCATCGTCACGGCGTTCACGCCCAGATGGTGTTCCGAGATCATGGAGCTCGCGCTCGATGGAAGCGTCAAGCGCACGCTGCCGACTGGCGACGGGTGCGTGGGGTATCCGCGCCTGTCGGTCAATGGACAGCGCATCGCATTCAAGGTCGCGATGCCGGTGATTGAGCCGCCGCCGCCGCACATCGCGGTGATGAATCGTGACGGGACCGGTTTGGTCAACCTGTCGGCGATGTTGCCGCAGCCGACGGGCGGATGCACCGCGTCGGGCACGCCCAAGATCACGTACCATCTCATGGGGTGGCTCTCAGATACGCGCGTGCAGATTTACCGCCATGTCTGCGGGCTGGGTTCTGCGTACTTCGGAATCAATGTGGACGGCAGTAATGTCACACAAGACTATGCGGGAATGATCTCGCCCGACGGCTCACGCACCGTGCGCGGTGGACCCGCGGTAATCGTCACGAATCTGGCAAGCGGAACTCAGTCAGTGATCGGGCAGGGTGCGGTGAAAGATCGCACGGGCATTGGTGACCAGACCTTCTACTCGCCGTGGACGGCGGATGGATCGCACGTCTTGTTCTTCAAGACTGGTGCCGGGTTCGCCATCGCGAAAGCGGATGGCTCTGGGGAAACGCCTGTGCCGCGGATGCCTCCGTTGAGCACGCCGTGGGGCTTTGCTGGCCGCCATGATCGCCTGCTCTACACCGAGTGGTTCGCCGCTGGTGAGCAGAGCGTGTGGAATCTGTACGCGCTGACCAACGACGGCTCCGATCCGGTCCCGCTGTCAGTCGGCAAGGGCAACGTATCGCACGTCGTCTTCCTCTCCGGCCGCTGATGCCTAGTGAACCGACAACTGACAACCGCGAACCGACCACTCCGAACGCAGTTTGTGATGCTGAGGGCGAGACGGGAGGCAGTAGCGGTCGACAACTGCGCTCACGGTTGTCTGTTCGCGGTATTCAGTTGTCGGTTTATTTCAGCGATGCGCAACGCGATGTGTCGTCGCACTTGACACGCAATCCTCGTCGCACTAGCCTAGTCGCTCTGGGAGTCGCGTCCCGATGTTCATGTGCTGTTCGCCCGATGCATTCGCACCGTGCCGCAGCCCATCCCAACGACAGGCGTCGTTGCGTGAGCGTCGGTGGCGCGATTTTGCGTTTCATGCCGTTTGATTCCTGATCATCTCCTGTGCGAGGATTCGCCATGTCTGCACTACGCCTTACCAACCCATCCGCTATGCGCGCCGGCGATAGCCCGAGCGCGGGGGTGCAGCGTGCGTGCAGATACGGACACAATCCGGCGCTGCCGCAGCGGTACCATGCAGGCTTCGTGACAGCAGGGCGCTCAAGCTAGCGCTCCGCTTCTCCGAAGAAGGAGCGTTCTTCACGCCCCGCCTGCGCCCCGCGCCAGGTGGGGCGTTTTTGTTCGGACGCGACGACATGAAACACCGTGCAGCGAGACACGCGACTCCCCTGCCGGCTCTCTTCCGCTGTCGTTCGCGCTCGGACTCACACGCTCTTCGCCGCCGCAGCCCTCGGAGCGTTCGCGGTGCTCGCACACCTCGCGCCGGGGGGCACAGCTTTCCCTTACCTCCCGATCCATGAACCGCATTCAGCATCTGTTCGATGAACAGGCCGAGTGCCCGTCCGCTGGCGAATACTTCGTGGTGGCGGGTGAGTTCGGCCGGGTGTTCGTCACGCGCGAGGTTGCCGAGTACCTGCGCGAATGCCTGACCCGTTGGCTCGTGCCGAGATGGCTCGAGTTTGTTGATCAGGCCGGATCGTTTGTCCGTGTCCGGTCGCGCCATGTGATGGTGATTGTGGAATCGACACCCGCACAGCGCGCTGCCGACCGAACGTTTGATCGGGCTCGTACCGAAGAAGAAAACAGTGACCGGCGCCCCTGGGACTCCGAGTGAGCGCCGGCACTCTTCACACACCAACAGATGAAGGTGATGTATGACCGTCTTTGGTCAGCACGAAGAAAAGACGCTCGCGCAGTTTGAAAACATTCGAGCGCAGGCTGTGCACGCCGCGCTCATGGCCGACGGTCACCTGGGCTACGTCATGCCTATTGGCGGTGTGGCCGCGTACCGCGATCAGGTGTCCGTCGTTGGTGTCGGCTTTGACATTGCCTGCGGCAACGCCGCGATTCGCACCGACCTCACGCTCTCTTCATTCGGTCGCGATGCGGAGGAAGTGCAGCGCACGTTGTCGAAACTCGCCGACATCATTGCCGATACGGTGAGCTTCGGCATCGGGCGAAAGAATCGGGCAGACGATGCGCCCGTGGATCACGCACTGTTTGACGACAGCGCGTGGGACGCCGTACCCGAGCCGCAGCGTGAAGCGCTGCGTGCCAAGGCACGTGTGCAGCTCGGTACCGTAGGCAGTGGCAATCACTATGTGGACGTGTTCGTCGACGAACGCGCCGCCATCTGGGTCGGTGTGCACTTTGGCTCACGTGGGCTCGGTCACACCATCGCTTCCGGGTTCCTTGCGTTGGGGCAGGGTGCAGGGTGGACCGATCGCGTGCCTGAGCGAGAGGTGCTGCTTGCTGTAAATGAACCGCTGGGCCACGATTACTGGCATCTCATGCAGCTCGCTGGTGACTATGCATATGCCGGACGCGAATGGGTGGCACGCAAAGTGGTCGCACTGCTCGGCGGGACTGAACTCGAGCTCGTCCACAATCATCACAACTACGCCTGGCGTGAGTTACACGGCGGAGAGGAACTGGTGGTGCTTCGCAAGGGAGCCACGCCGGCGTTTCCAGGACAGAAGGGTTTTGTTGGCGGATCGATGGGCGATGACGCTGTCATCGTGCGCGGCCCGACAGCGGAACAGGTGACACCGGACGTACGCGCGTTGCAGGAAGCAGCCTTGTTCTCTACGGTACACGGCGCCGGGCGTGTGATGTCGCGCACGCAGGCGGCGGGCAAACGTCACCGTCGTACCGGGCGTCAGCTCAGTCGCGGCGAGGTGTCTCCCGGCATGATGACCCGTTGGGTGCAGGAGAAGGGTGTGGTGCTGCGCGGCGGTGGTGTGGACGAAAGTCCGCATGTGTACCGCCGGTTGCCCGATGTGCTCGCGGCGCAGCGGGGCACGGTTGAGGTGCTGCATGTGCTGCGTCCGCTAATTGTGGTGATGGCCGGTGATACCGAGTTTGATCCGTACAAGGACTAGTGGCCAACGGGCCGCCAGCCGCGGGCTGTCTCAACAGCTCCGCCGTTTCCGGAGTATTGTATGAGGTGGGCGTGTCCATCATCTCAACCCCAGTCCAATGCGAGCTACATACTTTCCGCTTTCGTTCTGCATTTGCGTATTGCTGACAGCGTGTGGGGACACGAACGCTGATCGCGCGCCGTCAGCAGATGCGAACGCAGCCGGCGCGCCGGCCACCGCGTCGGACCCGCTGCTGGACCCAAACTCCACCGCGCTGTCGGCCGCCGCTCCCGATTCCTTCACACTGCTGTTCACTACGAGCGGCGGCGAGGTCGAGGTGCGCGTGCGTCGCGAGTGGTCCCCGCTTGGTGTTGATCGGTTGCACTATCTCGCGACCAACGGATTTTTTGAGGGCGCGCGATTTTTCCGGGTCGTGCCTGGTTTTGTGGTGCAATTCGGTCTCTCCGGCCGCCCCGATGTTGATGCCGTGTTCAAGCGACTCAAAATCGCCGACGACCCGGTGATGGTCTCCAACCGCCGCGGTACGCTCGTGTTCGCGACCTCGGGCACCAACACGCGGACCACACAGTTGTTCATCAACTTGGCCGACAACGCCATGCTTGACCAGCAGGGATTCTCACCCATGGGCGAAGTCGTGCGCGGTATGGACGTAGTCGATCGCATCAACTCCGAGTATCTCGAGCAATCGAATCAGCAGACCATGATCGAACGCGAAGGCAACGAGTTCTTCCGCACACGATTTCCCGCTCTGGATTCGATTGTGCGCGTGTCTGTGCAGCCATAGCGCTCGTGACTGAAATCACATGGCGCGCTGTGCGGGCGTGGGCTCATCTCCACCGCGACCCGATCCTCAATACATTGTAACAATGCATACACTCTTACGACTGATTCGCGCGGGCGCTGCGGCCTGTGTGATCATCATGCCGGCGCTGCTACACAGTCAATCGCCGGTGGACGCTCGACTCCGGGTGTTCCTGGATTGTCCATCAGGTGGATGCGACAGAAGTTTCATCGTCAACGAAAACCCGTACGCGATCTGGACGCAGGACCGGCTCGATGCCGACATTCACCTGCTCATCACGCGCCTCACCACTGGCGCCGGAGGTAGTGCCTACACGCTGCAGTTCATCTCGCAGCGGAGGTTGGCGGCTGGCATCGATACGCTCACCACGAGCGTCCCGCCAAACTCCAGCGACGATATGCAGCGCCGAGCGTTGCTGAGTGCCATTAATCTCGGTCTTGCGTCCGATGCCGCTCGCTTCGCTGGTACTGAGCGCTTCACCGTGTCGTACGCAGCACCTGAACTTGAAGCGGGTACGTCGGCGTCCATACCTCAGGACCTGTGGAATCTCTGGGTGTATCGCGTGCGTATGAACGGCAACGGCAGCGCGGAAAGTCGTTCCAAGGACTATAGAATTCGCGGTGCACTCAGTGCCACGCGCATCACAGACGATTGGAAACTCACATTCAGCGCCGACAATGAGTATCGGTCTGATCAGTTCACGCTCTCCGACGGACGCGAACGTCAGTTCATTTTGCGCAGCACCAACATCAATGGACGAATCGTCCGCAGCCTGACCGATCACTGGTCTGTGGGTGCACGGTTCGCCGGTGGCGAGTCGGAGTTTCAGAATCAGGATGTGTTTGGTGCAACCGATGTGTCCGCCGAGTACAATCTGTTTCCGTGGCGTGAGGCAACCAACCGCCAGTTGGTCGGCATCGTGGCACTTGGCGGCCGCTTCTACGACTACGACGAGATTACGCTCTTCGACCAGCGCACGGAGTTTCGTCCGATTGCGCGTGCGATCATTGCGGGAGAATCTCGGCAAGTGTGGGGTACACTTGATGGATCGCTGCGGTATACGCAGTTCCTGCACGATCCGGAGCGTTACAATGTGTCATTCTTTGCACGCAGCGAGTTTCGCTTGTCGCGTGGGTTGTCACTTGACGTGAGTGCCTCGGCCGCCAAGGTGCAGGATCAGCTCTATCTACCGCGCGGCGAGGCCTCGGATGATGAAGTGCTGACTCGCCAGCGTGCGCTCGCCACGGCGTATCGCCTCCGGGCGTCGGTCGGCATCAGCTTCACATTCGGTTCCATCTACAATACGATCGTCAATCCGCGACTGAACGAGCTCGACGGCTGAGACGGATGAGGCGATAGACGCGCCTCGCTGACTTCCTTGTCATCGAGGCGTGTTTCGTTCTTCTGGCCGGATTTCTGGCGCTGTTGATTGCGGGTCCAGGGCGATATAGCATCGACGGGTTTTCGAGAACGCCCGGACGCGGTCGCGTGCATTGGCGTCCGGTACTACCTCACGGGAGCCGCTTGCACTACGCGCACCGTCACCGACAGCTGTCCCAGGTGCCGCATGCTGTGTTCGGCGCCATGCACGAGGCACCCAATCACAGTGGACGGCAGCTGCGCACGTCCGACGGCGCGGAAGTTGTTGAGCGTGTCGGGGTTCGTAGCCCGCAGTTGCGCGAGCGAGCGCTCCACCTGTTCGGCGATCGCCTGCAGCAACGCCGGTACATCGTGCAGCGCAATCGGTTCGCGTTCCGCGCGAAGCGCGACGAACTGCGACTCTGACAGGGACGCGCCTTGCGCATAAGTGAACAGCCGGTCGAGCACACCGATAATGTGTCGCACATGAAACGCCGCCGACGCGACGTCGGCCGGACGGGCATTCCACTCGGCTTCACTGAGCCCCGCGACTAGCGTCGGTACACTTTCGCCTAGCTGCAGCACGATGTGCGCTACCGGTTGCAACAGATCCGGAATTGCCGGGACAGGACCACGCTGCCACCACTCGGTTGCTGCCACAGCTCACTCCATGCACTGGATGGAAAAATTTGGGATCACGTCTGGGCGTACGAGATGCGACTACTGCACACGTACAAACGCCTCAATGCGCGTTGTGACGGGCACGAGCTGACTTGCCGCGGTTCTACCGCTGGCCAGCACATGCGGATTTTCGCCGTCTGCGACCGTTACCCACATGTCATGCGTCTGCACCCCGCGCCCGCGTAAGCGCGCCATCCACGCTTCCACTTGTGACACGTCCACCACGGGATCACTGCGGTTCTGAATGAGCAGCGTGCGCGCTCGATAGTGATCAAGCGGCATACCGGAGACATGATCCACCAGGGCAATCATGTGGAACAGTGAGGACACGGGCGTCCACGAGTACGCCATGCGTTCGAAGTCGCTGTTGGGCGCCGGTTGGTCATCAAGCACGAATCGCGGCATGAAGCGAGGTACGATCACTCGTGTCCACGGCAGTCGCAGAACCGTCGGAATGGGACCGGCGACGCCAAAATTCGGCGAGATGAGCACCACGGCGGCAATCGGTGATCGTGTGAGCAGCGGGTGCGCGGCGAGCCACGAGGCCAACGTGCCTCCCGTAGAGGCCCCAACAATCACGACGGAGTCTCCGAGTTGGCTGGCAGCAGCGAGTGCACGCACCGCATCGGTCATCCATGTGGTGGCTCCTGCGGTGCGCATCGAGTCCGGCGTCATGCCGTGTCCGGCAAGTCGCGCGTCAAACAAATTTGCACCGAGTCGAGCGGCCACGGAGTCAGCGAGCGGCGCCGATTCCTGTCGGGTGCCAGTAAACCCGTGCATGTGCAGTACGGCGTACCGTGTGCGCACGGTGTCATCGAAGAAGCGAATCCGCGCCGCAGTAAACGTGTCAGTGGCGCCCGCCGTACGTTCATGTCCGGCCAGCCACTCCGAAAGCGCAGCCACGTCATCTGGCACCAGGCGGCCAACCGCGGCGACATCAGGCTCGCTGGCGGATGTGCGGGGCCCCAGCGCGAACAGCACCGCCAACATGACGACGCCGATGGCCGTGCGGCGGTACCAGTGACGAGCTCGCGAGGGAGAGGACATGGTGGAGAAAATGCGCGTCAGCGCCGGATCCGGCCAGCGCATAGCTTTCCCGCATGCCTCCACTGTCTCCGTATCGTTCGCTCCCTGCCGACCGCCGGGTCGCGCTCATTGCTCACGCGATTTCCCACCACAAGGATGCGCGCGCCCGCTTCGCACAACGCATCGCGGCACGTGGTGGTGGCTTTCGCGCATCAGCGGTGCAGACGTGGGCCGTAGATCGTCTGGCGCGTGAGGTGGTGCGCATGAATGCGGAGAACGCCACCGACGAGCTGGAACTCTTGCAGCTGTTGTACGTGGAGCTTGAGCCGGCAATCCAGATCATGTTTCTGGAGCAGGCCGGCGTCGCGCATGACACGGGTGTCATCAACGAGTCGCTTGAGCCACCATTTGCCACGCCAGAGCAGGTGCAGCAGGCCGCGGCGGCGGTGCATACGGCGCATGGCGAGGATGGATTGCGGTACCTTCGTGCACTTGTACGCTATAGCGCAGATGCGTGGCCTGGGATAGCCGAGCATGTGGCGCTGCTCGAGAGCCCTGCCGCCTGAGTGGACGGACCGATCGCTGCGACGGCGTCGCTCGTGCGATGTCATCAATGTCTGTCGCCATTGCACATCGCCACGTGACCACGCTCAGCGCGCTGCGCGAGCGCTATGCCGACGACACCAAAGTTGGAGGTCCGGGTGCAACGCCATTCCTGGTGCGTGCGCTTGAGCGCATCGGCTGGCGCTCGATTCCGGATGCACCCAT
>JBGTOG010000314.1:0-9860 GCA_041742675.1 Gemmatimonadaceae bacterium | reverse complement strand
GCGCGGTTCCGCAGCGCCTGCTGTGCTGTCTGCCGATCGCTGGCGCGCACGCAGCCGGTTGCCGTACAGCGTGGGATTGAGCCACCCGACACGAAACAGGGTGAGCATGGAGATGTTGACGCCAAGCTGCTGCACGCGATGACCCTGCACGCGCTGCTCGTAGAGGCCGATGCGCCCCCAGCGCAATCGACTGGCCACCTGCTCCACACTGCCCAACGCTTCCGTGCCGTCAGCGCGACGGATTACGAGCGCGATCTCCGTTTCCACATTGGCGGAATACGCCATGAGACCGGTTGGCAGACGATTTCGCAGCGCTGCATCCGAGACGAGCTGGCTGAGCGCCTCGCTGCTGTACGACGAGGTCAGCGCGGACCCTGACGGGTTCGCGCGCTGCGCTGACACCAATGCCGGAGCCGGAAACATCAAGACTGCGAGTCCTGCCGCCGCGCACACCGCACGCGCGCGGGGCAGCAATGAATACGCCGATTGCAGCACAATGTGACCGGTTGGGGGGAGCGCCGTGGGCTTTCCTACGCTGCGAACCATCGCGCAGTTTCCGCCTCAGGTCCGGTTACAACGCTCCGAGCGATTCCGCGTGCTCACTCGCTGATGCCCACACGGCCTCGGCCTTGACGAGCGCCGCGCGGGCGCGCGCCAGCTCGGCATTCAGCTTCTGCGCCTTATTGTTGGAAACAGGCGATCCGTCGTAGAGGGTGGGGTCTTCGAGCGCGGCGGCAAGGCGTCCGATTGTGGCCTCGGCCGTTGTCACGGCGCGCTCTGCCTCTTCCACGGCCTTGACGGCATCGCGCTGAACGCGCCGCTCCTCCCGCGACTTCTCCTTGCGCACCTCGTGAGATGACGGGGGCGCGGACGCCGCCTTGCCGAGTCGCACCTGTCGCGCTGTGTCGACAGCATCAGCGCGACGCTTCGCCTGCACCTCTTCCCACTCGGTGAACGGACCGGCGAAGTCGATCAGCTGGCCGTCGCGAATCTCCCATACGCGTGTTGCAAGTCCGCGCAGTACGGCGCGATCGTGTGAGACGAGCAATACTGTGCCCTCGTAGTCCTCGAGTGCATCTTCTATCGCTTCGATGCTTTCGACGTCGAGGTGGTTGGTCGGTTCGTCGAGTACGAGAAGGTTTGCACGAGAGAGCGTGAGCAGTGCGAGTGCAACCCGCGCACGCTCGCCGCCCGACAGCGAACCGATCACGCGCTGCGATTCTTCGCCGCCGAAACCGAAGCGTCCGAGGTGGCCGTGCACTTCGCGCCGCTCCCAGAATGGACGCAGCGTCGTGATCGCATCGTGCACCGTGGAATCGAGCGCGAGATGTGCGAGGTCCTGCCGATAGTACGCAACCGTGGTGGAGAGGCCGAGCTTGCAGGTGCCGCCATCGGGTGCGCGTTCGCCAAGCACGGTCTTGATGAACGTGCTCTTGCCGGCGCCGTTCGGGCCCACGAGCGCGATCACTTCGGTGCGAGGCATCACGAGCGTGACATCCTTCAAGAGCGTGCGGTCTTCTACGCGCAGCGTGAGCTTCTCGGTCTCCAATACGCGATCACCGCTGCGGTCGCCAGCCTCCAGACGCAGTGCCATGACCGATTCCCCACCGATTGGTGCGGACAGGCGCGGCATGCGCTCCAGCCTCTTGCGGCGGCCCTTCGCCTGCGAGCTGTTCTGTCCGGCGAGGTTGCGCGCGATGTATTCCTGCTCCGCTGCCACCTTCTTGCGCTGCTGATCGAATTGACGCAGTTGTGTGAGCCGTCGCTCTTCACGCTGCTGCACGAACGCAGTGTAGCCTCCCACATATGTGAAGCCGGTACCGCCTTCGAGGTGCAGCACGTGATCCGACACCACTTCGAGGAACGCACGGTCATGGCTCACGATGAGCAGCGTGCGTTCGCTCTCGCGCAGATACTGCTCGAGCCAGCGCGTGGTATCGAGGTCGAGGTGGTTGGTGGGTTCGTCGAGCACGAGCAGGTCGGCGGGCTGCACGATCTGTCGGGCCAATGCCACGCGTCCTCGCTCGCCGCCGCTGAGCACTCCAGTGAGCGTGGCGTGCGCCCAGTCAGGCTCAAACCCAAGACCCTGAAGCACCTGGTCGACGCGCGTGGCCATCTGGTAGCCGCCTTCATGCTCAAAGCGCTCCAGGTCATGTCCGTAGGCGCTCATCAGTTCGTCGCCGTGGTCCGTTTCCATGCGCGCGACTTGTGCAGCCAGTGAGCGCTCGAGTGCGCGCAACTCGACGAACGTGTCGGCGACAGTGTCCCAGACCGTGGCCTTGGGATCGAACGTGCGATGCTGCTCGAGCAGGGCAATGCGCATGCCAGGACGGCGCGCGATCGATCCGCTCGTTGGCGCGAGTTCGCCAATGAGCAGCTTGATGAGCGTGGTCTTGCCCGCGCCGTTCCGCCCGATGAGGGCCCAGCGATCGCGATCGGCGATCGTGACGGAGACATCGCGAAAAATTTCGGTGGCTCCGAATGAGACGGAGGCGTTTCCAATGCTGAGCAGCGTCATGCGATCAAATCAAATCAACTGGAGGCCGATGTGCGCGGCGCGTGCACGGAAATCGCAGGATCGTCACCTGAGGGCGATGGGTTGATCGCGTCCGCGCGCATCGCCTGCACAGCACGAACAGCCTCGCTCACTCGGGTCGCGAGGTTCGGGACGCGTTGCTGCAACTGCCGCACCCACCAGCGATCTCTCAGCATATCGATCAAGCGCACACCCCAATCACCCAGACTTGGCACCACTGCCGTGAGGCAGAGCGCCGCGACCACGGACATATACGCTGGCACTCCAAGGCGGCCAGCCAGCAGCACTATCCCGGTGCCCAACAACACGTACCACAGCGCCATCAGATACAGCCCTGGCACGATCAGGCGAGGGATAATCTCGGCCGGAGTCAGCGCAATGCGCCGTGCGATCACGACGTTCAGCCACCACGCCGGCGCGTGCAGCAGTAGGCCGCACAGGGCCAGCGGCACCTGCCACCAGGCAAGCGGTGTAGTGGATGCGCCGTTTCGTCGCGTGCGCCACGCGAGCAGTGGGCGCTCCGGCGACGCTGCAAGCGCGCGCAGCGACTTCGCAAGATCTGCCACCGCAACCAACCGGGTGTCGTCAGCGAGCGCTGGCGCAATGCCGGGACCGTACGTGTCGCCAACAACGGCTCGCCACGCCTGAGAACCGTCAAGCATCGGCATGGCACTGCCAGAGGCGGCAGCGATCACACTGGCGATCGTGCGCAACATGTCGGCAGACGATTCATCGGGTGCATTCCGTGTGACGCTGCGCAGACGCGACGCGATCTCAGCGGTGAGCTGCGGCTCCAGCGGTCGGTCGGCTGACGCACGCCACACATCCATGTCGACCGGCTCCCCAACCTCGATCAGCATGCGGCTGCGCAGCCTTGTCGGTGCCTCGAACGTCAGACCGATCGGCACGATCTTCAGACCGCGTATGCCGGCGTCGTCTCGCGCGTCGAGTGCCATCCGCGCCAGACCAGTGCGCAGCGGCGCAAGGTGCGTCCCGCGATTCACCCCGCCCTCGGGAAACACACACACGCAGCCGCCTGCCGCCAGCACCTCACGCACACGCACAAAGGCATGCGCGTTAGCCAGTGCACTGTCCTCTCCGCGCGCACGTGCGCGACGCGCGTCGCGCACGCGATGAACCGGCACCACCCCCATCTGTCGATACGCCCAGCGCGCCACCGCCTGCTCGGTGAGCGTCACATTCGCCACGAACGTCACGCGACGTTGTACGTGAGCCAGCACCGCACAAATGTCAGGTAGATCATTCGCGTGGTTCACGGCCAGCAACAGTGGACCAGTATCCGGAATGCGTCCTGCCATCTGCGCATCGCGATAGCACCACTGCAGGCCACGACGGGAACACCAGGCGAGGATGTGATAAAGCATGGTGAAAGAAAACGTCCTGCACCGAACGGTGGAATGGACCGTCCCAACTCTGGCGCGCTCTCGCACCGACGCGGCATGTTCCCAGTCCCCAGACGGCGCTCCTCACCCCACCGGAAACAGACCATGCTGAAGAAGACTCTTCTCGGTTTCGTTGTACTCGTTGTGGTGCTCGTGGGCGTCTCGTACCTCTTCCCGCGCTACATCCGGGTGGAACGCTCCGCGCAGCTCGCGGCGAGCCCCGATGTGTTGTATGAGATCGTGGCCACGCCCGCCGAGTGGCCCAAGTGGTCGCCGTGGAATAAGCGCGATACGGCCATAACGATCAGCTTTTCAGGACCCGCCAGCGGCGAGGGGGCACGCTGGGCCTGGCAGAGCGAGTCGCAGGGTGACGGTGAAATGGTGTTTACCACGGCCGAACCCAACAACAAAGTCGGCTACGAACTCACCATCATCGGCATGGGTCCGCCGTCCACCGGCGAGTTTGTGTTTACGCCGGGCAGCGAGGGCACGATGGTGACCTGGGACATGACGGCCGACATGGGCAACACGCCAATGGGTCGCTGGTTCGGGTTGTTCATGCCCGGCATGCTTACCAAGGATTTTGACGACGGGCTGGCTTCACTAGGCGAATACGCACGCGCGAAAGCATCGACTCCCGAGTAGCGGACTCGCCGGCGCGCGCCGCTACCAATCGGTATCGCCGCGCTTCACCGCGCGATGCAGCCCCCACAGCACACTGGCCAGCACACCGATCTGGCCGAGCGCGAGGCCGCTGTACAAGAGCACCCATCCGAGATCAACATCACGCACGGCCGCAGACGACGCCATGACTGGCAGCGCAAGCACCAACGAAAGCACGATACCACCAGCCATGCGAACATTGTCGCGTGTGCGTTCGCGCTGGGAAAACTTGAGATCATCCTCCAGCTGTCGCGCGCGGCGCGCCTCTTCCTCCTCGCGCGTGCCCAAGCGTCGTCCCTCGCTATCGTCGCGCGACTCTACTTGCTGACCCACTGCTTCCATGTCGCCTCCGCGAGACCCACGGTCACCTGCTGCTGATATCGTACCAGCGGTTGCACCAGCAACAACGGCTCATCGACCAGCAGTGACAGCCACTTGTCTTCGCCATATCGCGACGGACCAAGTCCCAGCTCAGCAAAGCGCTTGCCATCCCGATCGATCAGCGCCTCGACTCCAAACTTCTGCGAAAAGCGTTTCAGTTCACCGAGTGCTGGCGTGCGAATCGCGAAGTCTACAAAGTGAATCCGCACACGCCGTTCCTTGAAAAAGCGCTCGGCCTTGCGCGTGTCGCTGTGCTTCTTCGTACCGAACACCTGAACTTCGATCTGACCGGGCACGGAAGACATTACGATGTCTCCGCATTGTCGGCCGCAAGCCGGCGCGCATCATCGAACTGTCCTTCGCTGCGCGCGATAACAAGTGTGGCCACACCGTTGCCGATGAAGTTCGTGATCGCGCGCGCTTCACTCATGAACCGGTCGACACCAAGCAAAATGGCCAGCCCCTCCAGTGGAACCGTTTTTGTGGCCGCCAGCGTGCTCGCCAGCACCACAAACCCTGAGCCGGTTACGCCTGCCGCTCCCTTTGATGTCACCATCAGAATTCCAAGCAATACCAGCTGCTGGCCAATACTGAGATCCACGTTGTACACCTGCGCCAGAAATATTGCCGCCATCACCAGGTAAATGCTCGTGCCGTCCAGGTTGAACGAGTAGCCGGCCGGTACCACCAGCCCGGTAATCGGCCGCGAGGCACCGTAGCGCTCCAGCTTTTCGAGCAGTCGTGGAAAGGCCGACTCCGAGCTCGACGTGCCCAGCACCAACAGGATTTCCTGGCGAATGAACACCAGAAATCGCCACAGCGAGAACCCGAAGCGCCGCATGATCAGGTTGAGCACCACAAAAATGAACAGCGCCATCGTGAGATACACGGCCAGCATGAGCTTGCCGAGCGGCAGCAGCGTGCGCACACCAAAGGTGCCCACCGTATACGCCATTGCGCCCAGCGCACCGATCGGGGCGACCTTCATGATGATGGCGACAATGCGAAAGAACACTTCGCTGGTACGCTCGCACACCTCATACACAATGCGTCCGCGCTCCCCCACCATGGCCAGCGCCACGCCAAACAGGATCGCAAAGAACACCACCTGCAGCAGTTCCCCTTTGGCAAACGCGTCGACCACACTCGACGGCACGATGTTCGACAAAAAATCGATCACGCCCATCGGCTTCGTATCGGCGCCGGGCAGTGTGGAGTCCGCCAAATCGGTCGGGCGAATGAACCCGGCACCAGGCTTCATCGTATTCACCACCACCATGCCGATCGCCAGCGCCGTCAGCGATGTCGCGGTGAAATACACAAATGCCTTTGCGCCCACTCGCCCCAGTCGCCGCAAATCCTGCATGGATGCGATGCCGGTGACGATGGTTAAAAACACAATCGGCGCCACGACCATCTTCACCAGATTGATGAACGTGTCGCCGAGCGGCTTGAGCGTGCGCGCAAAGTCAGGAACGACGATGCCGAGCGTGACACCAAGCGCCACCGCCAACAGCACCTGCACTGTGAGATTACCGGCCAACCGTCGCATGCTAAAAATCGGAGGGTGAGCGAAAACAACGCGGCACGGTAACCTGTGGACAGCGACTCGAACAGGGGCGGCAGCGCGCCGCTAGATTTCGCCGCGCGCACGTTGATTCATCCTCGAGCAGCCATGCCCCCTACCATCACTTCGCTCATTGCCATTGCGACCGTCTCAGCCGTGGGCAGTGCGGCGAACGCCGTAGCAGGCGGTGGCACACTACTCACTTTTCCGGCACTGATCGCCCTCGGCGTGCCACCGGTCGCAGCGAATGCAACGAGTACGGTAGCACTCTGGCCCGGAACGATCAGCAGCATGCTCGGCTATCGTCGTGAGCTCGCCGGCGCGCGGTCATGGGCGGTGCGGTTTGCCGTGCCCAGCATCCTTGGCGGTGTGGTTGGCGCCGCACTGTTGCTGCTCACCAGTGAAAAGCGTTTTGCCATGCTCGTGCCGTGGCTGGTGTTCGGTGCCACGGTGCTGTTCGCCTTGCAGAAGCCGGTGGTGCGATGGTTGTTGTCACGCGGCACCGTGCGCGCACCGCATGTGTATGGCACCGACCTCGCACCGCCCACGGTCGGGTTGCTCGTCGCACAGTTTGGCGTGGCGATCTACGGCGGATACTTCGGCGCCGGCGCCGGTATCGTGATGCTGGCCGCGCTGGGCTTCATGGGGCTCACCAACATTCACCAGATGAACGGCCTCAAGAACTGGGGCGCCGTCTGCTTCAACGGTGTGGCCGCATTCATTTTTATCGGCATGGGACTCGTGAACTGGCCGATCGCGATTGCCATGGCCATCGGTGCCACCGTGGGTGGCTACGCCACCGCCGGCATCGCGCGGCGTGCGCCACAGGCCGTGGTTCGCGGCATTGTCACAGCAATCGGACTGTTGGCGACCGGTTGGCTATTCGTAAAGATGGCGCAGGATGCAGCGTAGGTCACCGATCCCGTAGCTACATCAGGGATCCGTGCACGCCGCTTACCCCAATGCAACGTCGAGAATCATCATCACGATGAAGCCGCCAATAAAGCCGAGTGTGGCCAGATCGGTATTGCGATCCTGCTGCGTCTCGGGAATGACTTCTTCCACCACCACGTAGATCATGGCGCCGGCGGCGAACGCCAGCGCGTACGGCAGAATCGGTTGCATGCGCATAACGGCCAGCGCTCCCACCACACCGGCAATCGGCTCGACGGCCGCACTCGCCTGCCCGTAGAAAAAGCTCTTGCTTCGACTGAGCCCCAGCCGTCGCAGTGGCATGCTCACTGCCATCCCTTCAGGAAAGTTCTGCAAGCCGATACCCATCGCCAGCGCGACTGCGCCGCCAATGGTCGCTTCGGGAAGTCCCATCGCCACACCACCAAACAACACACCAACCGCCAGCCCTTCCGGGATGTTGTGCAACGTGATCGCCAGCGTCATGAGCGTGGTGCGATGCCACGACGTCTTGACACCTTCACTCGCGCCTTCGGGAAAGTTGAGATGCAAATGCGGCATCACCTTGTCGAGCGCGTAGATAAACAGCGCGCCGGCGCCAAAGCCCACCGAGGCCGGCAACCACCCCGGCACATTCATGCGCTCACTCATGGCGATGCTCGGTGCCAGCAGACTCCAGAAGCTTGCCGCGACCATCACCCCGCCCGTAAAACCAAGCATCGCATCCATGATGGAGCGCTTCATGGTGCGAAACAGGAAGACAAACGACGCACCCAGCGTCGTGACACCCCACGTGAAGAGGGTCGCGTACAGGGCTCCACGCACGGGGGAGAGCGTTTCGAAATACGCGATCAGGTCTGTCATTTGTGGGAAGAGTCTGTCACTTACTGCTTCGTGAACGTGGTCCCGTCGAGTACAAGCTTACCACCGGCGAACTGCACGTCCACCGTCATGCGACCTTCCTCGGAGATCAGCACGAGCGCTCCGCCGATGGTATACCAACGGCCCTGATCGTTCCGTTCCTCAGGCGTCACGGCGGCGCCTGGCATGCTCACGGCAAATCGCTTCTTGTAGGCGAATGCTCCGTCGGCGCGAAACGACCACGATTCATCGTTTGTATAGCCGCCACCCGTTGGACTGGACGTGTACGCGACGTTCGCTGCCCACACCCCGGACAACCGCGCCGCCAAGGTGGTGTCCTTTTCACCGCTCCGCAAGCTCGCATTTGTGAGCAGTTGCGTGACCTCTCGGCTGGCAGCGGCAAGCACCGCGTCCTGCGTGGCACTGTCAAGCACAGCGACCGCGCCAAGTACCGTTGAATCGTCAAGCTGCACCACGGCCACATGCGCCACCACTGACCGCGCGCCGACGATCCGCAGTGATCCGGACATACCCGTCCGGCTGCCAAACGAGGTGGGCGTGAGCGGCGTGATAATGCGTGTGTCCTCATCGCGCGGCACACCCAGCACGCGCTGCGCATCGCCCAGCGCCAGCTCAAGCGGTGAAAAATGCCCCGCGTAGATCACCAGCGCTGCGGACTGCGTGGCGTTCGCCCAGGCATGAATGCGCCCTTCGCGCCCGGACAGCGTCCAGCCTGAGGGCGCAGCGTAGGAAACACCAAACCCGTCGATCGTCGCCGCGGTTGATCGCGCTTGCGCTATCAGTGGCGCCGAGGGGCAGAACAGACTGACGGGCAGCAGCGCCGCGAGAAACACCAGCACCGCCGTCCGTCGACGCGCGCTCAGCGATCTGCGACTGTCCATCGAGTTGGGATGCTTGGTTGCCATGGTCACTTTCCGTTTGCAGTGGGCGCGCGTGCGGGATCTATCGCGCACGCGCTGTAGACATTGTACAAACATCGCGCGAGATTCGGACGTATGCATACTCAGCAAACAGATTCCTACTCCGACGCGTCCTCACCCCGTAAACGCCTGGTGGACGCGGCCGTCACGCTTGTATCCGGCGGGACAGCAATGCGGGCGCCTGCCGCGCAGCAGCCACGCCGACGCGCCACTCGCGCCGAGGCGTTTGGCGCGGAAGCGATCGGCATTCGTGCGGTGGCGGAAGTCGCCGGCCTCACACACGCCGCGCCGCTCCACCATTTCCCCGACCGCGTGGCGCTGTTGGCCGCCGTTGCCGCCGAGGGCAATCGCCAGCTGGCAGACGTCATGTCGGGCGCGTATCACACCACTCCTTCTGAGTCCACCGGTGAACGCTTGCAAGCCCTGGTTCGGGCGCAGGCGCTCTGGGCGGCCGAGCACCGTGGCTTATGGGATGTCATGTGCAGCCCACAGTTGCACCTCGAAACGGCGGCGGTGTGGCAAGGTCGCCGAACTGGACAAACGGCGTCCGACGCCCTCGGCACGCTGCGCTCGCCCGCTCCCGCGTCGCCCAAGGC
>JBGTOG010000313.1:0-14024 GCA_041742675.1 Gemmatimonadaceae bacterium | reverse complement strand
GGCGCGGGTGCAGCGGGTGCTGCTGCGGGTGCTCCGCCTGCTGGAGACGCCGGTGGTGATGAGCCGCCCGCTGGCGGACCACCGGGCGGTGGCGGTGGTGGTGGTGGTGCCGCTGGATCGTTCATGGCCGGCAAGAAGCCTGGCGACAAGATTTTCAGCGACCAGTTCTCGCTGCGCAGCGATGTTGGCAATGCGACACTGCGACAGAATACGATCCTCAACGATTTCCGTCCGGCCGCACCAGTGGCGTGGGTGGAGAACGGTGTGCTTCGCAACTTCTCGCGCGGTCAGCCTTCGCCAGTCAACAACAGCCTCGTGATGGGCGGCTCCGATCTGACCATCGACGACATGATCCGTCAGACGCGGCGCGGATTGCTCGTCACGGCGCTCTGGTACATTCGCGGCGTTCCATCGCAGTCGCAGCCGCTGCTGAACACCGGCATGACACGCGACGGACTGTTTCTGATCGAGAACGGCGAGATCGTGGGTCCGGTGCAGAACTTCCGCTGGAACATGTCTCCGCTCGTTGCCTACAACAATCTCACGCTGGTCGGGCAAGCGGTGCCGATGGGCATGGGTGAATCGTACGACATTGGTTCTGCCGCACTCGTTCCCGCCGCACGCATCGAGGAGTTTGCGATGACGTCCGTTTCTCCCGCCGTCTGATCCGGAAGCACACGCCATGAGTCCAACGCGTCGAGATGTAATCAAGGGGCTGGCCGCCACGGCGGCGCTCTCGCTGTACTCGAATGATCTGATGGCCGACATCATCGCCACGTCGCCGTCAGGGCGCGCGGCCGATTCCCGGTTTCGGGGACTGGCCGATATCGCGCTCGGTGAAGGCAAGCTCTCCGGCTGCAGCTACACCGACATTCGCTTTACCATGACGGCCAGCGTGCCGGGCGGGTCGGCGGTGTTCCGCACGATGGGGACAGGTGGTGCTCCGGGCGGCGGTGGTGGGCCGGGGGGGGGAGGTGGAGGCGGTGGTGGTGCAGGTTTCCGAGGTCGCGGCAGCGGCGTGCAGGGCATTCCGAAGCCGGAAGACCGCAAGGCGGCCGGCTTTGGTGTGCGCGTGGTGCACAGCGGCGTGTGGGGCTTTGCCAGCAGCCCGATCGTCACCGAAGACGAAATCCGTCGCGTGACGCGCGTGGCCACCGAGGTTGCCAAGGCCAGTGCAATTGCCAAGCGTGCCGACCTCAAGCTCGCTCCCGTAGACGCGTACATCGCGAACTACATGACGCCCATGGAGAAGCACCCCACGTCGGTGTCGGTCACCGACAAGCAGGCGTGGGCGCAGGCCATCGTCGACAAGGCCGGCGCGGTGAAGGGCGTAACGTCCGCCTCGGCCAGCGCCTCACACAGCTACGAGTGGCGTTACTTCGCCTCGAGCGAAGGTTCGTACATTGAGCAGGAGCTGTTCACCACCTCGCCAACGCTCAGCGTGACGGCGCGGGTGGGTGATGTCACGCGCACGCGCAACTACCCAGGCGTCGCGTCATGCGGTGGCTGGGAAGTCGCCGAGCGTTCTGATCTGCTCGCGAGCGCTGAGCGCGTGGCGACGGAAGCGGTGGAAATGTGCACTGCCAAGCCGCTCGGCTCAGCGGGATTGCGCGATCTGCTGCTGTCGCCGTCGCACGCCATGCTCACGATTCATGAGATCATCGCGCATGCCACGGAGCTCGATCGCATTGTGGGTTACGAAGCCAACTACGCGGGCACGAGCTTTGTGAAGCTCAATGATGTGGGTTCGCTCAAGTACGGATCCAAACTGCTCAACGTGACCTGTTCCAAGACGGATGACGGACTTGGATCCACCGGCTACGATGATGACGGTGTGAAGACGATGGAGTGGCCACTCATTCGCGAAGGTGTGCTCGTTGGTCTGCAGACCAACCGCGAAACCGCGCACCTCATGGGCGAAGACTTCAGCCGCGGCTGCACGTTCGGCAACTCGTGGCGCGACTATCCGTTCCTGCGCATGCCAAACGTTCACGTTGAACCCGGCCCTGATGATTCACCAACGCGTGACGAACTCATCGCCGACATCAAGGATGGCGTGATGATCGACGGACGTGGCAGCTACTCCATTGATCAGCAGCGCTACAACGGCCAGTTCGGCGGCCACGCGTTCTGGGAGATCAAGAACGGCAAGATCACGCGCATGTGCACGGATGTCACGTACAACGCGATCACCACGGACTTCTGGGCCAATCTTGATGGTGTGACGGGCCCGAAGGAGTATCAGAAGTTTGGGACGGGCGGTGACGCCAAGGGTCAGCCCACGCAGACGAACTCCATCTCGCATGGTTCGCCGTGGTTGCTGGTGCGCAAGATGATGGTGGGGGCGGCGTTCGAGTAAGCGGTTCCTGCGCCACAGTCGCTGCACAACTGATTGAGTTGCATGAGGCGCCGTGATATCTCGCGGCGCCTCATTTCATTACCGACCCCGTCTCGGCGATAGAACCACCCGGTGCAGAAGGATTCGCTGCAGTCCCGTGTCTTCGTCCTCTTCGAGCAGCAGTGCCAGTCCGGCGGAGATTGACAGCAGCTGCGCGTGTCGAGGCAAGACGAGCCGAGTGATGGCTTGGCCCGTCACATCGAAGCTGACCCACGTCTGGATTGTGTCTGCGTGCGTCGGTGCGATTCGCACCCAGACGAGCGAGTCGCGGTCCAACAGCAGCCGATCGATCGCTGGGTACTCGGCCCGCGCACCCGATTGCATGAGGGCGCTGCGCACGCGTGACTTGTCCTTCTCGGCAGTGCGTTCCACGATCGAGTCATACACCGCCTGCACGTCCCGCGCTGCAACGGGGCGAGCGGGCACGGCGTATCGGTGCGTGACAGTGGACGATGTCGCCGGTGTCCACACATCAAACGCAAAGGCCTTGTCTGAAATCGAAACGACGTGGCGTGCGCCGAGTGCAATGGCAGTGATCGGGTTGAAGGGGAGGATGTGAGTTGCGCCAAAGGAAAAGGTGCCGTTCGGTCCGGTTTCCCGGTCGAGTACCAGGCGCGGTGGCGAGTAGCGGAACAGCACCGTGTCTGGCGGCAGGCGGCCGGTGCTTTCGCTCCAATGGGCAACGCGCATGGAGGCGCGAGGCACCTCACCGCTTCTTCCGTCGGTCACTGACAGGCGCTGGAGGTACCAACCCATGGGCGAGCAGCAGATTGCGCCGGTCTCGGTCGAGACACTGCGGAAAAATCCGCGTTCGGGAGAGAACACGCTGATCCGCCGCAACATGTAGTCGAACACGAGCAGCGTATCGTGCGGTGTGACGGCAATGGCGCTGGCGGCCTGGAACTCACCCGGTCCTTTCCCGCTGCGGCCGATGTCGGGGCGGCGCTCGCCGTCGAGTGCAAAGCGAATCACCGACGTGCCACCCAACTGAATGACCAGGAGCTCTCCTCGCGGCGATAGCAGCGCATTAGCGACTTTGAACAGGTCGTGAGCGTCACCGCCATATGTTCGAGCCGGTGAGCTCTCAATCGCGGACAAAGGGAGCGATTGCACATCGAGTGGGCGCCGCGCATCGGATGCGGCCTGTGCATGTGCCGCGTGACCGCACAGCAGGGCCGAGAGCATTGCGTGTGAAGTGACGCACGCAAGCCGATGCCGTGTCAGCATCCGGGACCGACCATACCGACGCGCGATTGCAGCTCACGTGATAGCTCGGCCAGCAAATCGTTCGGTGCGTGCGCGTAGTTCCACCCACGCCCCCAGCGCACCTGGAGTGTCGGCCACAGTTGTGTGAGGTCCCGATCGCATGGCCACGGAAAATCGAACGCGACCGGCTGCGTCAGCCGCACGCTGTCGCCGCGCGCCACGACACGGGCGTTGACACGACCATCCCAGGGAGCGAGCATGGCGTCGCTGGCCAGCCCGCCCGGAAGTCCGCTACGCTGCGACAGGTTGACGCGAACGTAAAGCGAGTCGCGCCATTCGAGGCCGCGAGGCACGATCCATCCGGAATCAAGCGTGATACGAATACGGGACGGCGTGAGCTCCGTTGTGGCATGCAAGCGCGTGGGCATCGCACCTTCCCCTGTGACGAACTCGATGTGACGAGTGGCGGGCTGCGGTGTTTCAGCAGCGATCGTCCGGGAGGTTGCACAAGCCGATGCGGTTGAGAGCACGGTGGCGAGGACGAACAGGTGTGCGCCGAGTTTCCGCGTCATGTTGTGCATGGGCAATGTGTCAGTTTGCCCATCACGTCATCGCATACACCGCAAGATTCACCACAAAGCGCGTATTGTCCTTGGTGCGAAAGCGCTTGTTCTGCCAACTGTAGTCCCACTCGCAGCCGTAGTCCTGATTCGCGTACAGCACGCCGAGCCTGTTGTTGCGTTCCACACCGCGCAGGTAGTTGTGCACGATGTTGTCGCCCCAGCCGTTGAGCTCATGGCTTGTTTGCGGTGGGCCGTCGAACTGAAAGAACGAGCGATACACGGCGTGGTTGTTGGGCAGCTTGGGCAGCTGATCCGTGCCACCAAACGCCTTGTGCATCTCGCTTTCAAACGACTTGGCGTACAGTCCGTTGATGTCGTGATTGCAGTCGTCGGAAAAGAGCAGGCCACCGTTGTCAACAAACCGCACCAGTCCTCGGCGTTCCTTCTCGCTGAAGCGCACGAGATTGTGTCCGGTCATGAACACAAACGGATACGCCGAGAGTTCGGCGGAATCGGCGGTCACAATCACTTCCTGCTGGTGCACCGGGATGGTGGTGTACTGCAGAATGGTGTCGAGCACATTCGCGCACACCTTGGGGTTGTAGTCCCAGTCGCCGGAATCGTAGCGCAGCCGCGCGAACACGAACTCATTGCCGGAGCGCGGCGCGCGCGCGTGCAGCGGCGCCGGTGACAGCAGGCCGGCGGCGGCACCGGCCGCGAGCAGGGCCGAGCGGTGGAGGAAGGTGCGGCGAGAGTTCATATCAGGGTGTGCGAGGGGACGCATATAGGGTACCCCGGAGTCGAAAAATCGGCAACCAGTTTGGAGCGGTCGACCGGAGCTACTGCACAATCTCCACCCGACGCTCACCCGTGGCCGTGGCGCCATCGGTTCGCCGCATTGCGACGATGAACGCGTAGTTCCCCGGCACAAGATTTCGGATATTGACCGCCAGCCCGCGCGCCACGCCTGGAATCACGGTACCGAGATCACGCGCGTTTCTCCCCGGGTCCGGTTCGCGCCAGCGAATGGAGATGCTGTCGTTCTGCGCGTCGGCAAGTCCAAAGCGCGAGGCGAGTGAGCGCAGTGCGCTGCCATCGCGACGCGCAATGCGCACCTCGACATCAACGGTGTCGCCGAGTGCGAATCCGTAGCTCTCCCAGTAAAGCGCGAGCGGTACGTCGCGCGGGAGCTGCGTGCTGCCGGTGAGGCGCGCGATGGCGCTGTCGGGATGTGTTGGTGGTGGCGCGTCGAACTGTGGCAGCAACAGAAACGCCGGGTCGGAGACCGCCACGGCGCCGGGCTGCATACGCGAAAGCGGCGGCGGTGGACGGATTCCGAAGCGCTTCCGATGCGCGGGCTCGGTGGGGACGCGGTTCGCCACTTCGAGACTGAGCAGCGATGACTCGGGCGAGATCGACCCGTCCACACGTAATGAGAATCCGAATGAGACGGTAGTGTCGCTGATGCGTCGCAGGTCTTGTGGACCAGTGGATTGAATGAGCGTGACACGCGGTTCCGAGCGAACCGTCGGATCCATCTCATGAATCGGATCGTCGATTGCGAAGGCGATGCGCAATACGGAATCACGACGCAGCAACAGCATCTGTCCGGGCGGCAAGCGCCGAAGATGTGTGCGCGGTGTCATGTGCTCCGCAGGCCACCACTGATCCCAGCGCAGATCGTCTGGCAGTGACCACTTCCAATCGGCATCGCTCGCGTTGAACGGATTGCGGATTGCATCCATGCTCGGCACAAACGCCACGCGGTCTCGCGAATACTCCTTCACCGTGTACGGATATTCGGCCTGGTTGCGCAGACTGTCGAGCGAGTACGTGGCGAGCCGCTCGTCGGCGAAGGAGCCGCCCCAGACGGTGTGGCTTGGCCAACCGTAGCGGATAATCACCTCGCGCAGCGCGTCACCGGCGGCGGTCTTTCGCCAGATGTATCGCTCGTCTTCATCGAGTGCTGTGCGCAGGGCGAGGCTCGTGACGCGCGCGTAGTGTTCGACAAAACGCTCGTTGGATTCGGTTGTCCACAGCGGATTGCTCAACCACCACAGCCGCTCAGCGGTCTGTTCCCACGCGTCACACTTGATCGAGAGGTTGGCGAGGCGCTCGTTTTGCGGCAACAGCACGCGTGCCGATGTATCGGCACACTCTGCGCCGCGCATTGCGGGGAGCGAGTGAAGGTGTCTACGAAAGTATCGCTCTGCTTCAGGCAGCTCGCCGAGTGAGGAGTGCACGAGTCCGCGCAACGCGTCGCACCAACTCTGCTCGGCGCGACACGTCGTTGCCGCGGCACGTGCGCGATCGGTGTCCCGGTTGTCGAGCAAGAAGCGTATGTGCTGCCCAACAACCCAATCGTTCTCGGGATTGGCCGCGAGCGCGGATTCAAGTTGTTGAATGACCGTGTCACGCATGGCGCGCGCGGTTGGTCGCATTTTCAGCGGGAGCGCAAAGTCCAGCCACTCGCTTTCGTCGGGTGCAAAGAATGCGTCCTCCGGAATCCAGTGCGGGCACACGTGCACTTCGTTGCCGCGCGCTGAGACTCTGGTGGTTGAGCGGGTGTTGCGCCGAGGAAACTGGGCCTGATCGAGGAACTCCAGCGATGTCACCGACGGGCGGTTCCGTCGCAGTGGAATCGGTGGAATGCGATTTTCCCTTCCGATCGGGCGCGGCGTGAAGATGTAGTGCGGATTGAAGAAACCAACCGCACAAGAGATCGCATACGTGCGCAGAAGTCTCGCGGAGGAAATACCTCCGCTGTCGTCAGCGAGCGCGAGCGCAACATTCAGAAACAACGAATCATTCTCGTTGATCGATCGCTGCCAAAGATCCCGCCAGCGACGCTGATAGCGACCGATACTTCGCTTGAGGGCCGGGACGGGGTCCTCTACGCTGTCATGCGCGACGGACGCTTGCGCAGCGACGAGCGGTAGAGCCGCCGCCCGCGCGAATGTCGGGTGCTCTCGCGAGGGCCGCTGCTGGTCAGCAACCAATGGGACGATCAGCAGCCAGACGAGTGTGTGCACCGTGACAAGGAAGGCACCCATGACGCAGACGTTACTGCGACCGCACGGTGGGGTCAATCAGAAACAGATTGCGTCTGCGATTTGCGAGTGAGGGGCTGCCGAGCGCGCTCGCGTTGACAGGCTAGGTCATTGAAGACAGTTTCCAGTTTACGGGCGGCTCACCGTTCATCATGCGGCCAGCAATGCGGCAGTGCGCGTTGCATGCACGAGGGGCAAACGAAGGACATCCCGGGGAGCGCACTCGATGCCCAGTTTAGCACTCATTTGCTCTCCGGTGGTCTGTCGTGCACTGTCACGATGCGCCATCCCGTTTGCGCTGCTCTTCGCGAGCCAGCCGAGCGTCCACGCACAACAGCCGCGCGGCTCAATCCGCGGAGTCGTACTCTCCGCCGACGCCACGCCTCTCGCGGATGTTTCCGTCACTCTCGAACCAGGCCGTGTTGACGTGCGCTCGGCGGCGGACGGCAGCTTCACCTTCTCGTCGCTGGCGGCCGGTCGATACACGATCATCGCGCGTCGCGTGGGATATCGGCCCGACTCGGTCACGGTCACGCTTGCAGCGGGCGCGCATGAGCGAGTGGTTCTGCGGCCAAGCAGTCAGATGCTGGAGACGGTGACGGTGTCTGCGCTGCGCGCGGGGCTGCCGCGAGTGTTTGAGCGCGCGGAACGCGGACTGGGGGCGGTGATGTACGCGGATGAGATCATGGAGTTGCCGCTTTACGATCTTCGGGATCTACTCACTTTCTCGCCTCGCTTTCAGGTTGGGATGAAGCGCGTAATCATCTACGTGGATGGGCGTCCGGTCAGAAACGATCTGCAGATTCCCAACAAAGCCGACATTGCCGCGATCGAGGTGCACCGCGGGTACATGGGACTGCGCGAGCCCGAGCTGTGGCTACCGCTGGGACATTCCATCTCCACTAGTGGCGGTATCGTGCTTGTCTGGACTCGGCAGTACGTCGACCGTGAAAACCGGCGAACCGGCACACCCTGACCACCCCGCACGCAATACACGCGCGCTACGGCTGCACCACCCCTGGCGTGCGCGGTCCAGTCTTCCAATCCACCGCGCTGTTTCGTGAGTGCTGCAGCACCGGACGACCATTCTCATCGACAAAGAACACCTTCCGCACGGGCCCCTTATCGAAGGATGAGGCTGTCTCAGAATCCGTGATGTGAAAGCCATAACCGCGATCAAAGCTCTGATTGACAAAGCGCGGGCACAAACGACGGCCCGGCGGCGTGTAGTTCAGATAGAACATGCCGCTGCTCGTCATCACGTCTATCAACCCTGCGGCGGGAATACGAATCGTGTTGAACGTGACACCATTGGTCACGCGGGAGTTCGTGGCAAATGTGGAAGGGTCTGCAGGCGCCGAAAGCACAGCGGTGACGGTATTCCACGCGTCGAACAGCGGACCATGTGTATGATTGGGATTGTGGCCCACGCTCAGGTTGATCATATCCGGCACGGCCGGGTTGTCGGGGCCGCCGGGCATCTCGAAGTCTGCATCGCTCAGGTCGATTTGATCGGGAAACAGTCCGCGATGGTCAATCGCATCCATGGCAACAACCACCGTGCCACCAGGTTCCACGGGGTACTCGGTGCCACTCCCCGGGAACGCCACGAGATACCGTGTCCAGATGCCACCGCTGTCTTCCATTCGGTCCGCCAGCGATTCGCACGTGAAGTTGCTGCCTTCGGTACTGGCGCCGAATGACGTCGCATTGGCCAACTGCAACCCGTCAAGGTAGACCGTTTCTTCGCCGTTGTTGTATAGCTCCAGATATCCGCCGAAGTAGTACGTGCCGAGTCCTGCGATATATGCACGCTTGAAGGCGAACTCGCTCAACATCAGGCCACGACGAAACGCGGCCGGTACGCGCACCTCAACTTCCGGCGCGCTGGTGTTGTCGAGCGTGACGAACGACTGCCCGACAAATCCGACGACGTCACTCGTGTTGGAGACGGCGCCTCGCTCCGCAGCCGTCAGCACTCTGCGCAGTTGCACGGTCATGGTGCCCATCGGCACACTCGACAAACCGACGCGTCCCTGCGCATCGCTTATTGCGGTCAGCGTTGCCGAATCGCTTGTGACCACAATAACCTCGACGCCCGGAAGGCCATCGCTCCAACCAAGTGCTGCTGCCGCGGACAGGTCTGCTGTTTCCGCATCCGCCACCACATGCAAGATCAGATCGCGACTCGCCACCGGCTCAGGCGCAACGAGCGTGCGTTCATCAGCGGAGCAGGCGGTGATCACCGCGACGCCACCCAGAAACAAGGCCGCAAACAGTAAACGTGTCATAGTCGCCTCGGGTTTTCCTAGCGCACCGTGACGCCCAGCGTGAGGCTGGATACGGTGCGATTTCCTCGCGGGGTGAAGATGCGATCTCTACTGAGCAAGGTGCGTTGCTCACGGCGCGCAGCGAGCCAGAGCACGTAGCCGTCAGGCCGTATCCATCGCGCGCCAAGTACGAGTCCGCTTGTGCTGAGCGTCGATGTCGCGATATCCAGCTCCGGCGCAAACAGCCGCTGATACAGCGGACTGTAAAACACAGGATCGGGAATGGTACCGGTTCCGGCGTATCGCACGTACGTCACGCCTCCGACTGCGTGGAGAGACGGCGTAAGCGCTCGACTGCCTTCCAGCATGATTCCGGGTGACAGGGCGCTCACATCGGATTGCAGCGCCGCGATGCTGTCGTCGACCATGCGCTGCTCGGCGTCAAGACTTGTTCGAATCGCCAGCGTCCAGTTGCCAGCTCCGCTCCGTACGCGCGCTTCGGCACTGGTCGTGATGCGTTGCTCATCGGTGCGCAAGCTGGCTGGCTCCTCTCGAACAAATGTCGCGTCACCCGTCAACTTGACGATGCGTGCATTGACGGACAGCCACACCCGATCATTCACCATACTGTGACGCGCCGACGCGCCGGCATCAAATCCCGCGGAGTTCCACAGATTGGACGGCGGGTCGTTCGCGCGCGTGCTTGTAAAACGATCTTCGCGCGCGACACCACCGGCAAAGGCGGTCCACTCCGTCGCTGACGTGCGGCCGCCCACTGATGCCACCGCCGTGCGCGCGTTGCGCGAGATGCGTTGATAATACGGCTGACTGAGCACCCCACTGCCAGGCACCGTGCGATATCCCTCCAACTGATACAACAGCCCTGCGCGACCCACAGCCGTCAGATCAATCACTTCTTCACCAACCTGCCCGCTAACGTGGGCGCCCAATCGAAGTCGTCCGTTATACATATCACGCGAAATGCCCAGCCGACCGGCCGGCAGCACGACCCGGTTCCGGCGTACAAAGGCCGCGTTAACCGACGTGGTGCTTCTGGTATCGTACCCCAGAGCACCGCCCAGGGCCCAGCCGCGTACGGTCCAACCGGCCGCGCCCTCCAGTCTCGCGCTGATGCGTCGCAGTGGTTCACTTGACGTGTCCACAGGAAGCAGTCGCGGCGTTGCATAAGGTTCATTGATCACGCCTATCGCGCTGGGGTCAAGACTGCTCTGCGAAAAACGCACACTGCCAATCGCGCCGCCGCGCGCACCCAGCGCTCGCCAACCATCGGCTCTCGCCTGCACATCACTCACGGTCAGGGGATCCAGAGGTCGGCGCAGCGCACCATCTTCGTTGCCCACGCCGATGGCATACTCGCTGCGAGGCGCGCGCGTTTCCGTCGCTGCACCGGCTGGATTGCCCGCGGTCCACAGCATGCCAACCAGCGGCGCCGGCGTGAACAGCAGCGGCTGGTTCTGATGAGTGGACGGCAGTGTGCGCGTGAGCGACCCGAGTTCGCTGAGCGGACTCCAGCGTGTCATCCACGATGGGTATGTGCGGTCTGTGACTTCGCTGGTCGCCTGCGCGTGCACGCGGGTCGCGCTGACTGGCAGCAGCATCGCGAGCGCGGCACAGCACCACAGCACACGATGCAGCATGCGACCGCGCGCCTTGCCGCTCATCGTGCCAACCCCAGCCCGGCGAGCGGCATGGTCACTTCCAGTCCGAAGCGACTTGATGCGTAGAGACGCTGTAGCCCCTCGAGTGTACCGTACTGTCCCTGGCGGTCGAGTGCGTTGAAGGCGTAGAACGAGAGTCGTCCGCCGCGTGGCAGGGTCTTGGCAACCTGCACGCTGAGCAGCCAGTCGGGATCACCGCGACGCTCGTCCGTGAGCACGGAACGCCCACCGCGCAGGTCCGCATACTCCGCTCGCCCTCGCTCGGCCAACGGCACGGGAGTCAGCGTTCCGTCACGCGACATGTAGCCGGCAAAGGCCAGCGAATCTGTTGCGCCGATGTTCTGCTGCACTTCGCGCAACGTGTGCTGCACGATGCCGGTGATCACGAGACCCAGTTCAGGCTGATGATGAACAAGCCGCGTAGTGAGCAGCAAACGCTCGCCCGTGCGTTCGATCCCGTCGTAGTATGGAACGCGAGGAATGGACGGCAGGAGTTGAAACTCCAGAAAGCGCGATGGAAACTCGATGCCGTCCTTGAAGAGCGAGCTTCGTGCAAATGCGCCCTGCACAGAGATACGCGAGCGCAGCACCTTGATTTCGGGAAAGTCAGCGGTCAGCTCAACACCGCCGCCATTCTGCGCTACGTTGTTCGCCGACCGGGATATCAGAATTGGAAGCACGTCCTGACCAATCGGCGGCTCGACAATCCGCGGCGGCTGACCTGATCCAGGTGCAACGTTCTCCAGTGCATACAGATCTCTGGTGACGGCGCTGCCTTCCGGCGCCACGCTTGTTGCGCCAGTCAAACGATCGTAGTACACGGTCAGACTGAGCTGGCTGCCCCCGGCGCGCAGTTCCACGCCACCTTCAATCCGATCCGCAATCGTGTAGCCCAGGTCGGGGTTGGCGGGATCGAAAACGAACGTCGTCAGCACCGCCAGTCGCTCCGACGGTTCATTCGCGAAATAGTTGACGTTGACCACATCGTAGTAGTCAAGCGCCGGATTGAGCGCGGCGATGGACGGTGATTTCGCCAGACGTCCCGCGCCGGCGCGCAGACTCAACGCGGGCGACAACGCCAACTCCGCATTCAATCGCGGCTGCCAGACGGCATCGCGAGTTGCCGAGAACCACTGGCCACCGTCGTGCAGCATGTCGAGCCGCACTCCTGCCTGTACGAGCGCCCTCGCACCTCCAAAGAGTGTCCAGTCAAACCGGTCATCGATGTACAGGCCGGTCGTGGCAAACGCGGGAACGTCGGCGAAACGGCGCGGACGATCAAATCCGCGCGCACCACTCGGCTGCGCCTGCGGTGGTAGCAGCAGATCAAACTGTGTGCCTTCGCCGCTGTTGTTCTCGCGTCGCAGCTCTGCCCCGAATCGGAGATCGTGATCGAGTCCCAGAAAACGACGCGTTGATGCGAGCTCGCTGCGCACATAGAACATGGATGGTGCGCCATCAATATCCACGCGCGTATTGTAGGTGCCGCCTCCAAAGCGACCCACCTCGCGACCAGGTTCGAGGCGCGTGGACAAGGCGCGAATACCGCTTACCAGATTGCGCCGCGACCACGAGCGCTGTTCGCCACGCTCGAACGCGGCCGTCACGTGCAGACGATTGGCGTCGCTGAGTCTCAGCTCGGCGCGCTCCAGCACGCGCAGCGCCGAGCTGGTGGAAAAACGCGCTGAGCCCGGGAGCGTTGTTACTTCCGGTTGATCATCCGTGAGTCGAAAAAAATCAATGCGGGAGTCGAGCGTCAGTCGCGGTGCGACCATGTTGCTGGCGCCGCCACGAGTATCTGCGCTGGTGTATCGATGCGCGAGCTGACCGGACAGGCGCACCGTTGCGTCGTCGCGCACGCCGCTGCTGCGTGTGGACGCACCGTTTGATGTGAGCGTCATCGCGTGCTTTCCGGCAAACTCGCGACCGCCCACCAGCGTGAACTCTGTGGTGTTGGCATCCGCACGGGCCGCAAGCGCAGGCTCCACGGCGCCGGCGCGTGTATCCACGATGATGGCACCGTGTGTGAGATCGCCCCATCGCGCCGAGGGAATGCCGCGAATGACTTCGACCCGCTCGATCGTGGTCGCGGGAATACGGCGCAGATCAATGCCGCCGCCCGCTGCACTGCTGAAGGCCAGCTCGCCGCGCGTACCCAGCGATTGCAGATTGGCGTTGTTGGAGAGCGGCACACCATCGAGCACCAGCAGTGTGCCGAACGCCGAGATGTTCTCTGCGCTCGCGTCGGTGAGAATGTTGGAGCCGCCGGAGATGGGCGAGGTGCGCAGGGAGACTTGCTGCACATTGTCGAGCCCCGGAGGACTCAGCGGTATGCCGGGTATCAGTTCGAGCACACCGGCGAGACTCGCTGCCACCTGCGAACGGATCGCTTCGCTTTCAATCACGCTCGCGGTCCCGAGTTCACCGCGCGCACGCCCGACTGGATCAGCGAGTACGCGCACGCCATCGATCTCGAGTGCACTGCGCGCCATTTCAACGTTCTGCGCGAGCGTGCCTTCGTCGGGCATGAGAATATCGATGCGCTGCAGGGCGAAGCCGAGCTTCTGGATGCGCAGCACGTGACGCCCGGTTGGTACGGAGACCAGCCGATAGCCGCCGAGACTGTCGGTGAGCGTACGAAGTGCGGTGCCTTCGATGGACACGGTTGCTGCGGGGACCGGTTCGGCTGTGGTGCGGGCGGTGACTCGACCGGTAAGCAGTCCGCGGTCCTGCGCTTTGCCGCCTGTTGTCGCGATGCCGAGTGCGAGCAAAGCTACCAGCACGCGCGCGCAAACGGTCAGGCGTTCGAACATGCAGGCTTCATGGGCAACGCGGTGGCGGGCGCGCTGGCGACCGCG
>JBGTOG010000039.1:0-16047 GCA_041742675.1 Gemmatimonadaceae bacterium | reverse complement strand
GCGCCCAGAAACATCGGCCAGCCGGAGAACGTCTCCAGGCTCATCACCGTCGCGCGATACAGCCGCACCACGACACCCGTGATGCCCGCCAGCTCCAGCGTGGAGCGCGACATCGCACGCAGCGAGACCGCGCGCGACGGCGCAGCAACAGGCACGCCTGAGGGAGTGAACTGGCTCATACGCCGCGCGCTAGCCAGGAGCGACGGAGTCGCCCGCAACACGCTGCAACAACCATCGCATGCTCAGCGGCAGGTTCGCGCGCCAGTAGTTCCAATCGTGCCCCCCGGAGCGTTCGTGGTACTCGTGAGACAAGCCGAACTCGCGCAGGGTTGCGATGAAGGCGCGATTCTGATCCAGAAACACATCGCTCACACCACAATCCACAAAAAGCGCGGGTACCGGTGTGCCGGCCGTCACTAACCGTAACGCCAGGCGGCTAGGGTCGCGCGCGTACCAGCCAATCGTATCGCGGCCGAAAATGTGCTCAAACCATCGATAGCGGGTGCCGGCCGCTTCGCGCAACTGGGTGGGGGTTCGCGCCCACGCGAGATCAGACCAGAGCACTCCCTCCCGCACCGGACGCGGACCCAGCAGCGCCGGTGCCAGCACCCCCGAATGACTGGCCGCCGCCGCGAATACGTCGGGATAGCGCAGCGCCAGCGACACCGCGCCATACCCGCCCATGCTCAGACCGGCAATGCCGCGCTTTCCAGGCTCGGCCTGCGTGCGAAAGGTGCTGTCGACAAACGCTACCAGGTCACGCGCGATGTAGTCGTCGTAGTGCGGCCACGGCACGCAGTACGTCGCCGCCGGTTCGCGACGCGCGGTATCGGCCGCGCACCCCGACGGATTGGGCAACGTGTGCCACGTGGTGTACCAGCTGTCATCACCATCGGGCATGATCACAATCGCTTCCGCCGAGCCGAGCGCGATCAGCGAATCGGCCACCCGATCCAAACGTGCCTGCTGCAGCCAGTTGGTCTCATCGCCGCCCAGACCATGCAGATAATACAGCACGGGAAACCGCTGCACCGTATCGCGCGTGTACGACGGCGGCAGATACACGAACAGTCGCTTGGCGATGCCCAGCGACTGTGACCACATGGTATCAACGCGCAGGGCGCCACGAGGTAGCAAACGGTCGGTGCTCCGGCCCTGCGCCTCGGCCGCACCCGCAGGCCACACCAGCACGGCACACATGGCGGAACTGCACAACGCCACAGACACTCGGCGAACAATCGCGCGGGCTTGTGTCACAAAGGACACTCGTGCGACCGCGCGATGCGAGATCACGTCAGAAACTCGTGCAACAACGCGTGAAAGTGATGCACGCCATTCTCGCGTTTCGCCGAGTACCGCCCGCGATCATACACGCGCGAGTGCAGGTTTCTTTGCACCACTTCGCATATCTCCACATCTTCCTGCTGGATGTCGTCGCTGAACTGCACCAGCTCCTGCCATCGTGCATCAAGCTCGACATCAGCCGGCGGCTCCGTGGCGTACCACTCAAACACGGTGCGCGTACGGCCCGCCCCCAGCGGGATGATCACATTCGTCTGCATCTGCCCCTGATAGATGTTGAGCATCGTATTCGGGAACAGCCAGTAGTACTGCGCCTGATCATCGGCTGACTGCGGCGTGTACTTGCGATCGCTACTGTTCGCACCACCCACGCTCGGCGGCAACGGCCGAAGCGGCGCGTGTTGCAGCGAGTAGTACCGACGCGGCTCCACGCGGTACTGCTCGTAGTCGATTTCCTTGTGCAGCGTGGGGTGCACCACGGGGATGTGATATCCCTCGAGGTAGTTGTCCACGTACACCTTCCAGTTGCAGTCGAGCTCGTAGTCGCGGCGCATCACCCACCGCATGCGCTCGGGGGCAAAGCGCGCCGCTCGCTCCGGGATGTCTTCGAGCACCGTGCTGAACGGCACCGCCTTGGGATCCAGATTGGCAAACACCAGCGGCCCCCACGTGGCCACCTGCACGGGCTGCAACCGGAAGTTGGCCGCATCAAAGTCGCACGTGCCCTCCATCTCCGGCGCGTGCAGCAGTTGCCCGTCAAGCGCGTACGTCCACCCGTGATACTTGCACTGCATGGTCTTTCGGCATCCCGTGCCATGGGCCACGGGGCCTGCTCTATGCAGACACACGTTGTGAAATCCGCGCAGCGCATCCCCATCGCGCACAATCACCACACTTTCCTTGCCGATCTCCGCCGTAAAAAACGATCCGTGCGTGGCTACCAGATCCGTTCGTCCCACGAGCTGCCACGTGCGCGCAAAAATGCGATCGGCTTCCAGCTCGAGCCATACCGGATCGATGTACAACCGAGCCGGCGGTGTTTCCGCGCGCGAGACGTCGGGGTTGAACGGAAAGCGAATCATCGAATGGCCGTACCAATGCGCGACCAGCGAATGTCGGTGAGGAACGGCAGCGTGCGATCGCTCTCGTTGCCGCTGCGGTACGAGTAGTACACAAACGATGGACGTCCTCGCACGTTCTCGCGTGGCACGATGCCCCAGAAGCGACCGTCCTTGGAGTCGTACCGGTTGTCTCCAAGCATGAACAGATAGCCCGCCGGAACAACGAGCGGTCCCCAGTCATCGAGCGTAGGCACAGGCGGCGGGTCGCCCATGCGGCTGCCCCGAATCTCTTGCGCGCGCTGCCAATCAAAGAGCGGCACATAACCCGACCCGTCGCCGCGCGGATTATTGCGCATGGCCTCGGGCTGCGGCTGCGGTTCGCCATTCAGGTGGAACAGACCACCGCGCATATGCACCGTATCACCGGCCACCGCCACCAGTCGCTTCACCAGCGTTGGGTGCGGGTCTTCGGGTTGGTCCAACTGATACGGCGACTTGAAGACCACCACATCACCGCGCTCGGGATCAGCATAGCCCGGCAGGTTGATGTTGGTGAACGGAATGTGCGGACCGTAGGCCAGCTTGTTCACGAACAGCCAGTCTCCGACCAGCAGCGTGGGAATCATGCTGCCCGACGGAATGCGGTAGGCCTCGAAGAGAAACGTGCGGATCACCAGAAAGATGGCGATCGTCCACAGCACCGCCTTCGCGTTTTCCCAGGCGCTGCTCTTGCCCGACTGCGGGCTGGACGACTTGGACTTGCCACCACTACGCAGCGCCGCCACCGAGCTTACCGGGGCGCTGGCTGCATCAGACTTGGACTTGGGCGAACGGGCCACGGCAGAAGAAGTCAGAGACGACGAGGAATGAAACGACAAAGGGGCGCGCCCGTGTGGGTCACGCCCCTTGTCACACGTACAGGAAAGATGGTCAGGAGAGGTGCTTGCTGACCAGCGCCGTCATCTCGAACATGGACACGGACTTCTTGCCACCAAACACGGCCTTGAGCTTGTCGTCGGCGTTGATCTGACGACGGTTCTTCGCGTCCTGCAGGTTGTTCTTCTTGATGTAATCCCAGATTTTCTTCGTCGCTTCGGTACGCGGAAGCGGCTTGCTGCCAATCACCGCGCCGAGATCGGCGGACGGCGTCATCGCCTTCATGAACGCCGCATTCGGCGTGCGCTTCTTGGCGGCCTTCTTGGGAGCAGCCTTTTTGGGAGCCGCCTTCTTCGGGGCGGCCTTCTTGGCAGCGCCCTTGGGGGCAGCCTTCTTGGCGGCAGCTTTCTTCGGGGCCGCCTTCTTGGCGGCGGCTTTCTTCGGGGCAGCCTTCTTCGCCGCCTTCTTCGCAGACTTCTTCGCAGGGGCCATGGAAACTCCGGATGTGGGTGCGATTGATTGTCACGCACAACGTGTGTGACGCGCCACAAGCTATAGAGCGCAGTACAACGCGCAATAGGGAATTTCGTGTTTTTCTCCTAGGGCGGCGCCCGGGGCGCCCTAGGGCGGCGCCCTCTGAGCGTCAAACACCCCGCCTAGCGCACGTTTCGCTGTTCGTGCAGACGCGCGTGCAACCACGAAACGATGTGTGCAACAACCGCCGGCAGTGGCTCAAACGACGCCAGTTCGCGGTAATTTCTCGGGTCCCCGCTACTGTCAGCCAGCAACAAATGGTTCGCATTCGGGACCAGGTGCAGCTGCACGGCGCGCCCGGTTTCTCCTATGAGAATGGTGGTCAGCAGCGTTGCGTGATGCGGCGGTACCTGCTGGTCACGCAGTCCGTGAACCAGCAGCGCGGGCGCGCGTCCGCGCCAGTTCATCGTGGCGGGATCATGCGCCAACCACGCGTGCAACCATGCATCAATCGCCGCCACACGCTCGGCCTCCCGCTCAAGTTGCGTCAGCAACTGCGACTGTTGTGCAGGCGTGTGTTTGTTTGCCGACCCGTCAACAAAAACACGCCTTTGCTCGCGCGCGAGTTCTCGACCGGATAGAGCGGGTGCACCCAGCAGCACCACGGCACGCACCGTTTCAGACTCCGCCGCCTGCACTGCAGTGAGCCCGCCATCGCTGTGTCCCACGATTCCAATGCGATGTGCAGCGACTCCCTCGTGCGTTTTCAGCCACGCAATCGCGGCCTCCACATCGCGTACTTCATCTGCCAACGTGGCGGAGTAGGCAATGCCGCCCGATGCGCCAACGCCACGATCATCCCATCGCAGCACGGCCATTCCGCGCGCGCACAGGGAATCGGCGAGCACACTGAACAGGCGGTAGCCGGGCAAACCGGGGACGGACAGATTCCGATCCTGTGGACCCGCACCACTCACAAGCAGCACCACCGCGCCGCTGGAGCTCGACGCTGGCTGCGTGAGGGTTCCGACCAGCGTGATGCCATCTGACGCGCGCAGACGCGCTTCCCGGCTCTTGCATGCCAGCCCTCCGTCGGCCGGATGCGCGGTGATCTCGTGTGTGGACGGTAGCTCGTCTTCGCGCCAGACAGCACGTGTAAGCAGCAGTCGCCCATCGGCAGTGTGGCCGCCGAGCACATCGCCGACGTCGCTCACGCGCAGATGCCATTCGACGCCAGGACCGAACACGGTAACTGAGTCCGGACCGCGTGCAAGTACGCGCACCGAGTGCGGTGGCGCGGTCCTCGGCCAGGTGATTGCCGTGGTGTGCAGCGCCTGCGTCGTGGCTGGCGCGGTCCGGGAGTCGCGGGACCACGCACGCACCACCGATTCGATCAGTGCACCCGATGCGTCGTGCCAGGCAACGAACCCGCGCGGCGCGGCCATGGCCTGCAGTGCTACAGGCTCGCCGATCATGGCGCCCGACAACACGTACAGCGAGTCTGACGCGGCTATGACGCGCCAGCTGTCTTCGCTTTGGGCGGTCGATTGTTCGCCGAGTGACGCAACGCCTCGCGTGATGCGAACGTCCCAGCGTGAGGGGCGCGCCGGCAACGTCGCATACGCCAGCGAGGTATCGGACTGTTGCGACGTATCGCGCTTCGCCCACTGCACAAACACCCGATGTCGCTCACTGCGACGTGGCAACCAGATCCGTGTGTCCAGCCAACCTGGACCGCGCTGCACCTGCTCCACGGCGATCGTGTCGCCCTCACGCGTGCGCAGGACAAAGGCGTGACGAGCTGTATCTAACGTGTCGACGACTGCTCCCTCACGCGCTGCGATCTCGCTTCGCGCGGAGTCGCTTTGTGTATGCAAACTCTCGCGCGATTCCCGAGTGGTGCAGCCGCCAAGCACCGTCAGCGCCAACAGCATGCACCACCCACGCATGCAGTCGCCCGTCACGCCTCCGCGAGGGCCCGCAGTCGCGCGATGTCCTCAACGTCCCATGGATCGGGCGTATCGTCGTCATCGGCAATGTCCGGCACCGCCTGCGGCGTCTCCAGAATGCACGGAATGCCATGCGCCCGCGCGTCCTGTAGCAACCAGCCAAAGGCGTTTGCACCAATCGCACCCTGACCTATGCGCGCGTGCCGGTCACGATTGGAGCCAAGTGCCCCTTCACTGTCATTCAGATGCAGGAACAGAGGCGCCTGTCCGGCCGCACTCTCGAATGCATCGAGCACTTCGGTCACGCGCTCCCGCGACTCGGCGAGATCATACCCCGATGCATACAGGTGACAGGTATCCAGTCCGTACCCCGCACGCGCGCGCAACGCGTCCGGCAACCCGGCGAGCATGCCCCCCACCTCCTCTGGTGTGCGGCCAACGGTGGTACCGGCACCGGCGGTGTTTTCAATGAGCAGTCGGGTCGCACCCTCCGGCACAGCCAGCAGTGCGCGGCGCATCGCTTCGCTCACCCTCGCCATCGCGGCCTCGCGATCGTCATCCTTGGCCGCGCCGGGGTGAAAGCACACACCGCCCACACCGAGCGCCGTGCTGCGTTCGAGCTCCTTGGCCAGTGCCACAGCGGCGCGTTCCCATTTGACCTCGTCGGGTGTCGCGCAGTTCAGCACATAGCCCGCGTGCACAATCACATACCGCGGCTCGATGTTCGCCGCCGCCAGCTCTTCCTGAAAGCGCGCTAGCCGCTCGGCCTTCACCGACACTTTGTCATTGTAAAACTTCGGGATCGCGCTGAAGATCTGCAGCGCCTGCATACCCGCTCGTCCAGCGCGACGCGCCGCCATGGGGATGCCCCCGTTATCGATGCAGTGTGCGCCAAGCAAGAGTGGTGCGACAGCCATGGAATGCTCCTGAAGCAGCGAACGATGAATCCGCGAACGTGATTAGCGCACAACCGCGCGGCGCCTGAGAAATGTGGTGTCGCCACCGGTTGGCGGTACCTCCTGCCAGCCGATCACGAGCGCCGAGCCACCGGCGACGACAAACGGATTCGCGGCGGGGTTGAGTCCGGCGTTCACATTGATGCGTCGTTCGAAGATGTGACCGGCAGTGCGCGAGACCGCCAGCGAAATGCGTTGACGCGCGCCGCTGTTGGGATCTTCGTACACCACCGCCACCAGATCGCCATCGCTGCCGACGCGTACCGTGCCCAGCCGTTCACCGTACACAATTGGGATGGGTGGTTCAAAGGCGGCACGCGGATCCATCTGGTGCGCGTAAAAGATGCCGGGCCCCTCCGGACCCACGAGTGCGTAGGCGACGTGCACGTAGCCATTGGCACCGTCAACCGCCAGACCGGGAGCGGGTCGAGTGCACGCCACCGCGCCGCCCTGCGCCGCATCACGCGCATCGGTAGACCCAACGTCGAGCGTATCCACAACTATTGGTCCACGCCACGTGGTCTGATTGGCATCGCGCCAGGCGGCAAAGAGGTGCACCGCACCGCGCGCGCGCAGCGACCACCATACCGCCACCTCACCGCGTGACGTCATGCGCACTTCGAGTGAGCCATCACAGCGCAGCGAATCGATCGGCGCGGCGCCATCGCCGAGTGCAAGATTGGGCGCGGGCGGTGTTTCAATGACGGGAAGCGGTGCACTCGGGGCGAGCGGTTGTGCTGCTTCCGGCATGAGCGTGAGCGCGTCCATAAGCGCCCGTTCGCGCTGCGCGGCATCCGCGCTGGCTGCTAGAGAGACGATTTCGGCCGACTCATCGCGCCAGTCCAGCGCACGCGACGAATCGGTGCAGGCCGCGATAGACACAAGAGCTGCTGCGCACATGAGACGCGCGCATCGAACTGCCAGAGTATTGATCACCCGTGCAATCTGACCGTGCGTCGCGTCAATCGCACCCCATGTAACGGTTGGGTTCTCTCCCGGCGGCGAGCTGGTCTTGCTCCCGCGGTGTGCGGTCGGTGATGCTTCGGCCATGAAGATCGGCATTGTCGGACTCGGCGCCATGGGGCGCAGCCTGGCGCGTGCGCTGCATGCAGCGGGCGGCGCTGCGGGTGGAGTGCGTCTGGTGGCGGTGAACAGCCGTCGGGATCAGACAGCGCAGGAGTGCGTGCGCGAGCTCGATGGTGTGGTCGCGGTTGGATACAACGACATGGCGGCGCACGTAGATGTAGTGCTGCTCGCGGTGGGTGATGCCTACATCGAACAGGTGGCGGCTGATAAAGCGTGGGGTGCCGGTGTGACGCTGGTGCATATCAGTGGCGCACAGGATCTGAGCAGCCTGCGTGGCGCGGCCGACCGTGGGGCGCGTGTGGGCAGCTTTCATGTGATGGTGTCGGTACCCGCAGCGGCGGTGGATACAGTGTCTGATGCACCGTCCCGATTTAGCGGTGCGGTGGTCGCGATTGATGGGGACGACGCGGTGCGTGCGGATCTTGCAAGGATTGCGGAGACGCTGTCGCTTACCCCGCTGTATGTGCCGGCCGCGTTTCGCGCACGCTGGCACGCGGCGGCCACGCTGGTGGGCAATGCGAGCGCGGCGCTGGCAGCACACGCCGAACATATGCTGCGTGATTTGCCGGGAGACGTGTCCATCAAACGCGCCGCACTCAGTGGATTGCTGGCCAGTGTCGCGCGCAATCTGTCGGGGCTGCCGGCCGATGTCGCGGCGGAACGTGCGGTGTCCGGACCGGTGGCGCGTGCGGATGTGGCAACGGTGGAGCGGCATCTTGAGGCGCTCGGCGCGCGTGACCTCCTCGCTTATCGCTACTCCGCGTCACTCGTATTGCTCGCCTTGCGTGACCAATTGCCTCCGGATGCGTACGCCACACTCGCGGCAATGCTGTCCACACCCGATCTTTGAGCATGCCTCGTCCTACGATTCCTCAGTTGCAAGCGCGCGCCGCCAAGGGTGAGCCGCTGGTGATGCTCACCGCCTACGATTCGACCTTTGCGCGCCTCGCCGAAGCCGCGGGGATCGACTTCCTGCTCGTGGGTGACAGTGTGGGCATGACGCTACTCGGCCATGCGTCCACGGTGCCAGTGACCATGGACGAGATGTTGCACCACACCCGCGCGGTGGTGCGCGCGACGCAAAACGTGCATGTGGTGTGCGATCTGCCGTTCATGTCATACCACGTAGGGGAAGACGATGCGGTGCGCAACGCCGGTCGGGCGATGCAGGAGGCAGGCGCGCAGTCCGTGAAGTTTGAAGGCGGTGGACGCTGGGCGCCGTACGTGACGCGCTGCACTGACGCCGGCATTCCGATCATGGCCCACATCGGGCTGCGTCCGCAGCAAAGTTCGCTGCTGGGTGGGTATCCGGCGCAGGGTCGCACTGCTCCTGCGGCCGAACAGTTGCTTGATGACGCACTCGCACTTGAGGCGGCGGGTGCATGGGCGCTGCTGCTCGAGAAGATGCCCGTTGAAGTGGCAGCGGCCATTACACAGCACGTGAAGATCCCAACCATTGGCATCGGCTCGGGACCGCACTGCAGCGGACAGGTGCAGGTCATGCACGATCTGCTGGGCCTTGACGAAAACTTCCGCCCGCGTCACTCCGCGCAGTACGCCGACCTCGCGGCGCCCATTCGTGATGCCTTCGCGCGCTACGCCGCTGATGTGCGTTCCGCACAGTTCCCCACCGAGAAAGAGTCGGTGCATGGCGGGGCGGCGCTCGAGGGATTTCCGGCGCGCCGTTCGTAAGGTGACGGGTTTGGTGCAGCCTGTGATGGTTCGTACCGTTGCCGCGCTGCGCGAGTTGCTCGGCGCAGGCACCGGCTCCTTGGGGTTTGTGCCAACCATGGGCGCGCTGCACGAGGGACACCTTGAGCTGGTACGACGCTCACGCGCGCAGAACAATCGCACGGTGGTGAGCGTGTTCGTGAACCCGTCACAGTTCAACAATCCGGATGACCTGGCGCGGTATCCGCGTACTGAACAGGCTGACGTCACGCTGCTCGCACAGGAATCCGTTGACATTGTTTTCGCGCCTGATGCCGCCGAGATGTACCCGGAGGGGTTTTCCACGTGGGTGACGGTGGAAGGCGTCACCGATGTACTCGAAGGCGTGCACCGCCCGGGGCACTTTCGTGGTGTGGCCACCGTCGTCACGCTATTGCTGCGCATGGTGCAACCACATCGCGCGTATTTGGGCGAGAAGGACTGGCAGCAGTTGCTGGTGGTGCGGCAGCTCGCGCGCGATTTGCATCTGGATGTCGAGATCGTGGGTGTGCCCACGGTGCGTGCAGCCGACGGACTCGCACTGTCGAGCCGCAATGTGCGACTGAGCGCCGAGGCGCGGCGTGGGGCACTCGTTATTTCTGCTGGCATCGCAGCTGTGCAGCGCGCGTTCGCGAGTGGAGAACACCACATCGCGGCGCTTGAGGCCACATTGCGCAACGCGCTGGCCACCGAACCACTGCTGCGCACAGAGTACGCCGTGGTGGTGCATGCGACCACGCTGCGAACGCTTGAGCAGATCAGCGGTCCGGCCCGCGTGCTGGTGGCCGCAGAGATTGGTGGTGTTCGGCTGATCGACAACGGGCCGCTGTCCGCTGAGTAGTTTTGAACGTCGGCCGCGATGCGGCTGTGTGGTGTTCGTATTCTGTTCGCTTCCCCGCTGATTTTCCGGAGACGTTGCATGTCTTTTTCTGCCTTCGACGGTACGCGCCGCGTACCACCCGCCGTCAACGAGCCGATTCGCAGTTATGCGCCTGGCTCACCCGAGAAGAGCGCACTCAAGGCGCGCCTCGCCAGCATGGCCACGGAATGCCCCGAAATCCCCGTGGTGGTTGGCGGGAAGCGCATTCACACTGGTGATCTTGGGCAGGCCACCAATCCCTGCGCGCATCAGGAAGTGCTCGCCACCTATCACAAGGCGCGCCGCGAAGACGTGTCGGCAGCGATTGCGGCCGCGGCTGATGCACAGCGTGACTGGGCCAATACGCGCTGGGAAGATCGCGCGGCCGTATTTCTGCGCGCCGCCGAGCTGCTGACCACGACCCATCGCGATACGCTCAATGCCGCGACGATGCTCGGTCAGGCCAAGACCGTGTTTCAGGCTGAAATCGACGCAGCATGTGAGATGATCGACTTCTGGCGCTTCAATGTGTCGTTTGCCCAGGACCTGTACAGCGAGCAGCCGATCTCCAACAACACGATGTGGAATCAGCTCGACTATCGTCCGCTCGAAGGGTTCGTGTACGCTGTCACGCCGTTCAACTTCACGGCCATTGGTGGCAACCTGCCTACTGCGCCAGCGCTGATGGGCAACACGGTACTCTGGAAGCCGGCCGCGAGCGCGATGCTGTCGGCCTGGCACACCATGCAACTGCTCGAAGCCGCTGGACTCCCACCGGGTGTGATCAACTTCCTGCCCGGTGATCCGGTCATGATCTCGGAGCTCGCCCTTACCGATCCCGCACTGGCCGGCGTGCACTTCACCGGATCAACCGGTGTGTTCAACAGCATGTGGGAAACGATCGGCAAGAACATGGATCGTTACCGCGGTTACCCGCGCATTGTGGGCGAAACGGGCGGCAAGGATTTCATTCTCGCCCACGCCTCGGCTGATCCGCAGGTGATTGCCGTGGCCATGGTGCGCGGCGCGTTTGAATACCAGGGGCAGAAGTGCTCGGCGGCCAGTCGTGCCTATATCCCGAAGTCCCTGTGGCCTGAGGTGCGGGATCGCGCCGTGGCGATGATGGCGGAGATGTCCATGGGTGATGTGCGGGACTTCCGTAACTTCACGGGCGCCGTGATCGACGAAAAGGCGTTCACGCGCATTGAAAAATATCTGGGCATCGCGAAGTCATCGGCCAAGATCCTCGCCGGTGGTGGAGCGGATCGCAGCACGGGATGGTTTGTAGAGAACACGCTTGTGGAAGCCACCGACCCATCGCACACGCTCATGTGTGAGGAGATTTTTGGTCCGCTGCTTACGTGTCATGTGTACGACGATGCCAAGTGGAACGAGACGCTCTCGCTTGTGGACACCACCTCGCCGTACGCACTCACCGGCGCCATCATTTCGCAGGATCGCGGTGCGCTCTTTCAGGCGGCCACTGCGCTGCGTCAGGCGGCCGGCAATCTGTATCTCAACGACAAGCCCACGGGCGCGGTGGTTGGACAGCAGCCGTTTGGTGGCGCGCGTGGATCGGGAACCAACGACAAGGCCGGCTCCAAGCTGAACCTGGTGCGTTGGGTGAGCGCGCGGAACATCAAAGAAACGTTCAGTCCGCCCACCGACTGGCGCTATCCGTTCCTCGGCGAGGAGTAAGCAACGCACATGCGCACACTGCGCTTTGTGACGTGTGATGTGTTCACCGACACACCGCTGGCTGGCAATCAGTTGGCGGTGGTGTTCGGTGCTGAAGGCTTGCCGTCAGAAACACTGCTGGCCATCACGCGCGAGTTCAACTATTCCGAAACCACCTTCGTCTCGGCGGCCGAACATCCAGGCACCACGCGACGTGTGCGCATTTTCACGCCGGGTGGCGAAGTGCCGTTTGCTGGTCACCCCACAATTGGCACTGCGCATGTGCTTGTGGCCACAGGTGAAGTACCTGCGCACGGTGATCACGTATCGGTGGTGCTCGGCGAGAATGTCGGGCCGGTACCAGTTGCGGTGCGGTGTACGAACGGTGAGCCGGTATGGGCGCAGCTGACCACGGCACAGCGTCCGGAGGAACGCACAGCTGGGGTGCCGGATATTGATGCGCTGGCCGATGTTCTCGGACTGGTGCGCGAAGATTTTGTGGGCGGCACACACATGCCCATGGGTGTGTCGTGCGGCCTGCCCTTTTTGATTGTACCGCTCGCCTCGGTTGATGCGGTGCGACGTGCACGTGTGCGCCTGGACGCGTGGGAGACGCATCTCAAGGGTACCTGGGCCTCGGAGCCCATGGTATTCGCCACCGTGCGTGATCACAGCGATCGCGCCGATGCACCGTCATCGCTGCAGGTGTGTGATCTGCGTGCGCGCGTGTTCGTGCCTGGGCTCTCGGTACCCGAGGATCCTGCCACCGGTTCAGCGAACGCGTGTTTAGCGGGTTATCTCGCTGCGCGTACTCCACGCGATGGCACGCTGCGCTGGCGTGTGGCGCAGGGGGTAGAAATGCAGCGTCCGTCGCTGCTCGATCTGGAAGTCGACAAGACCGCCGGCAACATCACCGCTGTGCGCATTGGCGGCGCGTCGGTGATTGTTGCCGAGGGGACGTTCCGACTCCCGTAGGGCGCAGCGGTACTCATTGTCGGCGGACCGTTCGGACTGCCGTCGCGCACATCAGTCGTTACCGGCGGGACGTGCCGACGCCCATCGCGCGTCGTGGCGGGTCATTGTCTTCTGTGGACGATTCGATCGCAGCGGTTACTGAACGCTCTGGTGGTTGCCCCGCGCGCAATGCGGCGAGGCCGGGTGACCACACCACCACACGATTGCGACCACTGCGTTTCGCAGCGTAGAGCGCCTCGTCTGCACGAGCGAGCAGATCCTCGGCGATGGCTTCATCCGTTACGGTGTCGGCCACGACACCAACCGACGCCGTCACCGCAATGCGCAGCGCGCCGCCAAACTCGCGCCGCCTGAACGCCTCGACGATGCGAAGCGCAAGATGCTGCGCGCCCGCCATTCCACTGCCCGGCGCCAGAATCGAAAACTCTTCACCGCCCGTGCGGGCCACGATATCACCTACGCGCGCATTGGCACGCAGCACTTCGCCGGCCTCAGTGATGACCCGGTCACCCGTGAGATGCCCATACGTGTCGTTAATCTGCTTGAAGTGGTCGAGGTCCACGTCAATGATCGCCAGCTCTGTCTGCGCACGAGCAGCGCGCGCCAGCTCACGACGAAACTGCTGCTCGAATCCACGACGATTGAGGCAACCGCTGAGCGGATCAGTCTCCACAATGTCTGCGAGATGCGTGCGCATGCGATTGTACGCGCGTCCCACGTGCGTAATCGCATCGGGGCGCACATCCGACGACACATCGTACGCCGAGCTGAAGTCACCGTCTTCCGCACGCGCAAACATGTCGAGCAGACGGGAAAGTCGTTCGTGCATGTGGCTCTGCACGAGCGTCACGAGCCCCGCGCCAACCGAGAAGATCGCGAGCGTCACGAGGCTCGACGTCCAGGTCACGTTGGCCGATTCGCGGATGGCCAGGTCAATCAGGAACAGGTAGCCGGTGGCAGTGGCGCCAAGCATGAGCAGTGCCGGGCCGCGTCCGAAGTACACGTGTGTGAGCTGCAGTGCGAAGAGCGCGACCAGCAGCGCGCGATCGTAGTCGGTTGGTGGCGAGAGCACGAACACCAGCACGAACACGAGCAGCAGGTCGCACACCATCATGAAGGTGGCCAGTTCGCGACTGGCGCGTCGCAACCGCCTGACGTACTGGTGGAGAAACAGCACGACCATCACGTATACAATCGATGCCAGGCCAATCAGCCAGTCGGCGAGAGTTTGGCCGAGTCGTGCCTCGGCGAGGTCTGAGACTTGCAGCCATCCAACCGTTCGCAGCAACACGGCCGTAGCGGTCGCCACCATGGCCAGTACCACCCGGTATCGGGTTTGCCAGAGCAACACGTCGGCATTGCTCTGCTCGTATCGCGAAAGATCCGGAGTGGTCGTTTCGGATGCCATGGCGGTGGGCGCGGGTTTGCGACGAAATGAACGCTTGGGGGGGCTCAGTCGCGTCCTGAGCCAAAGATATCGCGTCTCGACGCACGGTGCGCGTGCGCTCCGGTGTAGCGGGCCAGGTAATAATAACCCGATTGGCGGTTTTGCTTATTATGCGTATGATAAATGTTTTTGCACTATTACCTATGATAGAGTTTTATTAAATCATCCTTATCATACTTATGATAAGGTATTGTGCGGTTTACCCTTTGAAAGCTTTCATAAGGCAAGAAGCAGTTTGCCCTATTATGTACGTATCCCTTCTGCTCACGGCGGATGAACAGGCCGTTCGTTGCATCGATCTGGACACCGTACGGGCTCAAGGATGACCCGTTCTTTCAGACGCCGTTGGAGCCGAAGAACGATTCATCGGCCAGACGGCCATCGTCGTTGCATGTGGGTCGCGAACGCGAGCTCGCGACGATCGTGAGCCGGATTGTGAGCGACACGAACTCCCGATCGCTCATCCATGGAGCCGCTGGCGTGGGCAAAACGAGCTTCATCAGCAAGCTCAAGACCACGCTATCTGAACGCGACGTGCTTATGCACGAGGAGCCAGTGCGCGTGCAGGCGGGCATGAGCCCGCGGCATTTCATGGCCGAGGTGCTGAAGGTACTGCTGCAGATTCACGCCACCCAGATGGCCGCAGTTGACTGGATGACCACACGCTTCCGGACGCACAAATCAGAGCGGGAATTCTGGGCGCGACTGCGACGCATCATTGGCGGGGAGGACACGACGGCCCGGGGAGCCACGATGGGCGTGGTCGGGGGGCAGTTTGAGCCCAAGCGCATCGCTGGAGAAGTGCCGGAGATCTCGCTCTTTGATGAGGTACAGCAGGCGCTCGCGTACCTCGCCCGAAAAGGCGAACGACGGGTGCTCGTGCACGTCAACAACATGGAGTCACTGAGCGGCTCCGATGTGGCTGGCGCGGCGATGCTCATGCAGCAGGTGCGCGACGTGTTTCTTGCGCCGTACGGTCACTGGCTGTTTGTGGGCACCAGCGACATCGAAGACGGTATTTTTCGTGTGCACAGTCAGGTGTCGTCGATCATGCCGCCGAGCACAGCGCTGGGGCCGCTTGGCGAGCAGGAGGTCGCTGAACTCATCCGGCGTCGATATGTGCATCTCCAGCGCGGACGCATGCTGGTTGAACCACTACCAGCGGAGGAGGCGGGGATGCTGTACGCGCGGTATCGCGGTGATCTGCGCCGCTTTCTCACGTTGACCAGCGAAGGTGTGAGACAGCACGCGATGAACAACCCGGGCGAACCTACCTCCATGCGTGCGCTGGTCAACGCACTTGCTGACCACCATTGGGCGCAGCTCCTCAAGCGCATCTCAGCAAGTGACGCCACACATTTGCGCACGGCGCTGGCCGGAGAAGCATTTGATGTCGAGTTCCACGCCGCGTCCCTCAAGCGTCGCGTCGAGACCATCAGCCAGCCGACGGCCAGTGCCGTGATCAGTCGCCTGACGGAGGCTGGCATCATTGCGCACACCCGAACGCAGGGACGCAGTGTGTTCTATCAGGTTGTGGACGGAGACGTAGCGGTCGCGCTTCGCATGCTCAAGGCACCCGGACAATAGGCATGCTGTCGAGCGGCGTCTCGCGCATGGTGCGCAGCAGATTCACGAAATCATCCGACCAGGCGCGCCCGGTGAGCACGGGCGGCTC
>JBGTOG010000307.1:0-5492 GCA_041742675.1 Gemmatimonadaceae bacterium | reverse complement strand
CCTCGGACGTAGAGCCGCACTTCTCCATCGATAATCGTGACGTCAATGCGGCGCGTATTTCCGGCGTGTGCGGCCGCCATCTCAATTCGTGCGGTCACTTCTGGGATCGATTCGCAAACCCGAAAGTCGGTGTTCGATCTGTTCATCTTCAAGACTCGTGGCTGAGCCCGTGCCGATTGAGAGCAGTGCGTCGAATCCTCGCCTGCGCTACGGCGCGCCGATTTCTGACAACGCGATCGTCTCAGCGCACCACCGGGTTTCGCAGCGCACAAGTCGAACAGCGGATATTCGTTGTGACGGACCAGATCTCAGCACGTACGAGCTCGCGAGACGCCGTGCCATCCGACGTGCCCTCAATGGACACACCGACCAGTTGAGCGCTTCGGGCGACCGGAGCTGCCACCTCGCGGGAGAATCCGTTCAGAAGGCTCAGATACTCGGGTGTATCCCTGGTTGATGGATGTACGAGAGTGTCGAGCCCTGCCAGGTCGCGTTCCGCGAACGCGAGAAGCGTGGCTCGAGCGACGAGTTCCGCGTCGGGCGTCGCCAGCTTGTGCAAGTCCGCCTAATTGCACGCCGCTGGCAGCAGGATAAGCAGCATCATTCGTCGCCGACGTCGCATCGAACCCTCATGTCTTGGATTTACCGGTGCGGCGTGCCGGCATCCGGAACCTTGGGCTACACCATCATGGTGCCGCGGGAATGACCTTGTGACACCGCCGGCAATCAGGTCAGGGTCTTGGCGCCCACAAGTCCTCCTCAAGATTCGACAACCCCATCAGCCAACATCAGCAGGCCCTCGTACAGTTCGAACTTGCTTCCACGAGTCAGCCAATGATGCGGCGCTTCGTCCACGAAGAATCGCACTCTGACGAGTTGGGTGCCGTCTGATTCAACCGGCGTCGCTGCCTGAACCACCAAACTCCAGGCTTCACTTGGCCAATGCTCATAGTGCGACAGGAAGCGCGCCGGTGCGGAGAAACTCTTGCCCCGAGGATACGGAGCACTCTCCGGCACGTTGATGCGCCATGTAAGGCGCGCGTTCATCGCTACATCCGCTCAAGATCGCTCAAAACCGCTCAAACAACCGACGATCCACACGCAACGCATCACCAATAAACGCAAACCGAACATCGCGAAAATACCGAACCGCCGCCAATCGGATGTCCTCCGGCGTCACCGCGCGCAGATCATCCACAAAGGTGTTCGCCCGCCGATAGTCGCCTTGATACAGCGCCGCGCGTGCGAGCAGGTTGGCCTGATCGGCGTTGGTTTCGTTGTCGAGATAGTACGTGACAATGAACTGCTGCACCAAGCGCTCCAGTCCGTCGTCGGAAATCGTACCCTGCTGTAGCGCGCGCATCTCGCGCTGCATGATGCCCAGCACAACGTCCGGCTGTGTGGTGGTCACGTACAACCCGCCAACGGCAAACGCACGTTCACGAAACGGTGCATCAATGGCGTACGTGAGGTTGAGCCGCTCGCGCACTTCAGCAAACAAGCGACCGCCCAGCACTGCCGACGCGAGTCGGAGCGCCGCATGATCCGGCGAATCGGCCGACGGCCCCACGAACCAGCCCTGGATGTAGTTCGTGGGCAGGCGGCGCATCAGAAATGTGGCACCCGAGGCACGCGACTCCGGTGGCTGCGGCAACGTCCACACGTAGTTGCCGTGTGGCAGCGTAACGAGTGTGCTTCGCACCAGTCGCTCCACACGCTCACGCGTCACATTGCCCACAATCACCACACGAATGCGCGAGCGCACCACCTGCTCCGCGTGATAACGTCGCAACATGTCACCGGTGATGGCCTGTAGCGACGATTCTGTGCCTACCGGCGACAAGCCATACGGATGTCCCGCAAACGCTGAAGAATCCGCGAGGTAGTCGAGCAATGCATCCGGACTTTCCGCGCGCTGCCGCACCGCCGACAGAATGCGCGTGCGTACCAGCTCCACGCTGCTTGAGTCGAGACGCGGAGCAACAAGCCGATCAGCCATGAGCACCCATGACGAATCGAAGTTCGCCACCGTAGACCGCAAGCTCATGGTGCTCCAGTCCACACCGGGGCTCACGCCCACCGTACTACCCAGCCGCGCCATGCGCCGGCGCAGATCATCGCGCGCGTATTTGGCCGTGCCTTCTTCAGTGGCCTCAAGCAGCAGCAGCTCCAGCCCTTGCGTTTGCGAAGTCAGCTGACGCACACCGCCGAGCAGATACACATTCGCGGCCACCACGTTGTTGGCCGAAACTCGTCGCAGCACGACAGGAATACCGTCCACCTCAAACGCGGAGGTGAGCGTATCGTCGCTGGCCACAACCGGTCGCGCGTCAACCGACCGAGCGTCAGCCGCTCGCGCCGCGGTCGCACTCTGCGCAAACAGCGGTGCGGCAACCGGCGCGTGCATCAGGCAGAGTACGCCCATTGCAGCACTCAACACACGAACCACCTGTAGGCGATTCATCGTACGTCTCCCGTGCGTGATGAAGACGACGACGCAGGCACCCGGCTCGCCGGCTGTGCCGAAGCAGCGCCTCCACGTCTTAGCTCCTCTTCCGTAAGCCCGAGACTTTGCCGCGCCGCGGGCGAAATGAGCACGCCCGTCACACGCGGCTTGCCCACAATGTACGTGTTCACATAGCGCTGCAAATCGCGCGCTGTCTGCGCTGCCATCGCATCGTTGTAGCCAAGGAAATAATCGAGGCCGACCACACTCCACCAGAAACCAATCGTGTGCGCAATGCCGCTTGCTTTCTCGATTCCAAACGCACTCGATGTCACACGCTGCGTCTTCACATTCTCCAGCTCGGCGGCCGACACGTAGCCCGGCTCGGCAAAGCGCAGAATCTCCGCATCAAGCGCCGCCAGCGCCTCGCGCAACTTGTCCGGTGCGGCCTGCCCGCTGATCGTGATCGGCCCCACGTGATTGAGCGTGTAGTAGTTCACCACCACATCCTGCCACAAACCGCTGTCAATCAGTCTCGTGCGAAAATCGGACCCCGGTGTATTGAGCGCATCGCTGAACACATCCGCCGCAAACGTCGCATTGGCATCACGACTCGCGCTCGGCCCCTGCCACTGCAACAGCACCGTCACCGCACTCACCGGCGCTTCATCAATCGCCGCCTTGTTGCCATCGAGTGCCGGAATCTCCGGAATGGGTGCGCGCTCAAACGGATCTGCACCGCGCGGCCAGTCGCCGTAAATCTCCTCCGCCAGCGCAAACACCCGCTCAGGATTCACATCACCCGTGACAATGAGCGCGGTGTTGTTGGGCACGTAGTACAGCGACTGAATCGTGCGCATCTGCTCCACGGTCACGTTGCGCAACACGCTGCGATCACCCAGTGCATCCTTGCGACTGGCGTTGCCGGGGTACAGCAGCGCGGTCATGCGTTTGTCGAGTGAAAAGAACGGACTCGATTCCGCACGATCGTACTCGCCGAGCACCACTTCCTTCTCTCGCGCCAGATCGTCTTCGCGAAAGAGCGGCTCGCGCAACGACGCCGCCAGAAAACGCAAACCGCCCTCCAGTGAATCGGCCGGCAGCGTGAGATAGTAGTTCACTCGCTCTTCCTGCGTGGTGCCGTTGTACAGCGCGCCCAGCTCCGACGCCCGCTGGCCAAACGCCTCCGGATTCGGATACTCACGGTTCGCCTTGAAGAACATGTGCTCGTACATGTGCGCCAACCCGGCGTACTCTGGCGTCTGCGTGAATGCACCGTTCTTCACATCCAGCTCGAGCGTGGCAATCGGCACACCGTGGTTCTCCACCACGATCACCTCGAGACCGTTCGCCAGTACCTGTCGCTTGACAATGCGCTCAAGCTCGGCGCGTGTCTGCGCCGGAAGCAGCGTGGGTGCAAAGGCGACACAGGTGAGTGCAAGGCCGACCAGAGCGAGACCGGCCCGCCGGCGCACCGACGAACTGCAGAAAGTTGACGCTGGCATTGTAGCGAGGGATGCAGGATGTTTCAGCGATGACGGATAACGCCACCAGCTCCGCGGAACGTGCAGGCGCGCTCGATGCGCTCGCACTGCGACTTGACCCCGCCCACGTGCATCGATCGGAGCCGCTGGCTCCGTACACCACCTTCCGGATCGGGGGTCCCGCCGACCTCCTGTACAATGCCACGTCGGCCGATGCACTCGCCACTGCCATCACCGAAGCGCGCAACCTCAATGTGCCCTGGTTCGTGCTCGGACTCGGCGCCAACATCCTCGTAGGCGACAAGGGCTTTCGCGGCCTTGTGATCCGGAACCGCGCTGTCGCCCACGCCATCCAACCCGACGGCACACTGCACGCCGAGAGCGGCGCGATCGTGCGCGATCTGGTGCTGGACAGCGTGCAGCAGGGCTGGTCAGGCCTCGAGCATTATGTCGGTATCCCAAGCACGGTGGGCGGTGCACTGTGGCAGAATCTGCACTTCCTCTCGCCCGCACCCGCGCGCGAACGCACCATGTTCATCAGCGAAGTATTTCGCGATTGCGAAATCCTCACTGAAGAAGGTGATCGCCGCACCGTAAACGCCGACTACATCCAGTTCGGCTACGACGACACCGTCTTCCACCATCGCCGCGACATCGTGCTCTCCGCGCGCTTTCAACTCGAGCGCGGCGACCCGCACGACCTGCATCGCATCCTGCAGGAAAATCTCGCCTGGCGCGGCGCCCGTCACCCCTGGCTCGAGATCCATCCAAGCGCCGGCTCCATCTTCAAAAAGATCGCCGACATCGGCGCCGGTCGTCTCGTCGATCAATGCGGCCTCAAAGGCTTCCGCGTCGGCAATGCCGCCATCTCCCACATGCACGCCAACATCATGGTGAATCTGGGCGGCGCCACTGCCGCCGATGTCCGCGCCCTGATCTCCCACGCCCAACAAGCCGTCCGCGATCACACCGGTCACGAACTGGAACCCGAAATCGCCTTCGTAGGCGAGTTCTGACCACGCAATTGCAGTTCCTGATTCGTCTTTGCGGCTACAAAGTGCCCTGAGGCTTTCCGGCTATTCGGCCGACTTTATTTCGTACGACGAACCGAACCTCGAAGGCGCCCTGAGGATCTCCTCCTCGTTCTGCAGCACCCCCTAAATCTGCTGCCCAAACGTAACCAACCACCGCCACCTCCCCCCACGCTCCAGCGGCTGCGCCCCACCCAAAAACAACGACCCCGAAAAAAACCTCAACCCCGCACTCACACTCGACCTCCAGCCATCAGAAACCCGCGATACCGGCTGCAACACCCCCGCACTATCCGCAATCGCGCCCAGCCTCAGCACACTCGCCCGCCCCGCGTCCGTCCGCGCCGACGTAAACCCGCTCTGCACCCCCACACTCGCCCCAGGCGCAAGCGGCGGCAGCACCAACGCCCTCCCCGCGCGAATCGGCTGCCGCATCCACGGTCCCGTCCACAACAACAATCCACGCGCAACACCCGACTCCGTACCAGCGAAGTCCTTGTACTCATATCCCGGCAGCCCCTGACTGCGACC
>JBGTOG010000281.1:0-1902 GCA_041742675.1 Gemmatimonadaceae bacterium | reverse complement strand
GCAGTGATGCAGGGGGTCACCAACAACTTCCACACCGATCTCTTCCAGCCGTTCATTGCGAAGGTCGAGGAGATCGTTGGCATTGGCTACCCGTGGCGTCCCGGCAGCGGAGATGGCAGCGCACACACCGCAGATGGTCGTGTGGTGGATTCTGCGTCGTACCGCGTGATTGCCGATCACGCGCGCGCCGTCGCATTCCTGCTCGCCGATGGAGTCTTCCCAAGCAATGAAGGGCGCGGTTATGTGCTGCGCCGCATTCTGCGCCGCGCCGTACGACACGCCTGGTTGCTTGGCCGACGTGAACCCACGCTGGTGCATGTGGTTGATGTGGTGATCGACAGCATGAAAGACGTGTACCCCGATCTGCACACGCGTCGTTCGCATCTGCTCGCCACCACACGCGCCGAGGAAGAGCGTTTTCTGGCCACGATTGACGGCGGCATGGCGCGCTTCGAGGAACTGGCGCCGCTCGGCAGCACGCAGGGTTCCAGCACGGTGCGCGGTACGGTCGCCGGTGAAGATGTCTTTCGCCTGTACGACACGTTCGGCTTTCCGGTAGATCTCACCGAGCTCATGGCGCGCGAACGTGGCTACCTCGTGGACATCGCCGGATTCGAAGCCGCACTCAATGCGCAGCGCAAGCAATCGCAGGACGATCGCAAGTCGCGGGGCCTGACGGTCAGTGCCGACGACTTCGCCGATCCCGCCGCGTGGTCGCGCGCCGGTGTGGGCGACAAGGACGGCGCGTTTGTTGGCTATGTCACGACCGAAGTGAACACCGTCGTGACCGCGGTGCGCACACTGGACGACGGCAAGGTGGCCGTGATGCTGCGCGAGTCACCGTTCTATGCCGAGTCGGGCGGACAGGTCTCCGATCACGGCGAGATTGCGGGTGAGGGTTGGAGCGTTGCTGTCAGCGATGTGCGCAAAGCCGATGGGCGCATCGCTGCTATCGGGACTGCAACCGGCACGATTGCCTTTGGACCGTGCGTCGCACGCGTACCCGCCGATCGCCGACGCGACATCGAACGCAATCACACGGCCACGCATTTGTTGCACGCGGCGCTGCGTGAACAGCTCGGTGAGCATGTGCACCAGGCGGGCTCGCTGGTCGCGCCGGAACGCCTGCGCTTCGACTTCACGCATCACGGCCCCATTCCGCCGGACGTGCAGGAGCGCATCGAACAGCAGGTAAACGACGGCATCTGGCGCGCCGCTGCTGTCGATATCACCGAGCGCCCGTATGACGACGCGGTCGCCGCTGGTGCCATGGCGCTCTTTGGCGAGAAGTACGGCGATGTGGTGCGAGTGGTCAACATTCCCGATCTCAGCGTGGAGCTGTGCGGTGGAACGCACGTGCGCAACACAGCCGAGATCGGCCTGTTTCGCATGGTGAGTGAAGGTGGAGTGGCCGCCGGTGTGCGTCGCATTGAAGCGGTTACCGGACCTCGCGCGTTTGCCATGCTCACGGAGCGCGACCGCGCGCTCTCCAATGTTGCCCTGCGCCTCAAGGTCACGCTCGGTGGTGGCACCGCGTCACTCGATGCACTGGAACGCAAGGTGGACGCGCTGCTCGATGAGCGGAAGCAGCTCGAGAAGAAGCTCGATGAAGCGATGCGCGGTGGCGGGGCCGGGGGGGGGATGGCTGCGTCGCTGCTGTCGGCCAAGCGAGATGTGGGCGGCGTTGGGTTGGTCGTCTCACGCGTCGAGATCGCTGATGTGAAGGCACTGCAGGCGCTCGGTGATTCCCTGCGCGAAGGGTTGGGCAGCGGCGTCGCTGTGCTCGGCGCCGATCTTGGTGAGGGCAAGGCCACACTGCTCGCGGTCGTCACCGATGACCTCCGGGAGCGCGGCCTTCGCGCCGACGCACTGGTGCGGGAGATCGCCGCCATTGTCGGCGGT
>JBGTOG010000259.1:0-17330 GCA_041742675.1 Gemmatimonadaceae bacterium | reverse complement strand
GGCCGACCGGGCGCCGCGGGAGCGAGGACAACCCGCACAACGCGCCGTGCTGATTGCCGCGTCCACGGGAGGACCGGCCGCACTCACGCAAATCATTCCCCGACTGCAACGCGGGCTCGGTGCGGCGGTGGTGGTGGTGCAGCACATGCCGCGCGGATTTACCGCCAGTCTTGCGCAACGGCTTGATCTGGCCAGTGATCTCATCGTGTGTGAAGCGCGCGATGGGGAACTGCTGCTTCCGGACACGGTGTACATCGCGCCGGGTGGTATGCACACCCGCGTTGTGGGTACCGTGGACGGTCCGCGGGTGTCGCTCGAAGCCGGACCCACGATCTGGGGAGTGCGGCCTGCTGCGGATCCGCTGTTCCAATCGGCCACGGCGGTGTTTGCGAACCAGCTCGTCGGCGTCGTGCTCACGGGTATGGGCCGCGACGGCGCCGAGGGACTACGCGTCGTGCGCGCCGCGGGTGGAAAGTCCATCGTGCAAGACCCCATGTCAGCCGTGATTCCGGGCATGCCCAACGCGGCGCTGCGCATCGCTGGTGCAGATTTCACTATGGCGCTGGATGACATAGCCAGCGCAATCCATCAGTGCACGCAGACGCTGACCATCACCACAGCGCGCGCTCGCAGCGAAGGCAGTGTGGCATGAGCGAGGCGCACGCAGTTGCAGACTTGCTGATCTTCGATATTGGCGCCGAACAATTTGCCCTGAGTTTGCCGGCGGTACGTCAGGTGCTCGACTCGGCGCTGGTCCATCGCGATCGCCGTGTGTTCGACGATAGCGTCGGCGTGCTGCGTTCGGGTGCGACGTTCATTCCCATTTTCGAACCCTCGCGCGCGCTGGGCGCCAGCTGCCGGGCAGTCGATCCGGTGGTGCTGTTGCTTGAGCACGCCGGTGCCCACGTGGGGCTGCTCGTGGATCATGCGGAGGCGTCGCTCGCCGTGTCCGCGGCGTCAGCGCGCGACCTCTCCGGACTTGGTTCGCTCGATGGCGTGGTGCTGGGTGCCTTGCGTCCGGCCGACCGATGGGTGACCCTGCTCGATGCTGGCGCGCTCGTTGAGGCGCTGCTCGACCGCCGCTCTTCGCACGCCGCCTGAGGACGAGATCACCGTGAACCTGCCGTCAGCACTACCACATCGAGCGAACGCCGCCGATCACGCCACGCTGGTGTCGTTTACCGTAGGCAACGATCTGCTCGCGGCACCCGTCGAGTCGGTGGAGCGCGTGCTGCGCTGGGTCGCGCCCTCGGCGCTTCCGCAACTTCCGCGGTGGCTCGAAGGCGTGATTTCGCACGGCGGACGCATGGTGCCGGTCGTTGATCTGCGGCGTCGTTTTGCGCGCGCGGAAACGCAGATCACGTCCTCCACACGCATCATTGTGTTTGTGGTGGGCAACGACTGGTTGGGCGCGGTGGTGGATGCGGTGCTCGATGTGATCACCGTTGATGCCACCAGCATCGCCGCGCCGCCGCCGGTGGTGCGCGGCCTTTCCGGTCAGTATCTGCTGGGACTCGCCAATCGCGAAGATCGCGTGGTACTCGTGCTGGACGTCGGTCGTTTGCTGAATGCGACCGAACAGCTTGAACTGCAGGAGTCCGCGACATCAGGCGGTGCATCGGATGAGGCCCGCTCGTAATGGGAACCAGCGCGCTCCCGTTGCCGCCACTCGCCGCACCACCGCTGCCGGATCTGGCTGAGGGTGATCTCACGCCACCAGATCTCACCGCACTGTTTGCGGCCGAGCGGCAGCTGCAGCAGCAGTTGGAGCAGGCCAAGGATCCCGCGGCGCGCGCGGCGCTCAAAAACGAAATCATCACGCTCTTTCGTGCGGTGGAGGCGGCGGAGCTGCGTGTGGGCGCGCTCAAGCAGGCGGTGAAATCGCTGGCCGAACGCTGGAAACAGGCAGAGGGCCGTAGGGGCAGCGCCTCGCGCAGCGGACAGACGGCGCGCGTGGATCATCTGGGTGCGTCGACCTACGTGGAGAAAGGCTGGTCGCGACTGGCGCTCGGTGATGCCGCCGCGGCGGAAGAAGCGTTGCACAAGGCGCTCGCACTGGCACCCGGAAACAGCGAAGCTGAATCGCTGCTCGGCTGGGCGCAGATGATGCAGGAGCAGTATGACTCGGCGTTGCTCACGTTTCACAACGTGCTGCTGCGGGAACCGCAGAATGCGCTCGCACGCACCAATGTGGGCTACATCTGTCTGCGCAAGAAAATCTACGGCGAGGCGATCGAACATTTGTCGCGCGCCATTCGCTTGGACACCGACGGCAAGGCCACGCTCTACGCGCACCTCTATCTTGGTCTGGTGTACTTCGACCGGGAGATGTACGACGATGCGCGCGTGTTTTTTCACAAGGCGCTTGCGCTCGGACCGAACCTGCTGCAAGCCTACTTTGAGCTCGGTCGGTCGCACTGGTTTTCGGGGGACCGCGAGGCGGCCCGGACGGCGTGGCGGGACGGCGCGGCGGCCAACAAGTTCAATCCATGGGGAAAGCGGTGCGCGGAGCAGTTGGCAGCAGTCGAGCGAGGCGAGGCGCCCAGTCGCGACACGTAGTGCGGCGGTGGTGCGCACTCGGGCTGGTCGGCGCTTTCTCGCTTGTGGCGTTGCGGCCGGCCGCGGCGCAACGCGACGTGGTCCGATCGCCAACGCACGCCGACGCGTTCGATCGATCACCCGCCAGCGCGTCTGGCGCGATGCGTTTCGAAGCGGATCGCTTCACCATCGTCGCGTACCCGAAGGACGAGAAGTTTGCCCAGTCGCTGCTGGCCGCGGCGCGGAAGAATGACACCTTTCCGGGACTCCCTCGCCCCGAAGCGAGAGTGCTGATTGCGGTGGCCCCCGACGCGGCGCGATTCCGGGAGTGGGCGGGCCCGTCCGCGCCGTCGTGGGGCGCCGCGGTCGCGTTTCCCGCGCTCCAGCGTGTCATCCTGCAGGGGTCGAGCGCGGCGGGCGGTGGTGGCGATCCCATTGTGACATTGCGACACGAACTGGCACATCTGGCCCTGTACGAAGCCCTCGGCGACCTGCCACCGCGCTGGTTTGATGAAGGGTACGCCAGCGTCGCCGCCGGTGAGTGGGGACGTCAGGAGGCGTTGGCCACGAGCACCGGCTTGGCGCTGCGCGGCGTGCCGACCCTGGAGTCGTTGGAACTGATGTTTTACCGAGGCGCCGGCGACGCGCAAATGGCGTACGCGCTCGCGCACCGGGCGGTCGAAGACCTGATGCTGCGGGACGCACAGCGCGGTTTGGCTCCCTTCTTCAGGTCGTGGAAAGCCAGCCAATCGTTCGAGATTGCGGTGCGTGATGCCTTTGGCCTGACCAGTGCAGGCTTCGAAAAGCAGTGGCAGAAGGACACCCGTCGGCGATACGGCGCGCTGGCATTGTTGGCGAATCTGTCGCTTGCCTTTGGTGTCTTTGCCCTGATTCTTGGACCACTCATTTATCAGCGTCGCAAGCGTGATCGGGCGAGACTCGAAGCGCTCAAGGTGACGGAGGCCGCGCAAGAGCAGGCACAACGAGAGAGCATGCTCGCTGCGTTGTTGCTGGCCTCGGAGCCGGATGACGTCAACACCGCGCCGGAGTCCGTTGACAGCGAGTCTCGGCCCGTCTAGGGTTCGCGGATGTCAGACCAGACCCAATCGTCAGCTGTCGCGCCAACTCGACGCCCGTTGTTGTGGTGGGGGCTCACGCTGCTGGCGTTAGTCATTGGTTACGCCGATCTTTGGCGTGGTGGCATCACGGTTGGTCCCGCCATGCTGGTCCTGGCGTATTGCGTCCTGGTCCCTTTGGCAATCCTTCGGGGATAAACGGGAACTGCTGGTCCCACTCAACGGTATAGCGAGTTAGGCCGTTGAGGTGGAGTTCACGGGCGAATAGCTCAGTTGGTTAGAGCGCCTGCCTTACACGCAGGATGTCGGGGGTTCGAGTCCCTCTTCGCCCATCGAGCCTCTGCTTTCTGCGGTTGGGGAAGCAGATGGATTTTAACGTGCTTGTAATCTGGGGCGGGTTGCGACGTGATTCCCGGTTACGCACTTTCCTCAGCTGTTCTCCGGCGGCGGTCGGTCCGCCAATCAGCATTTCGAACCGCAGTGCCGCCGCATCGCGCGGCTTGCCTGCGGCTTCGTATTCACGGTGCGGAGGTAACGACTTTGAACTCACGGTCCTTTCACGCGTTGCTCATCGGTGCCGGTACGCTGGCGCTCATCAGCGCCACCTCGGTGCTGGAGGCGCAGCCGCGTCGTCGGCCACCGCAGCCGAACGCCAAGTTCATGCTGGTGGAGGTATTTCACGAGAGCGGCGTGCCGGAAAAGGAACTCGGGCTCAAGGCTGCCGACGAGATGCGCAAGCGCATCAGTCGTGTCATTTCGGAGAAGGAGGTATACCTCATTCCTCGCGAGGACATGGTCGGTGTGCTCGAAAACTCCGGATTCTCAGCCGTCACGCCGCTTGAGCCGCATGATGCGCGGGCGTTGGCTACACAGCTGCGCGCCGACGAGTATATCACCGGCCGTGTCCAGAAATCCGACTCCGGTTATACCGTGTCGGCCAGCCTGGTGCTCACGCGTGACAACTCGCTCGTTCAGCCGTTGGGCGAGGCCTGGGCGCCCAAGCTCAACGACGCGGTCAACGGACTCGCGGACGAGCTGAAAATCGCCCGTACGCAGCTGCCGCATGAGCAGCAGTGTGTGCGCTCCGCGCAGGAAGAGAACTGGGACGCAGCCGCGACTGCCGCACGTGAGGGCATGACCGCGTATCCCAAGGCTGTGCTGGCGCGCGTCTGCCTCGCGAATGTGATGATCAGGCAGGAAGCGTCCGATGATGAGATGCTCAAGATCAGCCGGGACATCGTCGCGCTCAGCCCTCGCAGCCGCGCCGGACTCACGATCAAGGCCGAGGCGTTTCGCAAGCTTGGTGAGTCAGACTCCGCGATTGTGACACTGAGCTCGCTGTTGGCGGCGTATCCGAATGACGCGCGCTTGCAGAAAGATGTCATCGACGCGATCACCGCGTTCGGCAATCCGCGCATCGCACGTCCGATCGTCGAAGAAGCGGTAGCCAAGAATCCGGGCGACGCGGACCTGCTGCGTCTGCGTTGGTTGATTCTGCTCGCGGTACGCGACTTCGGCGAGGCGTTCGAGGCCGGCGATGAACTGGTGCGTCTGGACACCGCGTTCGCCGACACCACGTACTTCCTCAAGACGGCGGCCGCGTATGCTGCCGACAGCCAGATGCAGAAGGCCGCGGAGCTGACCGCCCGTGGCGTGGCCAAGTTCCCGGAGCATCCGGGGCTCAACCGCGATCTGGTGGTGAATCTGCGTACATCAGGGCAGAATCAGCAGGCCCTTGAAGTGTTGCAGCGCGCCATCAGCTCTGGGATCGAGGTGGAGCAGGGAGGTTTGCTGCAGGTCCTGCTCACGCGTGATGTGCTGGGTGACTCCGCTGCGCTTGTGTTGGCTCGCCAGAAGGTGTCTGGCGGCGATTCCAGCTCGTCCGCGGTGGTGCTGCAGATCGCGAAGGGAATGCTCGACAAGGCCAACGCCAGCAAAGCGCTGGTCGATTATGACGCTTCTATCCAGGCGCTTGCATTCACCGATTCGATTATCACCGGTGACCTCAAGCCGCAGGCCAAGTTCCTGTTCGGATACGCCAACCTGTTTGCCGGGGAAAATCGCATCACCACCGGCTACGAAGCCAAGAACTGTGAGCAGGTGAAGCGCGGGAAGGACCAGCTGGTCGAAGCGCAGATCAATCTGCCCGCTGGCGGTGCGTTTGCGCCTGACCAGGTGCCGCCCCTCATGGGTCGCGTTATGCAGGTGGATCAATACGCCGATCAGGTCATAGGCGCGATCTGCAAGTAGCGGTTCGCCGCACCACTGATGTACCGCGGGCCCGCCGTCGCTTTCGACGGCGGGCCCGTACATCTTTCAGAAGGTTCGAGATGCGCTGCTTCGTGCGCTCTCACGGTGAAGCCCGTCTTCCTGCTCTCCTTGATCATTTCGCTGTTGTGACTCCGGTACGTACCGCGCCGTCTGCCCGCCCGGGCGTCTATCACGTGCCTGTGCTTCTCGAGCCCGTCCTGGTGCTCCTCGGGAACGCCCAGGCGGTACTCGACTGTACGCTGGGCGGAGGCGGCCACACCGCAGCGCTGCTGGAACAGGGCGCGCGTGTCACCGGCATCGATCGCGACCCACGAGCGCTTGCAGCGGCTCGCGATCGCCTCGCTGACGCGGAGCGCGCTGGCACCTTCCGCGCCCTGCTCGGCAACTACGCCAATCTCGATGGCGCCGGCCTCGCCCCCGCCGAGCGATTTGATGGCATCCTGCTCGACCTCGGCGTGTCATCGCATCAGTTCGATGATCCGGGACGCGGATTCACGTTTCGCGAGGGCGCGCCGCTGGATATGCGCATGGGAGACGACGCCGAGGTCGATGCGGCGGGATTGCTCAATACGATTGACGAGGTCGATCTGTCGGCGCTGCTGCGAAACTTCGCCGACGAACCGCGTGCGGCGCGTCTGGCCCGCGAGATCGTGCGACGCCGTGAGCGTCGAGCATTCGCGACCGCTGATGATTTGGTCGACGCGATTCGTGCGGTGCTCGGTGCACGCAGCGGTGCGCCGGACTTCGCGCGCATCTTTCAGGCGGTGCGAATTGCTGTGAACAACGAGTTGGCCGGACTGGAGCACGCGTTGCCATTGCTGCGTGATCGGCTCAACCCCGATGGCGTGCTGGCGATCATCAGCTACCACTCCGGTGAAGACCGGTTGGTCAAGCACGCCTTTCGTGCGTGGAGTACGCGCTGCACCTGTCCGCCGCGCCAGCCGATCTGCAACTGCGTGGATGAGCGGCTGGGAGAAACCATCACCCGTCGTGCAATCGTCGCTGATACGGCCGAAATCGAGCTCAATCCTCGCGCACGCAGCGCCCGGTTGCGTGGGTGGCGCCGCGCGCTGTGACGCCCAGACGTTCCTCGCGGTTCACCTGGAACGGACGCACGCTCTTCGTGGTGGTGTTGCTGGCCTTCATGGCCACCGCTGTGATCGTGATCTGGCGCCGCGGCCGCGGCTCCTCGCAAGAGGAGGCAATCGCCGGGCTGAATGAGCAGCGCCGCGAACTGCTGGCGCAGCAGGCGATGCTCGAAAGTGAATTGCGCGAGGCGACGAGTGCGGCGCGTATCGAGCCGGCGGCGGCCAGGCGGCTCGGCTTGCGTCGTGCGTCCGACTCGCAGATGGTTACACTTCTGCGTCGTCCTCGCAGCAGCAGCGAAGGCGCCGCGCCACCGTAACCACCGGTCTGAGAACTGTGTCAGTGAACGCCCCCGATGAGCTGCCCGAGCAACGCGCGGAGTCTTCAGTACGCGTGTCGCGCCCGCGCGCGATCGTGCTGCATCTCACGCTGGTTCTGTTTGCGATGGCACTGCTCGTGAAGACGGCGCGTGTGCAGCTGGTTGACAGTGATCAGTGGGTGGAACGCGCGCAGCGACAGCACATGACAAATGTGGTGCTTCCCGCGCCGCGTGGCGTAATTGCCGACGATGCCGGGATACCCATTGCGGTCAGTCGCGAACAGGTGCAGCTGACCATCTCTCCGAATCTGATTCGTCCCGATCGCGCGGACCGGAGCGACCGCGATACCCTGGCCCGTGAACTCAGGGCACTTGGTGTGTCGCGTGATGTGATACGTCGCGCACTTGATACCACGCGTCGGTATGTGTCGGTTCGGCAGCTGGTACTGCCAAGCCAGGTGCAAACGCTCATGTCACTTCAGGGTGTGAAGGGCGAGTGGACGATGCAGCGCATTCTCACCGGTTCTCCGGCGCTGGAAGAGCTGGTGGGTCGCCTGAACTCCGAGGGCGAAGCGCTGAGCGGCCTTGAGCTGTCGCTCGACACGCTGCTCGAGGGGACACAGGGAACGCGGCGCGCCGTGCGCGACCGGCGTGGGCGACGCTGGGATTCGCCCGCCGGTTCGATCGTGGATTCGCGGCCCGGTCACACAGTGCGCCTCACCATCAATCGACAGTTGCAGGAAATTGTCGAGCGCGAGTTAATGGCGTCGCTGCAACGCACCGGCGCATCCGGTGGCGACCTCGTGGTACTCGACCCGAACGACGGCGCGATTCTCGCGCTGGCCGGTGCACGCGACGGACGCATTGCATCATCCGTCACACCACTTACGGAGCCGTATCAACCCGGATCGGTGCTCAAGCCGATGTTTGTGGCGCATCTGCTGGCCAACGGGCGTACCACAGCGAACACGCGCATCAACACGGAAAATGGCGTATGGGTCACACCACTGCGTCGCCTGACCGATGAACACAAGGAACCATCGATGACAGTGTTCGATGTCGTGCGCTGGTCGAGCAACATCGGCACCGTCAAGCTGGTCAGCGAACACATGAGTCGTGACGAAGTGTATGGACTGTTGCGCGACTACGGGTTTGGTGTGTTCACGGGTGTGCCGTATCCATCGGAGGCGCGCGGTCAGCTGGCTGATCCGCGCGGGTGGACGGAGTACTCGGTGGGCTCCATGGCGATTGGCTATGAAATCTCGGTCACGCCAGTGCAGCTGGCCATCGCCTATGCCGCATTGGCGAACGGTGGTGAGCTGCTCGAACCGGCATTGGTGCGGGAGATTCGCGCGCCCGATAGTTCGCTGATGTTTCGACACGCGCGGCGCGTCGTGCGTCGAGTGGCCACGGAGCAGAGCACAGCCGTCGTACGTGACATGCTCAAGGCCGTAGTCGACAGTGGAACAGGTCGCGCCGCGGGGTTGGCGGCGTTTGAAGTTGGCGGCAAGAGTGGCACCGCCATTCGCGCCGGGACGGCGCGCAGCGGTGGCCGCGAGTACGACGCGACATTTGCGGGCATGTTTCCCATGTCCGATCCGCAGCTGGTCGTGGTCGCTCGACTCATCCGGCCGACGACGGCGATCTTTGGTGGCGTTGTGGCCGGGCCGATGGTGCGCGCGGTGTTGAGCGGCGCCATGGCGGCACGCAATGCTGCACTCGATCGCTCGGTGTTGCAGCGTGTGGCGCGGGATATCCCGATGACTCGTGAGTCGCTCGCTGTGCAAGGGGCCGCCACCGCGACGCCGCGCCTGCAACAGCAGACATCAGATGTGCTCGTGAGTGCGCTCGACTCAGCGTTCGATGCACCAGCACCGCGTGACATCGAGCCGACCGCAGGGCGCGTGATTGTGACGTTGCCGCACGCGGCCGAGCCGGTCGTGTCTGCGGTGTCAGGCACGCGCGTGGTACCGTCCGTGCGCGGGTTGTCGGTGCGGGAAGCAGTGCGCACACTGTCGGCGGCCGGCTTTCGTGTGAAGCTCACGCGTGGGGTTGCCGGACGCACGAGTCCGGCGGCGGGCAGTGTGGTGCGCGTTGGTGCAGTGGTGCTGCTTGAGGATGACTCCATATGAATAGGGCACGCCGGGTGAGTGGGCGAGACATGGCGGACGCGCTGCGTTCGGCGTCGTTGCTGGTGTCGGAGCGGGGGCGCATGCCCGATGAAGTGCTTGGCATCGCCGATGACAGCCGACACGTCGTGCGGGGGGGGGCGTTTGTTGCGGTGCGCGGACATGCGGCCGATGGACACGCCTTCATCGACGCGGCGATCGCCGCTGGCGCGGCGCTGATTATCGCGGAGGATGCACTGGCCGTGAGCGTACCGGTGCTGCAGGTGTCCGAGAGTCGGCGCGCGGCCGCGCTGGCGGCGGCGGTGTACTACGGGCGGCCAGCAGATGATCTGCGCCTGATCGGCGTGACCGGCACCAATGGGAAGACCACCACGGTTCACCTGCTGCGTGCGCTGCTGTGTGATTGTGGCCTGCCGGCAGCCTCGATTGGAACACTCGGTGTGCTCACCAACCGCGACGGCACGGACGTCCCGGGTGGACAGGGACTTACCACCCCCGGTCCGATCGAAATGCAGCGGGTGCTGCGCCTGCTGGCCGATGCTGGCGTGCGTGCCGTCGCAATGGAGGTTTCGTCACACGCGCTCGATCAGTTCCGGGTCGATGGGCTGGCGCTGGACGTCGCGGTCTTCACGAGCTTCTCCCGCGATCATCTCGACTATCACGGTACGATGGCCGCGTACTTTGCGGCCAAGGCGCGGCTGATCAATCTGCTCAAACCGGATGGCGTCGCGGTGATCAACGCGGCGGAACCCGCGTGGGGTGCACTGCCGACCGCTCCCCGATCGCTTTCCTTCGTGGCGGAGGTGCCGGACATGCCCGCGCTTGCACGTGATACGCATGCCACACTGCGCGCCCAGTCCGTTGAGTTCGATGCCGATGGCAGCCGTTTCGCACTCTGGGCGCGCGATGGGTCGGAGCGTGGTGTTCGGATCGCCACGTCGCTGCCGCTGCTCGGCGACTTCAACGTGGTCAACGCGACGGGCGCTGTAGCCGCCGCGTGGGCCCTTGGTTGTTCGCTCTCAGCGCTTGGCGAGGCGCTGCACAACATTCCGCAGGTGCCAGGCCGCCTTGAGCGACTGCGCACGCAGCCGAGTGTCTTGCGTGACTACGCACACACGCCCGATGCATTGGAGCGCGCGTTGCGTGCGGTGCGCCCGTTCGCACGCACACCGGAAGGCGTGCCCACGCAGCTGCATGTAGTGTTTGGGTGCGGTGGTGACCGGGATCGTGGAAAGCGACCCGAGATGGGCGCCATCGCCGAACGATTGGCGGATACAGTGATTCTCACCAGCGACAACCCGCGCACGGAATCATCCGAGCGCATTCTCGATGATATTGAAGCTGGGATGGGCCAGCCACCGCGCGCCACAGCCCGCGTGCGCCTGGAAGATCGTCGTGAGGCGATCGCGTATGCGTTGCAGCACGCAGCGGCGCATGACGTCGTCTTGCTGGCCGGCAAGGGCCACGAGACGTATCAGGTGCGTGGCACCGAGCGCTTGCCGTTCGACGAAGCAGAGATCGTGGCCCAACTTTCAGGAGCACGTGCATGACCGCGATTCGCGCCGGTATTGAGTTTGAGGCGACACCCGCGGTGCATCCGGCGACGCCGCATGCGTTCTGGACGCTGCACCGCGCTGTGCAGGCACTGGACTCGCAGCTCATCACCGCACCGCGATTCGATCATCGCGCACTCTCCGGTGTGTCGACCGATACGCGTACGCTGTCGCACGGTGCGCTGTTTGTCGCGCTGCGTGGGCCATCGCACGACGCCCATGACTGGTTGGCGCAGGCGCGCGATGCCGGGGCCGCCGCGGTTGTTGTTGATCGCGGTGAAGCGGCCGCCGGTCTTGGCCTGCCCGTGATCGTGGTGCAGGATACGCTGGTGGCGCTCGGACAGCTCGCACGCGCTTGGCGGCGTGCGTGGGGAGGGACGGTGGTCGCCGTGGGCGGATCCAACGGCAAGACATCGACCAAGGAAATGCTGCGGGCGGCGATTGGCGCGCGACTTGACGTGCACGCAACTGAAGCAAACCACAACAATCTGATTGGGGTGCCGCTCACACTGTTGGCGATTCCACCGCACGCGCAGGTGGCCGTGGTGGAAGTGGGCACCAACACGCCGGGCGAAATTGCGCAGCTGCGCGCGATTTGCGAGCCGGACATCGCCGTGATTACCTCAATCGGCGAAGAGCATCTGGAAGGACTCGGTGATCTGGCTGGTGTGCTTCGTGAAGAGGCCGAGCTGCTGCGCGGTGTGCCGATGGCGGTCGTTCCGGTGCATGAGGAGGCGCTGATCACACGAGCCCGCGCGCCGCATACGGGTGCACAGCGCGTGATGACCGCGGGTGTTGATGCCGGCGACATGTGCGCGCAACGCGCCACCATGCAGGCCGACGGGCACATGGCCCTTCGCCTGCACGAGGTCGACTTCACCGTCCCCATGCGCGGCGAGCATCACGGCCGCAACGCCATGCTGGCGCTGGCCGTGTGTGCACTGCTCGACGTACCAAGCGATGACGCCGCGCGTGGTCTGTCGGACATGTCGGCACCGGCCATGCGTGGCGGATGGGAAACCATCGGCGCGGTCACGGTCATCAACGACGCCTACAACGCCAACCCGCCCTCCATGCGCGCTGCGCTGGCGCTGCTCCGACAGGTTGGGCACGGGCGGCAGCGTGTTGCCGTGCTGGGCACCATGCGTGAGCTCGGCGCGCACAGTGACGCGCAGCACGACGCCATCGCGCAGGAGGCGATGCTCGCTCTCGCTGACGGGGTGGCTATCGTTGTGGCAGTGGGCGAGTTTGCGGAGGCGTTCGCGCGTGTGGCGCCTGGCGATGCGCGCATCATGTCGGCACCGGATCCAGAAGCCGCGTGGACACGCCTCGAGCCGGAGCTCGCGCGCGACGCCATGGTGCTGCTCAAGGGCTCACGCGGTGTGCGACTTGAACGTGTACTTCCTCTTCTCACCTCCTGGGCGACGGCCTGAGTGCTCTATCATTTGCTGCGACCGCTGGCGAGCGACTTCCAGCTGTTCAACCTGCTCAACTACATCACGTTCCGATCGGCGGCCGCGTTCGTCACGTCGTTGCTGGTCACGTTCCTCGTCGGTCCGGTGATTCTGGGGCGACTGCGTCGTATGGCCGTGCAACAGGTCGTGCGAGAGGGCACCCCCGACTCGCATCTCGGGAAAGGCTCCACGCCCACCATGGGCGGCCTGATCATTATTGCCGCCGCGCTGCTGCCGGCGCTGCTGTGGGCGCGGCTCGACAATCGTTATGTGCTGCTCGCCATGGCGGTCACGATCTGGATGGGCGCGATTGGTTTTCTCGATGACTATCTCAAACTCAAGCAGAAGCGTGAAGGGCTGAAAAACGAAGGATTGGTGGAGCGCTACAAGCTTGCCGGACAGGTGATCTGCGGCCTGGCGCTCGGATTGTATGTGTGGCTCCAGCCGCTGTCGGCATTGCCGGGCGCGTCCACCACGGTGCCGTTCTTCAAGTATCTGCTCATCGTACCCATCGCTTCGTGGGCAGCGTGGCTGTACGTGCCATTTGTCACATTCATTGTCACGGGCACAAGCAACGCCGTCAATTTCACGGATGGACTTGATGGTCTGGCGACGGGACTCGTCGCCATCGCACTGATCACCTTCGGTCTGTTCGCGTACGTACACGGTCGTGTGGATACAAGTGAGTATCTGCAGCTGTTCTATCTGCGAGGTGCCGGCGAACTCACCGTGTACTGTGCAGCACTGGTTGGCGCGTGCATTGGGTTTCTGTGGTACAACGCGCATCCGGCGCAGGTGTTCATGGGCGACACCGGATCACTGGCGCTGGGTGGAGCGCTCGGCGTCATCCCTATTCTGCTGAAGTCGGAGTTTCTGCTGGCCATTGTCGGCGCGGTGTTTGTCGCGGAAATGATCTCCGTGATTCTGCAGCGCTACGTGTTCAAGTATCGCCGCAAGCGATACGGGATCGAGTACGCGCGGCAGCATCGCGTGTTCCTGAAGGCGCCGCTGCATCATCACTTTGAGATGAAAGGCTGGCCGGAAACACAGGTCGTGGTCCGCTTCTGGATCATGGGCATTCTGTGCGCGATCGTTGCGCTGAGCACGCTTAAGCTGCGGTAACGCGCCATGGCCATGAGCGGACGTCGTCCGGAGGCTGATCCGTCGCTGTATGAGCGCAACCCGCTACGCGAACGGCAAATGGCGTCGGATGTGGCGCGTCTGCTTTCGTTGCGCGCCGGTGAAGTCGCGGTGATTGGACTGGCCGCGAGCGGATCGTCTGCTGTGCGATTGCTGCGACGCATCGGGTTTGCGGTGTACGCGTCGGACCAGTCGTCGTCGTCGTCAACGCTGGCGAGTGCAGACGCAATGCGTGCACTCGGCGCGGTGGTGGATACGGGAACGCATGACGTGGGGCGCATTCGAAACGCTGCCTTTGTGGTGGTGAGCCCGGGGGTGCCACCGGAAGCCGTGCCGCTGGTGAGTGCGCGCGCCGTCGGTGTGCCGATCGTCAGTGAGATTGAGCTGGCGCTGCGGCTCATGCCCGCGCTGCGCACGGTGGCGGTCACGGGCACCAACGGCAAGACCACGACGACGGCACTCATTGGTCACTTGCTGCGCGCGCTCGGACACGACGCCGTTGACGCTGGCAACATTGGCCTGCCGCTCGCCGATGTGGCGATCAAGGAAGCGCGGCCAGCGTGGGCCGCACTCGAACTGTCTTCATTTCAATTGCACGACACACCTGGCTTGCAGCCTGATGTTGGGGTGCTGACCACACTCAGTGCGGATCATCTGGATCGATATCCATCGGTCGAGGCGTACTTCGCGGACAAGGCGCGCCTCTTCGCCAACGCCACGTCCTCCTCGCGCTGGGTGGTCTCGGCGGACTCGCCGTTGGTCGAGGAGATGGTGCGTGGTGTTGCCGGCAGTGTCTTCACATTTTCGGTGCGCACGCAGGCACACGCCTGGTTTGATCGTGATGCACAGCGGCTCATGCTGGGTGCGCACCCGCTGATGCCGCGGGCAGACGTGCCGCTCCTTGGCGATCACAACGTGGCCAACGTGCTCGCGGCCGCGCTCGCCGTCTCGCACGCAGATGCATCGCATACGAGCGAAGCAGCGCGCGCGATCATGGCGAAAGCCATTGCGGGCTTCACCGCGTTGCCTCACCGGCTGCAGCCCGTGGCTGAGGTGAACGATGTGCTGTGGATCAACGATTCCAAGGCTACCAATGTGGATTCAACCCTCGTGGCGCTTGAGGGCATGACGCGGCCGACCATCCTGCTGCTGGGTGGTCGGCACAAGGGCGAATCCTACACGGCGTTGGCGGCGCCGATAGCGCGCTGTGCAAAGGCCGTGCTGTGCTACGGTGAGGCGGGTGAACAGGCGGCGCGTGAGCTGCGCGACGCATTGCGCGAGCAGACAACGCCGGAACGCACGAGGTACCGCACCGAGCCGACCATCGATGCATCTGGCGCGCACACCGACCGTGTGGAGTGGCTGCGCGGTGCCGACTTCGCGGCCGTCGTGGCGCGTGCGCGCGCACTGAGTGCACCGGGTGACGCGATTCTGTTGTCGCCGGCGTGCAGCAGCTATGACATGTTCAACAACTACGTCGAGCGCGGCGAGGCGTTCGCGGCGATGGCGCGTGGTGAGGCGTGACCAGTCCCGTGTTTGAAGATGTGCGCGGCCGCAGCATGGCCAGCGACGCCGCAAAGGCGACGCCGGTGCGCGGTGTTCGCGAACGCTGGCGGAGTGGTGTGGAAGCGCGCGTGCTGACCATGGTGATGGTGCTGTTGGTGTGCCTCGGGCTCGTGGTGCTCTACAGCGCGAGCGCGCTGACGGCACTCGACGCGGATCTGCCGCCGCACACGTTTCTTGTGCGCCAGGCGGCCGGCGCGCTGGTCGGGTTGCTGGCATTTGCTGTGGTTGCCAAGATCGATGCGGAGTTCTGGCGCAAACTCTCGTGGCCGATCATGATCGCAAGCCTGTTGGCGATGCTGGTCACGGTACTGCCCTTTACTGAAAGCATCGCGCCTGCCGTGGGAGGCTCGCGTCGCTTCCTGTTTGGCCGTTCATTGCAACCGGCAGAGTTTGCGAAGCTCGCGGTGATTCTCTGGACGCCCATGCTGCTCCTGAAAAAAGCGCCGGTGATGCGCCGACTTGGTAAGGGCTTGGGTCCGTTTCTGGTCGTGATTGGTGCGCTGTCGCTGATCGCGCTCAAGCAGCCCGATGTCTCGATGGCGATCACGTATTGCCTGCTCATGGCCGTCATCCTGTTTGCGGGTGGTGCCCGCATCGGGCACTTTGTGTTTCTCGCACTGCTCGCCATTCCGCTGCTCTTGCATCAACTCGCTGGCAAGGCATACCTGTGGAATCGACTGGTCAGTTTCTTCACGCCGGATGCCAGCAACGCCACATCAGTGGCGCTTTTGTATCAGCAGGAGCAGTCGCTGATTGCCATCGGCAGTGGGCAACTCTTAGGCGTGGGTTTTGGCGAAGGCAATCAGCAGCGCGGATGGATTCCACTCGCGTACAATGACTTTATTGCCAGCGTGGTCGGTGAAGAGTTCGGCTTTCTCGGCATGAGCGTGCTGATTCTTGCGTTTGCTGGCTACGCGTGGCTTGGCTTTCGCATCGCGCGCCGCGCTCGGACGCCGTACCAGTCACTCGTGGCGATCGGGCTCACGTTTATCACCGTGAGTACAGCGTTCGTGCATCTTGGTGTTGCGGTCAACCTGCTCCCCAACACCGGTCTCACCCTGCCATTCATCTCGTGGGGGCGGTCCAACCTGGTCCTCACCATGATCATGACCGGGATTCTGGTGAACATTGGCAGCGCGCGGGAACGGCGCTTCGGCACCGGGGCGACGGATCCGTTTGCGTCCGGTGCAACGTGACCGCCGTGCGTGTGCTCTTCTCCGGTGGCGGAACGGGCGGTCATCTGTATCCGGGATTGGCGATTGCTCGCGCTCTCGTGCAGCGTGCGCCGCAGGTGCAACCGCACTTTATTGGTGCCCACCGCGGCATTGAGCGCGAGGTGCTACCCACCACGGAGTTCCCGTACACGCTGTTGGAGTTGCATCCGCTCTATCGCAGCGCACCGCTGCGTAACTGGAGCACACTCTCGGGTGGAATCGCCGCCCTGCGCAGTATTTCGCGACTTGCTGCAGAGCGGCGGCCAGCGTGCGTGGTCGGCACCGGTGGCTACGCGGCGGCCGCGGCGCTGGCCTGGGGACGCCTCAATCGTGTGCCCCTCGTATTGCACGAGTGCGACAGCTTTCCCGGCAAGGTCACACGATTGTTTGCCCCGCGGGCAACGCTGGTCTCACTGGGGTTTCCCGAGGCCGAGGCGCGGCTTGATACCGGCCAGCGCACCAGCGTAGCCGCGTTCGGAAATCCGATTACGCCGCCTGACTCGTCGGTCGCGCGTCGTGCGCACGCGCGCGAACGCTGGTCGATTGATGCACACTCGTTTGTAGTGCTGGTGGTGGGCGGCAGCCAGGGATCGGCCGCACTGAACGCGGCGGTTGCCGACTGGTGCGAGCAGGGCGTGCCGTCGGGCATGACGCTGGTGTGGTCCACCGGACGCGCGCACTACGATGCACACGCACATCTGGCGTCTGATCGCGTGCGTGTTGCACCCTATCTCGCGCCGATCGCGGAGGCGTATGCGGCAGCCGATATCGCGGTAACGCGCGCCGGTGCCATGACCATCGCGGAACTGTGTGCGTGGGGCGTCCCTGCGGTGCTCGTACCACTGCCAACGGCGGCGCAGGATCACCAGGCGCACAACGCACGCACGCTCGCGGCCGCCGGCGCGGCGGTGCATCTGCCGCAATCTGAGCTTAGCGCCGCCGCGCTCGATGCCACCATGCGAGAGCTGCAACGGCAACCAGATG
>JBGTOG010000169.1:0-2430 GCA_041742675.1 Gemmatimonadaceae bacterium | reverse complement strand
CAGATCGAACACCGACTTTCGGGTTTGCGAATCGATCCCAGAAGTGACCGCACGAATTGAGATGGCGGCCGCACACGCCGGAAATACGCGCCGCATTGACGTCACGATTATCGATGGAGAAGTGCGGCTCTACGTCCGAGGTGAGGATGAGGAGCCCGACTGTGTGGTAAGCGTAAGCGTTACGGCGATAGGTGATCGCACCCATGTCTCGCACCGGGCGACCAAAGTCACGCCAGCGACGCAGTGGTTCTTCTTCGGTATGAACGCGATCGCTTTGTTCATTGGGGTGTTGTTGGCTGCTTCGAAGTGGCCATCCATTGGCTTCCGTGCTGTCGTAGTTCCATGCGCCGCCGTGGCGATCGTTCTTCTGGTGACGCACAGTCTGGCGCGATTAGCGGAAGAGACTGCGGTTGCGGAAGCGGCGCTACTCCTGAAGCGGGCTCTCAATGACGTAGCGAGCGCGTAAACGCGCAGGGCTTGCGGGGCGCCATGGCGAGAGCCGAACTTTACCATATGACCGTTCGAGAGCAGGTGCACGCGCTACGTCGCGATATTCTGCTGGCTGCTGAAGCGCACGGCGCTCGGCGCGTTCGTCTGTTCGGATCCGCCGCACGCGGTCAGGAAACGGGGTCCAGCGATGTGGATCTGCTGGTGACGCTGGAGCCTGGCCGAACGCTGCTCGATCTGGCACGCCTGGAAGTGGAACTCATGCGTTTGCTACGTCGGGGCGTGGATGTGGTTCCGGAAGCCGGGCTGCGCGAACCGTTTCGTACGGCCGTACTGCGAGACGCTGTCGATGTCTGAGGACCACGCGATCGTGATTGAGAGAATGCAGCACATGGTGGAGGCTGCAGACGCGATTGCGGCGTAAGTGGCCCGAGGCAGGACTGTGTTCGATTCTGAGGCCGCGGTGCGCGATGCAGTTCTGTTCCGCATCGTTGTGATTGGCGAAGCCGCAAAGGCCGTGGTGCAGTGCGATCCGAAGCTGGCGGCAGTCTTGTCTGACGTCGAATGGTCGGCGCTGGCCCGAATGCGTGACCGCATCACGCACCAGTATTGGGCTGTTGACGAGCAAATCGTCTGGGACACAGCCGTCGAAGATATCCCGGACGTGCGTTCGGTGCTCGCCGGAGCGCTCGCACGACTTTCGTGATTGGCGAGCTTGAACGCGCTGGTCCGTGGGTCGCGGTTGACCTCGCCAACCTCGTTAGACCTGACAGCAAGTCCGATTGGCGAATACCTGCAGAGCAACCGCACTGCACATCTATCTCGTATCAGTCGCCTTCGGCCTCGCCCGCGCATCAAGCACACGCCGCACATCATCAAGCGACACACCAACAGCACGCAGCGCGACCAGCGTGTGGTAGATGAGATCAGCGCCTTCCTCCGCCGCACGCTCTGCATCGCCATCAAGACACGCCATCGTCAGTTCCACCGCTTCTTCGCCGAGCTTCTTGTGGCGCAGATTGCGATCGGCGAGCAACCGCCTCGTCCAGCTCGGCGCGCTCGTATCTGCATCAGACATGTGCGCCCGCGCGGCCAGTGTGCTATCAAGCACGCCGAGCGCATCCGCCGCGAGCGCGGCGTCACGAAAGCAACTGTGCGTGCCTTGATGACACGCAGGCCCGGCCGGTTTCACGCGCGCCAGCACGGCATCGCCATCACAATCCGCGGTGAGCGACACGACTGCTTGCGTGTTGCCACTCGTCGCACCCTTGTGCCACGCGCCGCGCGTGCGCGACGTGTAGTGCATCTCGCCGGAGTCGAGCGTGCGCTGCAGTGCATCGCGGTCGGCGTACGCAACCATGAGCACGGCGCCGGTGAGATGATCCTGCGTGACCACCGTGACGAGACCATTGCCCTTCTCGAAGTTCAGTTGGTCCAGCTCGCGCGCGCTGCGCACGGCCAGGCCGCCGACTGATTCACGATCGGTCATCGGCACGCTCCGCCAACTGATTCACGTTTGGACATCTGCACGCTCCGCCCAATGATTCACGTTTGGACATGCGTTCGCTTCGCTCGACCCGTGATAGCATGGCATTCATTCCGCACGCACCAACTGCTTGCGCACCGCGTCCGACAGCACAGCGTTGGTTGCAATCAGATCACCGCCAAACGCCGTCTTGCGACCAAGCCAATCCGTAAACACACCGCCCGCTTCTTCAATAATCGGTTGCAACGCCGCCGCGTCCCATGTGTTCACGATGTCGTCTACCATCACCTCAGCGCGCCCTGTGGCGAGCAGCAGATAGCCGTAACAATCGCCCCACGTTCGCGACACCGCCGCTTGTCCAGCGAGTGCGCGAAAGCGATCACCACGAGCCGTGTGCTCGGGAAAACGGCTGTCGGTGGTGAGCACCGTTGCGAGTGACAACTCGCTCACGGTTGACACGTGTGCACGCGTACCGTTCCACCAGCACCCGGCACCCG
>JBGTOG010000017.1:0-13917 GCA_041742675.1 Gemmatimonadaceae bacterium | reverse complement strand
GTGTTTACACCAACCACTGAGCCAACACGCGTCGACAGTGTGAAGGTGAACGAAACGTCCACGCTGTCGCTCACTCCGATGTTTACGGTGGGCGATGGACGCGACGGGCATGCGCTCCTCCTCGTGGGAACCGCATTGCACGTACTGCCGCTGCGCGATGGTCGCATGGCAATCCATGACAGGGCGGACAAACAACTCCACATTCTCGACTCGGCGGGGCGGTGGCTCAGCTCCCAGCCGGCGCACACGACACCTCCTGACCTGATCTCTACCGTCCTTGGGCGTCAATCGTATTTCGATGACCTCGTTTCTCGTGGCGACACCATCATCGCGCTCAGCACCAACTACACGCGCGGTGCGGAGTACTCACTCAGCCTGCTGGTGGGTGGCAAGCCGGAGTTGACTGCGCACCTCGCCGAACTGAGTCAGGATCGTACTACGGGAGAATCGAATCTCATTGGCGTATCTGAATCGCTCGAGACGCTGGTGCACAAAGTCGCCTCGCGCTCCGGTGTTCAGTATTTTTCGCGACCAAGGCATTCCGTACTGCGCGTGCCCACACGCGATGAAGCCGACTCTACGACGCAGGTGTTGCGGTATACCCGCGCCGACTCATTGCTCTCGTTCAACGATGGTGGCGAGGTCGTTCGTCCAATCTTCGGCTCGGCTATCTCAGCCGCGTTTAGCGATAGTCTGCTCTTCGTGGCTCGCGACACCACGCCGCGCATCGAAGTGTTCGATTTCTCGGGCGCACCCGTGCGCACGGTTGTACTCGACCTTGAACGGGTTCCAACATCACCGGAAGTCTTCGCGCGCCGCCGCGATGCGTTCTTCGACTACTTCAAACGCTCCATGGATACCGCGGTGAAGACGGCGTTGGCCAAACACCCGTACCCGGCGCAGCAGCCTGTCATCGCCGCGCTCGTTGCTTCTCCGGACGGCCAGCTCCTCGTCCTCCGCGACGATCTCGGCTGGGACGCCCCCAAGGATGAGCAGCGACACGTGTTCGACATCTTCGACGCGTCGTTCGGTCACGTCGGACGCGGCAGCCTTGATCGCGCGCACACCATCAAACTGTTCAAACCACCCGTGCTGTGCACATCGCACTATCAGCCGCTCTCGGCGGAAGAAGAGCGAGCGATAGCCGCGGCGCATGCAGCCAGGCCCGGGTTGGTCACCTGCTATCGCATCACCACGCCGGGCACCGCGCCTCTCCCGTAAGCATGCGGTCCTCTGTGCCCTCCGTGCCCTCTGTGGTCAATGCAGTTTCCCTCACACGCGCTCCGCACACCCCGGACATCCGACCTTCGCCACCATCTCACCAGCGGCCAAAACTTCGTATAGCTCGACTGCACCAGCTCGAACTCCACAAACGCTGTAAACGCGACAAACCTAAAGTTCACCCATGCGCCGAGCGCAACCGGCAACCCACTGGAAGGATCGCCAGCGCGCGCGCCCGGATCATAGATAGTCGAGTTAGGCAATCAACCACACAGTAGAACGTTTCGGTGTCAAGTCCGTGGCCGTACCGGAGTGAGCTTCCCAAGGAGCATTGCGATCCCAGGGGCGACGCCGCACTGTCCTGACTCATCAATCCTCACCACGCTGCCGAGACTCCCTGTTGATGTTTCCTCGCATGAGCCCCTGATGCCCTCCTTGCCCGCCCGCTCAACGTCGCTCGTCGTATGCGTGGTCGCCGTTGCGTGCGGGTGGCTCGGCTGGGCCACTGATGCGTGGTACGGCCGACTGCTGTTCGAGCGTGAACGCAGCACCGTCACCGTGCAAGCGGAAAACGCGGCGCGCGCCCTCGAACAGGAGGTGGCGCGACGCATTGCACTGCTCTCGGGGTGGCGCGCATTCGCCGAGTCCTACAATGGTGACCGGGAGCGCCTCGAACAGGATCTCCCGGTCTTTGCATCCGGTCTGATCACCGGGCTCAGTGGCGTGCGTGCACTCCAGTTCGTGCACGAGGGCATCATTACAGCCTCCTGGCCGCTGGCCAACAACGAACGCGCGCTGGGATTCAATCTTTCCTCACACCCGAATCCTGCCGTCGGGGCCGATGTCGATCGTGCGCTGCGCACAAAACAGCTCGCCATCACCGGGCCCATCGAACTCGTGCAGGGGGGCAGCGGTTTGGTGGTCCGACTGGCCACCAGTCTCCCGGCGGGAAGCTATCCTGAACTCGCGACGATTATTCTTGACGTCCCCACGATTCTCGCGGACGCCGGCCTTCATGGCTCGGCGTCCTCACAGCGCATCACCGTTCGTGATCGCGCCGGTGATCTCGTCGCCGGGTCCGAGGCGCAGTTGGTCGATCCAGTGAGCGCTTTGGTCAGCCTCGGCGATGGCAATTGGACGCTCTACGCCGTGCCAACGGCCGGCTGGGGGGGGGCGGCGGTGCGACGCGAACAACGATTGCTCCGGGCGTCTGCGCTGGTCATTGCGGCGCTGCTGATGGGGCTGGCCGCGGTGCTGGCTGGACGACAGGCACGGCTCTCCGACGCGGTACTTGAACGCACCCGCGCCTTGCAGGCGGCCAATCACGATCTCGCGCTCGAGGTGGACGAGCGCCAGTCTGCGGTGCGCACGTTGCGTGAACGCGCCGAGCAGTTGCGTCTTGCACTGGCGGCCGGGCGCATGGGCGTCTGGGGGTGGGATCTTGACTCGGGTCAGATTCACTGGGACGACGGCGTGGCGGAAGTCTTCGGGCAGGAAAACGCCGAGTCGCCAGCAGCGGCGGACGCGGTGCTCGCGCTGCTTTCGGCAACGGAGCGCGCTGAGGTCGTGCAGCAGGTTGCGGCAACGGTTGACACCGGCGTCCCGCTGCAAGTCGAGCTGCGCGTGCGCGGCTCAGATGGTGCCGAACGCACCGTGCTCTCAACGGCCGAACTGCAGCGCGATCCCGCAACGGGCGGGAAGCGGTTGCTCGGCGTGATCATGGACGTGACCACACGCACGCGGCTGGAGCAGCAGTTGCACCATGCACAAAAGATGGACGCGGTCGGCACGCTGGCCGGAGGAATTGCGCACGACTTCAACAATCTGCTCACGGCGATTCTCGGATTCGCTCGCCTCGCCCACGAGACCATCGATCGTGCATCATCGCTCGATGCCCAGGCGCTCGAGGGCGTCCGTGACGACCTCTCGGAGCTCATTCGCGCTGGTGACCGGGCCGCATTACTCACCGCGCAACTCCTTGCGTTCAGTCGCCAGCAGGTCGTGCAGTCCATTCCGGTGGACGTGAACGGGGTGGTGGAGGAACTGAAGCGCATGTTGTCGCGACTGCTCGATGAGCGCATCACGCTCATCACCGAGCCAGCGACTGCTCCGGCGGTCGTGCGCGGCGATCCGGGGCAGCTTTCGCAGGTTCTGTTGAACCTTGTGGTGAATGCCAGGGATGCCATGCCCGAGGGTGGGACGATAACGGTGAGCACGGCGCGGCACGTCCTCGACGGGGGATCCCCTGCGAACGGGGTCGTCGCGAACGAAGAGATCGTGGATGGCGACTGGGTGGAACTGCGCGTCAGCGATACCGGGTCCGGGATGTCGGGGGAGGTGCAATCGCGCATGTTCGAGCCCTTCTTCACCACGAAACCCACCGGACAGGGCACCGGACTTGGACTGTCTACCGTGTACGGCATTGTTTCAGCGGTGGGAGGACGCATCCTGGTCGAGTCGCGCGAAGGCGCCGGTACCACGATTCGCGTATTGTGGCCAGCGATCACGGATGGCTCGGTCGTCGCCACTCACTCCGACGAGCATCGCATCGCCGTGCGCGGTGGTGAGACCATACTCGTGGTGGAAGACGAACCCGGCGTGCGTCGGCTGGTCAGTGAAATCCTCAAGCGATACGGACATCACGTGCTGCTGGCCGCAAACGGCGCGGAAGCACTCGAGGTGCTGGCGAGCAATGCCGCCGATCCCATCGCCCTCGTCATCAGTGACGTGGTGATGCCGGAAATGGGCGGACTGGCACTGCTGGCGCAGATGCGCAGCCTCCATCCGAACGTGCCCATGCTGCTGATGTCCGGTTATCCCGCGTCATCCGTCGACGAACCTCAGGTCGAGATACCGATTCTCACCAAGCCATTCGCGCCGCGCGATCTGCTGGCCCGGGTACGCGCGCTGATCGACGTGGCTCCGTTGCCTCCCGTTGCACGAGTGCTCTAGCTTACGCGCTTACCCTTACCCGTAGAGCCGTGAGCCATCCGTCTTCCCGTATCGCCGATCTGCACGCCCACGTGGGCTCCGTTGTTACTGTCCGCGGCTGGGTCACGCACGTGCGTTCCAGCGGCAAAGTTGCGTTTGTGGTGATGCGCGACGGTTCTGGCGTGCTGCAGTGCGTGCTGGTCAAGTCGCAGGTTCCGGCCGACGCCTGGGAAACCTTTGCCACACTGACGCTCGAAACGTCGGTCGCGATCAGCGGTGAAGTGCGCGCTGATGCACGTGCGCCAGGCGGTCACGAACTTGGCGTGACCGAGCTCGTGGTGATCGGCACCAGCCCGCTGGATTATCCGATCCAGCCCAAGGAACACGGCATCGATTTTTTGCTCGACAATCGACACCTGTGGCTGCGCAGCCCGAAACAGGCGGCCATCATGCGCATTCGGCATGAACTCGAGCAGGCCGTGCACGATTTTTTCTACGCGCGTGATTTCATTCGCACCGATACGCCGATTCTGACGGGGGCGATTGGTGAGCGTGCCGGCCTCTTCGCCACGGAATATTTTGACGAAGGCATGGCCTATCTCGCGCAAACCGGACAGCTCTACGGTGAAGCACTCGCCGCTGCGCTCGGTCGCATCTACACGTTCGGCCCCACATTCCGCGCCGAAAAATCCAAGACGCGCCGCCATCTCACCGAGTTCTGGATGATCGAACCGGAGATGGCGTGGTACGACTCGCAGGACAACATGAAGTTGCAACAGGAGTTTGTGCAGTATCTCGTGGGTCGCGTACTCGAACGTCGCGCCGAAGAGCTCAAGGTGCTTGAGCGGGATACGTCCAAGCTGGAACCTGTCACCGGCGACTTCATTCGGCTCGACTATTCCGACGCCATCACGCTGATCAACAGCAAGGGCAGCAGCACCGAATGGGGCGATGATCTTGGCGCCGAAGACGAAGCGTTGATCGTCTCCGATTACGATCGCCCGGTGTTTGTGATGAACTATCCCAAGCAGGCCAAGGCGTTTTACATGAAGGAAAACCCGGCCGATACGCGCACGGTGTTGTGCGATGACCTGCTCGCGCCCGAAGGCTACGGCGAGATCATTGGCGGTTCACAGCGCGAAGATGATCACGACCGCTTGCTGGCGCGCATCAAGGAGGAAGGGCTGCCGGTGGATCAGTACGGCTGGTATCTCGATCTGCGCAAATACGGCACGTTCACGCACTCCGGCTTTGGTCTCGGACTGGAGCGTACCATCGGGTGGATTTGCGGGCTGCATCATATCCGCGAAGTGATCGCGTTCCCGCGCTTGATGCATCGGTTGCGTCCGTAGCAGTGCGCGCACGCCGGTGCACGCGCTGATCGTGGCCTACTCGCCGCGCTTGACCTCGTCCCACAGTGCGTCTTGCGCGTCGAGCGACAACTCCCGAAACACCACACCGCGCGCTTCCGCCAGCTCTTCCATGGCGCGGAAGCGCCGCGCGAACTTGTGGTTGGCATCGTCAAGCGCGAGACCGGCGTGCACACCCGCCTTACGGCAAAGATTCACGACGGCAAACAACAAATCACCAAGCTCACGTTCCAGTTCACCGGCATCGCGCACCGATCCGTCGTCGTTGATCCACTCGCGCACCTCCTCAACTTCCTCGCGCACCTTCGCCATCGGGCCACGCGTGTCGGGCCAGTCAAACCCCACACCCGCCGCGCGATCCTGCAGCCGGTGGGCGCGGTGCAGGGCCGGCAGTCCGGTCGCCAGCCCTTCGTCGATGAATCGCCGCTGCTGCGCCTTCATCGTTTCCCAGTCCCGCTTCACACCATCGCCATACAAATGCGGATGGCGGGCGTGCATCTTGGTCACCAGCGCGCCGGCCACATCGTCCATCGCAAACGCGTTTCGCTCTTCCGCAATCACCGCATGAAAGAGCACCTGCAGCAACACATCACCCAGCTCATCGCGCAGTGTGGCATCGTCGCCGCCGGCAATGGCATCGTCTACTTCGGCCGCCTCTTCCACGAGATACGGTCGCAGCGACTGATGCGTTTGCGCCGCGTCCCAATCGCACCGCGCCCGCAGATCACGCATCAGCAGCAGCGCGTCTGCGAGCGAGTGGCGGTGCGCATCGGGCAACTGCGCATGCCGCGCTGCTCCCGCATTCTGTGCTTCCGGCTGCTGCATTCCTTCACTCCCGTGTTCGGGCGCCTCTCACGCTGGCCCGCGTCAATAGCTGCGATCTTCGTGCCGTCCACGGGGTACGCCCGCGCATGACTGCGGCAATATACGAACGGGACGCGGCTCCCGGTGGCTACATACATCCGCGCGCCTGGTGCCTGATTGATCTGGAGGCGATACGGCACAACGCGGCCGTGCTGCGCGCGCGCGCCGATGCACCCCTGATCGCGATGGTCAAGGCCGATGCCTATGGGTTGGGTGCGGAGGCGGTTGCCCGCGCACTTGGTGCACCGTTCGACGACACCACGCCCCGCGCATTCGCTGCACCGTCTGACAACCCCGACGCGTCCGCGCGCGAATCGCTCGCACACAGGCACGCAACTCCTTCAGCGCACATTCCCTGGGCGCTCGGCGTTGCAACCGTACACGAAGGTGTCGCGCTGCGAAACGTGGGCTACACCGGTCGCGTGCTGGTGACATCGCCGCTGCTGCGAGACGAACTGGTTGCCGTCGCCGACGCGAAGCTGATTCCGTCGCTTCACACCCCCGATCAGATCACGGCGTGGGCCGCAACAACGCGTCAGCCGTGGCATTTGAGTATCGATACCGGCATGAACCGCGCCGGCGTGCCCTGGACCGATGTCATGTCACTTCGGAACGTTGTCGCGCACCATCCACCGCAGGGCGCGTACACACATTTCCATTCCGCGCTGCACAGCGACGAGTCACGCGACCTTCAGCTCAGCCGCTTTCGTCAGGCGCTGCACGCACTCTCGCTGCCGGCTGGCACGCTGCTTCACGCCGAGAACTCCGGTGCCCTGGTCGCCAAGCACGCATCTGAGTCCAACTGGAATCTCTCGCGTCCGGGTATCGCCTTGTATGGCTCGCCTTCACACGCCCTGTACAACCTTCGCGCCGTGCTGCACGTGTACGCGCGCGTCGTTGACATTCGTGATGTGTCGGTCGGCGAGAGCGTGAGCTATGACGCCACCTGGACAGCGGCACGCCCGACACGTATCGCGACCGTCGCCATCGGCTACGGTGACGGCTATCGACGCGCGCTCTCAGGCGTCGGCCACATGCTGCTGCACGGCCAACGCGTGCCTGTGACAGGCGTCGTGACCATGGATCTCACCATGCTCGATGTAACCGATGTCTCATGTGAGGTGGGCGACATCGCCACCGTGCTCGGCGCGCCGTACGCGGCACCCGACGTCAAGCATCCGGAGCACGGCGATCAGCTGCTGACCGTCGATGAAGTGGCTGCGATGGGTGGACTGTCGCCGTATGAACTGCTTGTGGGATGGCGCTTGCGCCTGCCTCGCGTGTATCGAGAGTCCACATGACCGAACGATCCCCAGCCGTCCAACGACAAACCGATACGAGAACACGCCGCGCGCTCCTGCTCGTGCTCGACGGCGTCGGCATCGGACCAGCGCCTGACACCGACGCCTATGGCGACACCGGAAGCGACACCCTCGGCAATCTCGCGCGCCAGCAAGGCGGACTGCGCCTGCCCAATCTTGAGTCGCTCGGATTGGGACGAATCGCACCGCTGGAAGGCGTCACCCCGGTCGCCTCCCCCCAGGCCGCGTGGGGCGCCGCACTGCCTCGTTCCGCGGGCAAGGACTCCACAACAGGCCACTGGGAACTCGCCGGCGTGACGCTCGCGACGCCATTCCCCACCTATCCGCACGGATTCCCTCCTGAGGTGCTACAGGCATTCTCCGAGGCCACCGGACGAGGCGTGCTGGCCAACGCTGTGGCCAGCGGGACGGCCGTCATCGATCAGTACGCAGACCGGCAACGCGAGACGGGCGATTGGATTGTGTACACCTCGGCCGACTCCGTTTTTCAGATCGCGGCCCACGAACAGTGGATTCCGCTGGACGAGCTCTACGCGGCGTGCGAGGTGGCCCGGTCGCTGCTCGTGCCACCGCACGATGTATCACGGGTTATCGCACGGCCGTTCATCGGGACCAGTGGGAGCTACGCGCGCACGCCCAATCGGCGCGACTACTCGCTGCCGGCGCCGGCCAGCACGCTGCTTGACGAGCTGGCGGCCGCAGGGATCCCGCGATCCGGTGTTGGCAAGGTGGACGACCTCTTCGCGGGTCGGAACCTCACCGCCCAGCACACCCGGGAGAACGCTGAGGGCGTTGACCGGCTACTGGCCTGGCTGGAGACGCCGGGGCATGGGTTCTGCTTTGCCAACTTGGTAGATTTCGACCAGTTGTACGGGCATCGGAACGACGGGCCCGGATTTGCCGACGCACTCATCGCGTTCGACGCGGTGCTCCCGCGTCTGCTCGCAGCCCTTCGGGAGGACGACCTGCTTTTCATTACCGCTGACCACGGGAACGATCCAACCACGCCATCCACCGATCATTCGCGGGAGCGGGTGCCGGTGCTTGTGGCGGGTCCGCGCGTGAAGCCGGCGCCGCTTGGCGTGCGCGACACCTTCGCCGATGTCGGGGCTTCGGTCGCCGAGTGGTTCGGGCTGACGTGGCGCGGCGCGGGCACGTCGTTCCTGGGCCGCTGCGGGCTGGCATGAGCGCGATCAGGCACTCCGACGACGCCCAGACGATCGAATCGTTGGTCAAAGCGGCGCGCGCGGCACAGTCGCAGGCCTATGCGCCGTACTCTCGCTTTCGCGTCGGGGCATCGCTCGTGACCGATGACGGTGTCGTATTCACCGGCTGCAACGTGGAGAATGCCAGCTACCCGGCCGGCATCTGTGCGGAGCGCGGGGCGCTGGCCACGGCGATTGCGGCAGGCGCCCGAACGTTCACCCGAGTAGTTATAGTCACCGACGCCGACGCACCGTCGCCGCCGTGTGGTATCTGTCGACAGGCGCTGGTGGAGTTTGCACCGGCCCTGGAAGTCATCAGCGTGGCGTCGAACGAACGGACGCAACGCTGGTCGCTGGCCGATCTGCTGCCTTTTCCTTTCACGCCCTCTTCGCTCGAGCATGCCTGAGCGCTCTTCCTTGTTTGATTGGCCCGGTTTCCGATCCGTTGTCGATGCGGTACGCGTCCGTCGCTTTGCGTTGCTCGCCTGTGTGGCCGGCGCCGCCGCGATGGCGTCCGCGTGCACCGAAGATTTCGAGGGAGGCGGCGCCTGTCCTGCCTTGTGCCCGCAGGTGCAGGCGCCGTTCCTCGACACGGTGCTCGGCGCCGTGGCATTCGACACCACAGTGGGACCGTTCCCGCTACTCGGGTTATCGCCCACTACGATGCTCGCATCGCGTGGCGATACGATCGAGACATACCTTGTGGTGCGATTCGACTCGATACGCAGCACATTCCTCCCCAACGATGGCACGACGACGCAGCCGATCTCGACGATCGATTCGTCCGTACTGCGCCTCACGATCGATACCATCGCATCGCGCACGCCCACGCCATTCGTGCTGGAGCTGTTTGATGTCGACTCCACGCTGAGCGATACGTCGGCGGCCGTCATGCGGTCGCTGTTCAGACCCGATCGCAAGATCGGAGAACTGAGTGTCGCCTCCGAACTCGGGGCGACGTTTCTCGATATTCCGGTTCCCAATGCGTATCTGGCCTCGCGCATCGTCGCGGGTCAACGGGTGCGTCTGGGCGTACGCATTGCGTCCGGCGCGAACATTGATCTGCGTGTGCAAGCCTTTACCGCCGGCAGCGGCAATCCACGACTCCGGTTCGATCCGGCAACCGACACGATCTATCGTCCGCTGGAGATTCTCCCGAACACGCGCGTGCCGGGTGGCGAAAGCGACGATTTCCTGCTGCTGGCCAACACCGTCTACGCGTTGACCGTCAGGGGTTCGCCGCCGGTGCCCCCCAATACGATTGCGGTTGGTGGTTGGCCCGGACGCCGCGTGTGGCTGCGTTTCGAAATCCCTCGCATCATCACCGACTCCAGTACGGTGGTACGCGCCGAGCTGTTGCTGACACAGCGCCCGTCGTTTGGTGCTGATCGCGGTGACAGCATTGGGGTGCAGCCATATCTCGGCGTATCGAGCAACGCGGTGACCGATCTCTATCTCGCCGCGGCCCTGTCGGCGAATGCACGTCTGGCCGGTGTCGATTCGGTGCGCTTTGTGCCGCAGGACAGCGGACAGCGCGTGTTCAACATTGTGAACGTCGTGCGCAATTGGTCGGCGCTCGATCCGAACATCACGCGGGCCATTGTCCTGCGATCAAACGGTGAAGGCGTGTCCAGCTCCGAGTTGTACTTCTTTGATCTTTCCGCGCCGGCCGATCTGCGTCCCCGACTGCGCGTCACTTATCTGCCGCGTTCGGAGTTCGCGCTGCCATGATGCGATCGACTGGTGTCTTCACATTGTGCCCCCGCGTGTTTGGTGTGTGTGCCGCGCTGACGGTGCTGCTTACGGTGTCCTCGCGTGCCAACGCGCAGGGCGCGCTCAGTGCGCAGGGCTTTGGATATCCGCCGGGCGGGCTGAGCGCACGGTCACTCGGGACGGCCGGCGCGACGGGTGAGTTCGACTACCTCTCGTCGCGAAATCCGGCGGCCGCGTCTGAAATGGGCACAAGCGTGCTGAGCGTACAAGGCGCACCGGAATGGCGCACCGTATCACTTGGCGAGAGTTCGGAGCGCTCGCTGTTGCAGCGAACATCGCTCGTCGCGGCCGGCCTGCGCATCAAGCGTGTGGGACTGTTGTTCTCAGGGACAACGCTGCTGGATCGCTCGTTTGTCTCGGAGTCGCCGGGTACGGCGATCATTGATGGTGCGGTCGTGCCCACGACGGACGGGCTCGAGGCGCGCGGTGCGATGACCGAAATGCGTGTCTCTGCCGGTTGGACATGGAAGCGTGTGGGCGTTGGTGTCGCGGCAGTCGCGGTCACGGGTGAGCACAATGTGGTGCGCGCCCGATCGTTTCCCGACACGTTGCGCTTCGGCAATGTGCTCGATTCCTCGAGGCTTGGCTTTCAGGGGATCGGTGCGGCCGTGGGTGTGACATGGCGTCCGGTCAATGATCTGTCAGTCGCCGCCAGCTATCGATTGGGCGGTCCGCTCGACGCACTCCGTGGTGGGACGACTCTCTCCAGCGCCAACGTGCCTGGGCGGCTGGGACTGGGTGTGCTCTATCAGGGCGGCGGCACCGCACTTGCGCTGTCGGTGGAGCAAGTGAGCTGGAGTGCGATGAACGGACTCGGTACTGAAGCCAGTCTGGCGCAGGATGTCACCAACTGGTCTGTCGGTGTCGAGTTCCCCTCTGGCACGCTGCGACGATTCCCGATTCTCTGGCGCGCGGGTTATGCGCAGCGCGGCTTGCCTTTCCTGCTCGGCGACGCCTCGGTGTCGGAGCGCGGCATCAATGGTGGTGTTGGCGTGCCGTTGGCCGGCGACTTTGCCACGCTTGACCTCGCAGTGCAGCGATCACAGCGCAGCCTGTCCACTGGCGATTCACGCGAAAATGCGTGGGGGCTGACCGCAGCGCTCACTATTCGTCCCTGACGAATCCGCCGCTATCTTTCAGCGATGTCCACTCCTGCGCGCCCCACAGTCTACATCGAGACGTACGGCTGTCAGATGAACGTCTCCGACTCCGAGCTGATGTACGGTTCGTTGGCGGCGCACGGGTACGACGCGGTGGACGCACCAGATGGCGCCGATGTGATCCTGGTCAACACGTGCGCGATTCGGGATCACGCGGAACAGCGTGTGATCGGCCGTCTGGGTGAACTGCGCCGGTTCATGAAGGCCGATTCGATTGTTGGTGTCACCGGCTGCATGGCGCAGCGGCTTGGGCCCAAGCTGCTCGAGAAGGCACGTCACGTATCGCTGGTGGTCGGGCCAGACGGGTATCGCGCCTTGCCGCAGCTCATCGACAATGCACGCAACGGCGAACGCGGCATCTTCACCACCTTTGATCTCGAAGAACACTACGAAGACGTCACGCCGCGTCGCACGGATCCGGTCAAGGCCTGGATCCCCGTGCAGCGCGGATGCGACTATCGCTGCACGTACTGCATCGTGCCGCATACGCGCGGCAATGAGCGCTCGCGGCAGCTGCAGGATGTCGTGCGCGAAGTACAGCAGGTGGTGGAGACGGGCACCAGTGAAATTGTGCTGCTCGGACAGACGGTCAACTCGTACAACGATGGCACGCATGACTTCGCGGATTTGTTGCGCGCGGTGGGGGCCATCGATGGTGTGCGCCGCTTGCGATACACCAGCCCGCACCCCAACGACTTTTCCGAGCGCGTCATTGCCGCGCACGCCGAGGTCGAGGCTGTGTGCGAGCATGTGCATCTGCCCATGCAAAGTGGATCAACGCGCGTGCTCAAGCGCATGCTCAGGCGGTACTCGCGCGACGAGTTCCTGCAGTGTGTCGACACGTTGCGTGCGGCCATTCCAAATCTTGTCGTCACCAGTGATATCATCGTCGGATTCCCCGGCGAGTCAGACGCCGATTTTGCAGAGACGCTCACGGCGGTCACGGCCGCGGGCTTCAGCGAGGCGTTCACCTTTAAATTCTCGCCGCGTCCGGGCACACCGGCCACCCGCATGCCGGCCGAAGAGATGATCCCTGATCACGTGGCTGGCGAACGACTGCAGCAACTCATTCACACCGTGCGCGCGCAGTCACGCGAGCAGAACATCGCGCTGCTTGGGGCGCGCACCGAAGTGTTGATTGAGCGCGTGGCGCGTGATGGCGAGCTGCTCATGGGGCGCACTCGCGACTGGAAGACGGTGCTCGTCCCTGGAGATGCGTCATTGGTGAACAGCTATCATGACGTCGAACTTACCGGCACAACGGGAAGTACCTTTACCGGAACGTTCGTGCGCGAAGACCGTCCAACCCGCCAACCGTTGCCGTTGGCCAGCTAGCTCGATCAAGGCGATGATCCGTTTTTCTCCTGCGCTGCTTTGTGTAGCGCTACTCGGTTGCGCAAGCGAACGAACGAGCGATGCGCTCACATCCATTGAACCCTTTGACGCGCTGCGTGGCGTGCACCTGGGCATGAGCGGCTCCGAAGTCGCAGCGACTCGCACCGCGGTGAAGCGCGCACCCATGGGTGGATTGCGCGAGCAACTGGGACCATGGCTTGTCCACTACGATTTGCCCAATCCCAGCGTCGACTCCGTGATGGGGGCCACGCGACTGCGTGAGATCGTCGCCCTGCGCGCGTTCCCGGATGTCCCAACAGCGGAGCGCACGCGCGACTCGTTGCTGCAGGTGGTGCAGCGCGCGAGCGGCGCGTCGAGCGCGACCGTTCGCTGCGTGCAACTGCGCATGCCCACGGACACCGCGATTCTTGGACTCGTACGGATCGGCAACGAGGAGGTCGGCGTCGGCTACTGGCGCAACGCCTCGGGCCGCGATGTCGCGCTCTCGGTCAGACTGCGGCAGTCACTCCCGGAGCGCAGTTCGGAGGCCGCGGTACCGTGCAGCAGCTCCATGATGCAGTCCGCCACGAATTGATGACGTAGCAATTGGTCGAATGGCACACCGTGTGGTGTGCCTCGACTTGTGTTTCTCGTGTGCGCCTGGCTCAGTGGCGCGACCCTCGCTGCGCTCGCCCACGCCAACAGCCGCGCGGGCGAAACCGCGATACCGCTTGCG
>JBGTOG010000125.1:0-2408 GCA_041742675.1 Gemmatimonadaceae bacterium | reverse complement strand
GGCGGTGGTGACGATCCACGCGTTGCACTGTCCCAGGGGGTGGTGGCGATGCGCGGTGGCGATTTGCCGCGTGCGGAAGAACGACTCGCCACCGCGCGCACGCTTTGGGGAGCGCGACAGCCAGCGGCCGTATGGTTTCATCACGCGGCGCTGGCCGCCGCACTGCGCGGTGAAACCGATCGTGCCGCGGCGCTGCTCGACGAAGGCATTGCACTCCATCCGCATGCTGTGGTATTGCACAACGATCTGGCGGTGGTGCAGGAGCGGCGTGGTGCACACGAAGCCGCGGCGCGCACGCTCGATCATGCGTTGCTCGAGGAAAGCGGTTTGCCGCATTTGCACAAAAATCTCGGCGATTACTTCTATCGCGCGCAGCGCTACGACGACGCACTGGAATCGTATGAGCGCGTGGTCCGTCTGGCTCCGGACCACGGTGCCGATGTCTGGCTCAAGCTCGGCAACATTCACTACCGCCGCGGATCACAGACCGAAGCGCGCGGGGCGTGGGAACGCGCGCTGGCGATTGATCCGGGCAACGTGATCGTGCGCGGCAATCTGGGCGTGGCCAAGGCGACGCACGATTCCGAGGCGATGGTTGCGGCGGCAGCCGGCGCGCACGAGGGCGACACATGATCGCGACCGACCGCGCGCTGGCCGACGTCACGACCAATGACGGCTTTGATGCGCTCGTGACCAAGATCGCGAAGGAAGGGCAGGTGCCCTGCGCGAGCTACAAGCACTCGTGCCTCAGGCGACGTGTCAGCGTGCGCCTGCGTGCAACCGGCGCGGTCAGCTTCGCGCACTACGGGACCCTGCTCGACACGCAGCCGGGTGAGTGGGCGCACCTCATGAACGCCCTCACCATCAATGTGACGGGATTCTTTCGTGATGTGACCGTATTTGACGCGCTGCGCGAGACCGTACTGCCTGCGCTGGCGAGCGAACATCGTGGCGTCGTGCGTGCCTGGAGTGCTGGCTGTGCGAGTGGCGAGGAGCCGTGGACGCTGGCCATGTTGCTTGCGGACGTGGTGGAGCTGGCGAAGCTGGATGTGATCGCAACCGATATCGATGTGGCCAGTCTGCAGCGCGCGCGCAAGGGCGAGTATCCGCTCACGGTAACGCACGATATTCCCGAACGTCTGCGCAGCGCGTGGTGGACCGGCACTGATCCGATGCAGGTGCGACCCACACTCCAGCGATGCGTCAGCTTTCGTACGCACAACATGCTGGTCGATGACGCCCCGGGGGATTCGCTGGATCTGATTACCTGCCGGAATGTGATCATCTACTTTGCGCGCCACGCACAAGAGGCGCTCTTCCTTCGATTTGCCGACGCCTTGCGCATTGGCGGCGTGCTGGTGCTCGGCAAAGTGGAGATGCTCACCGGACCGGCACGCAGCCGGTTTGCCGTGGTGGATGCACGCGAGCGCATCTACCGGCGGATTGCGTGAACGAGATCAAGGTGTCGATCGCGGATTTCGCGGTGGCGCGTGGAGAGACCCGGCTGGTCACGGTCGGGCTGGGGTCGTGTGTTGCCATCGCCCTGCACACGCGCTCGCAGGCGGCCGGCGGACTGGCGCACATCATGCTGCCGCACGCGGCGTTGTCGCACGATACGTCGAGTCCGGGCAAGTTCGCCTCGACCGCCGTACCGCACATGCTGGCACAGCTGCGCGCGTTGGGCGCCACGGAAGGCTTCGAAGCACGCCTGGTGGGCGGCGCCAGCATGTTCTCGCAACTGCTGCCCAGCGGCGCGGTACCACTGGGAACACGCAACGTGGCCGCGGCGCGCGCCGCGTGTGCTGCGGCAGGGATTCCCATTGTGGCCGAGGATGTCGGGGGGGGGCACGGACGCAACGTGTTCTTTGAGGTGGAGGCGGGGCGGTTGACCGTGCGATCGGTGGCGTGTGGTGAACTCGAACTCTGAACCGGTGCGCGTGCCGCGCGTACTCGTCGTCGACGACAGCGCCTTCATGCGCCGTGTCGTCCGCGATCTCATTGAGGCCAGCGGCGAGTTCACGGTGGTGGGGACCGCGCGTGATGGGGAAGACGCGATTCGTCAGGTGCACGCGCTCGATCCGGACATCGTCACGCTCGATATCGCCATGCCCGGACTCAATGGGCTTGATGTGCTGGGCTACATCATGAGCGAAGCGCCGCGTGCCGTGGTAATGTTGAGCGCCGGTGGTGCGACGGATGCGCGGAGCAGCGATGCCGTTGCCAGTGCGGACGCCACACTGCGTGCGCTCGAACTGGGCGCGGTGGATTTTGTGCGCAAGCCCTCGGGTCCCATCAGCCTGGATCTGGCGCGCGTGGGCGACCGCTTGCTCGGTGCGCTGCGCGCGGCGGCACTCACGCGCGTGGAGCGCATCAACGTCATTGCCCGTCCGCCGCGTGCGGCCGACCGG
>JBGTOG010000123.1:0-2223 GCA_041742675.1 Gemmatimonadaceae bacterium | reverse complement strand
GAGGCGCACCCGCTGCCCGTGTACCATGTCGCCGCCGGTGGTTGGTGACGATCCCGCCTCCAACTGTCCGGCCGCCGCCCCGGTGCCGGTCACGGCGTCGAGCGCTGCGACGATCGCCGAGGCGTTTACAGGTCGCGCATCGGGATCCTTGGCCAGGCAGTGCATCACCAGGGTCGCGAGATTGCGGGGCACCTGCGGCGCCAGCTCCTGCAAGTCGCGTGGTGTTTCGCCGAGATGGGCGGCCAGCACCTTGGCCGGTGTGCGACCGGCGAAGAGTTGCTGTCCGCTGAGCAGTTCGTACGCCATGGCGCCAAACGCGTAGAGATCGGCGCGATGATCGAGATCCGGATCGGCGGCCGCCTGCTCCGGTGCCATGTAGGCCGGCGTACCAATGGCCATGCCCGCTTGCGTAAGCGCGTTGCTGCCCGCGTCGGTGCGCGAGGCGGAGATGGCCTTGGCGATACCGAAATCAGTAACCGTGGCGCTGCCCGCGGAGAGCAGCACATTGTCGGGCTTGATGTCGCGGTGCACCACGCCGTGGCTGTGCGCGTAGGCGAGGGCGCGCGATACGTCGCGCAGGATGCTCACACACTCCGCGATTGGCAGCGCGCCGCGGTCCATGCGCAGCCGCAGCGATTCGCCGTCCACGTACGGCATCGAGAACCATGGCAGCCCGTCGGCGTCGCCCGACACCAGCACCGGCACCACGTGCGGATGCTGCAGCTGCGCGGCCATGAGCACTTCGCGCTTGAAGCGCTCGACGCTCAGCCCCTGCAGTAGCTCCGGCGCGAGCACCTTCACTACCACGCGGCGGTTGAGCGTGAGGTCGCGCGCGAGATACGTGCGCGACATGCCACCGCCCCCGAGCTCGCGTTCGAACGCGTAGGTGTCAGCGAGGGCCTGTTCGAGGCGGGCGCGGAAGGGATCGGTCATCGGGCGTCGGCTGGCACGGCAGACAATGTGCACCCCGGCACCACGCATCGGCCAGCGGAGCGCGGCAGAATCTCTGCCTGCCGATGCTGTTGCGCAGAAGGTGGGCCGACAATGATCGCTCCACGCACTGCCACCGCCTGAGCCTACAGCAACACGCCCTGCTCGCTGCTCACGCGCGGCGGCTCGTACCCCAAATGCCGATACGCATGCGCTGTCGCCTGCCGGCCGCGCGGTGTTCGTTGCAAAAACCCCTGTTGCACAAGAAACGGTTCGTACACGTCTTCAATCGTGCCGGCGTCTTCACCCACTGCCGCAGCAATCGTGGTCAGCCCCACCGGTCCACCGTCAAACTTCTCAATGATCACGCGCAACAATCGCGCGTCCATATCATCCAGGCCGAACTGGTCCACATCGAGCAGCTCCAGCGCTGCATCGGCCACCGCACGCGTGATGCGACCATCAGCACGCACCTGCGCATAATCACGCACTCGCCGCAGCAGACGATTCGCCACACGCGGTGTGCCGCGTGAACGACACGCGATTTCGTGCGCGCCCTCATCATCGATCTCCACCTTGATCACATCCGCCGTGCGCCGCACGATGATCTCCAGGTCCGACTCGGGATAGAAGCCCAACTGATGCACCAGACCAAAGCGCGCGCGCAGCGGTGATGTCAGCATGCCCAGCCGCGTTGTCGCACCCACCAGCGTGAATCGTTCAATCGGCATGGTGATCGTTTGCGCCTTGGGCCCTTCGCTCAGGCGAATATCGATCTTGTAGTCTTCCATCGCCGGATACAAAAACTCTTCGATCACCGGACGCAAACGATGGATTTCGTCAATAAAGAGCAGATCACCTTCGCGCATGTTGGTGAGCGTGCCCACCAGATCGCCCGGCTTTTCAAGCGCCGGACCGGACGTCGTGCGGATGTTCACACCCAGTTCGCGCGCCATCAGTTCGGCGAGTGTCGTCTTGCCCAGTCCGGGCGGTCCGAAGAACAGTGTATGGTCCACCGGTTCGCGTCGCGCGCGCGCCGCATCAATGGCGATCGCCAGCCCTTCCTTGACCTTTGGCTGCCCGATGAACTCGGCCAGCCGCTGTGGACGCAGCGACAGCTCGACGACACTTTCGTCGGCGAGCGCTTCGGGCGTAGTGATCTCGGCGCGGGACATCAGGGCAGAGTGGGTTGCGGAGCAGCGGGAAGACGGAACAAAGGAACGACTGCCGTGCGCTGGTGAATATACAGAGGTCGCCCCGAAACGACACCGAACCGTCGCCAACGGCATTTCG
>JBGTOG010000098.1:0-19140 GCA_041742675.1 Gemmatimonadaceae bacterium | reverse complement strand
CGTACCGGAGGGCACGTGGATTCAGCATGGCGAGTGGGATCATGAGCAGTGGGGGGGGGAACTCCCCTCCAGGGCGTGGATCGACGATGTGACGCGTTCGCATCCTGTGTGGGTGAATCGGCTGGACGGGCACATGGCGCTGGCCAACAGCGCCGCGCTGCAGGCGGCCGGCATCACACGCGACACGACGGAGGTGCCGGGCGGCACAATTGTGCGTGACGCGAACGGCGAGCCCACTGGCGTCCTCAAGGACAATGCGATGTCACTGGTGGCGCGTGTCATTGCTGCGCCTGATGCCTCGCAGCTCGACCGCGCTCTCGAGGCGGCCATGACCTACGTCGCGTCGAAAGGGGTGACAGCGGTACATCATATGGGCTTCTGGGAAGACCTTCCGGTATTCCGACGCGCGCACGACGCGTTGTCACAACGCACCCGCATCTATGCCGCTGTCCCGCTGAGCACGCACGCCGAGCTGGCGGAGCACGTGGCAACGCAGGGACCGGGCGATTCGATGCTTCGTGTGGGGCTGCTCAAGGCATTCGTTGACGGTTCGCTGGGCTCGCACACGGCGGCGATGCTGGAACCGTTTACTGATGCGCCTGATGACCGCGGGCTCTTTGTCACGGAGCCAGAGGTCATGCTTGGCGGGATGCGCGCGGCCGATCGGGCCGGACTCCAGCTGGCGATTCACGCCATTGGTGACCGCGCGATTCGCAGCCAGCTCGATTTGTTTGCCCGGGTGCTAGCGGAACACGGCGCGCGTGACCGGCGATGGCGCATCGAGCATGCACAGCACGTGCATCCCGTCGACTTCCCGCGATTCAGGGAGTTGGGTGTGATTGCCAGCATGCAGCCGTATCACGCCATTGATGACGGCCGGTGGGCGGAGAAGCTGATCGGGCCTGAGCGTGCACAGGGAACGTATGCGTTTCGTTCCATGCTCGACCACGGTGCGACACTGGCGTTCGGCAGCGACTGGTTTGTGGCACCGCCCACACCGCTGGATGGCATTTATGCAGCGGTCACGCGACGCACGCTTGACGGCGCCAATCCTGACGGCTGGATTCCGGAGCAGAAGATCACCGTTGATGCGGCGCTGCGTGCGTACACCGCAGGTGCGGCCTTCGCCGGATTCAGCGAGCACGAAACGGGAATCCTGTCACGAGGCCGTCTGGCTGATCTGGTGCTGGTGGATCGGGATCTCACGCGTGTGCCAGCAGACGAACTTGCGGCCACGCAGGTGCGAATGACCGTCGTACAGGGACAAGTCGTGTACGAGCGTGACTAACGCGACAGCCCGTAAATCACATAGTTCGTGGCAAACTTGTAGGCATCGTTGGAGAGGTTCACTGGATAGTACCCTTCGCCCGACCACTCCATGTAGTCGCCGATATCGTTGTTGAAGTTGATCACTACGAGCAGGCGCTGCGACGGGTCATTGTTTTCGAAAATGCCGAGGTACTGCGCCTTCGCATCGGTTCTGGCAGGATGTGTCATGCCCTCCAGCGTCTCAATCTTGAAAAACGAGTTGAACACCGGATGTGAGACATCCAGCGGATAGATGCGCGCGTCGGGCAGCACCATGCGCATGGATTGTTCAAAGACGCTCCACTGCCGTTCGAAATAGAAATCGTCCACAATGAGGAATCCGCCTTTCGCCAGCCATGTGCGCAGTCCTTCAGCTTCGGCGTCGGTGGGATACCAGTAGCCCGGTTCCGTGAGATACGCGACCGGATAGTTGAACAGTGCGGGGTCGTCGAGCGTGTGCACGTTGCTGGCGCCGGTGTGCAGCTTGATGGACGAGAGCTCCTTCAGAATCGTGGTGAAGTTGCGCTCCATCTCCGGGTAATCGGCGCTCCAGGCCATGCGAGAGCCCTGGGTGTACCGGATGCGCACGAAGGTGTATCGCCCGTCGTATGGCACATTGGGCTCGATGCGCGCGCGTCCACGCTGCGACCACGCGAACGGCGCGGCGGCGAGCAACAGGAGCAGCAATCCGAGCACCGCGAACAACGGGCGGGAAAGTTGGCGCGAGGCGGCATGCATCACGGGCGGGTGTGGGGGGTACGGCGGATGATTCGGTGGCAGCATCTGCGAGTAGGGAACGCACGGCCATCGCACCAGTAAAACGTGGTACGCCTTACAAAGGTTGCGAGTGCGCCTGTGCGGTATTGTTATCTCTTCTCTCACTTACACGGAGTATCTCCCCGATGATCGCTCTGTCCCGTCTTTCGATCGTGTTGCCCCTCGCCGCCATCGCTTCCTCGTTCGCGATGGCGCCGTCACTCACAGCCCAGCAGGCCACGCCGCCCAAGCCCGCGGACGCGCACAGCGCGCATCACGCGGAGCCGAAGCAGGATGAGGGCCACGCCAAGAGTGGCTGGAAGGAACTCGACGCCTTTCATGAGGTGATGTCCGCGGCCTGGCATCCGGCCAAGAACGACAGTCTGGCGCCGGCGCGCGCGGCGTCAACCCGGCTTGTGGCGGCGGCCAAGGCGTGGGCTGCTTCGACTGCGCCCAAGGGGTGTGACTCGCCAGCGGTGAAGTCGGCCATCGCGAAGTTGGTGCCGGAGTCAGAGGCCGCGGCGCGTCTGGTGGAGAGCAAGGCCGACGATGCCGCGCTCAAGGCGGCACTCAAGACTGTGCACGACACGTTCCACGTAGCGGAAGATGGGTGCAAGCCGGAGAAGCATGGGGGACATGGCGCCGGACGCTGAACCGACGAGCACAGCGCGAAGCGCTCGGTGTACGTAGTACCTGCAGTCCCCCTTCCCGGAGCTTCTCCTCATGATTTCTCGTCGCGATTGGTTCGGTGTCACCCTTGGTGCCGGCGCCTCCCTTGCTTTGTCCCCGCGCCTGCTGAAGGCGCTGGAGGACACTACGCGGACGTTTCAGCCGGCTGCGCTGCTCAAGCGAGCGATTCCGTCGTCGGGCGAAATGATTCCCGTGGTCGGACTCGGCAGTTCGGCCACGTTCTCGCAGGTCGCGCGATCCGAGGATGTGAGCGCACTGAAGGACGTGCTGCGCACGATGGTTGATCGCGGAGGCAGCGTGTTCGATACCGCACCGAGCTACGGCGCGTCGGAGCAAACAGCGGGCACGATTGTCAATGAGCTTGGTATCGCGGACAAGGTGTTCTGGGCGACCAAGGTGAACGTGGTGGGCCGCGGCGGCGATGGGAAAGCCGATCCGGCCGCAGCGCGAGCGCAGATCGAGGCCTCGTTCGGCAAGGTGAAGAAGTCAAAGATCGATCTCATTCAGGTGCATAATCTGGCCGACGTCCCTACGCAGCTTGGGATATTGCACGCGCTGAAGAAAGAAGGGCGCATTCGTTATACCGGCGTTACGACCACCAGCGACAATGCGTATGACCGGCTTGCGGACGTGATGCGCAACGAGCCGATTGACTTCATTGGTGTGGACTACGCGGTCGACAATCGTGGTGTGGAAGAAGTGATTTTGCCGCTTGCGCAGGAACGGAAGATTGCCGTGATGGTGTACGTGCCGTTCGGCCGTACGAGTCTGTTCCGGCGCGCTGCTGGTGTGCAGGTGCCGGAGTGGGCGAAGGAGTACGACATCAATTCCTGGGCGCAGTTCTTCCTCAAGTTCATTATCGGTCACCCGGCCGTGACAGTGGTGACACCGGCCACGAGCCAGGCCAAGAACATGATCGACAACATCGGTGGCGGCATTGGCAAGCTGCCGGATGCGGCGGCGCGCAAGCGCATGGCTGAGTTTGTGGACGCGTTGCCCGCGGCGGGTCGGTAAAGTCGTCGCACGCTGCGAGCCGTACGGCGTCGCGCTTCCGCCGTGCACACTGAACGCCGCCGCCCGTTGATTGGGCGGCGGCGTTTCGCTTTCATGCGGGTATATACCTTGGCTCGGACTAGCCAGCTTGGGCCCGTTCCTCTCACCCACCCACCCACGGCATGGCAATCGCGCTGCTCGCCGTAACCCTGCTCGCCGGATTGCTGCTCGTGCCACTCGGCCTACCGGGCTTGTGGATCATGCTCGGCGCTGGTTTGCTCTACTGGATTCTGCTGCCCGCTGGTGGGATCGGACTGGTCAGCTTTCTGATTGCGTCGGCGTTGGTGGTGATCGCTGAGGTGCTGGAGTTCACGATCTCGGGCAACTACACGCGGAAGTACGGTGGTTCACGCCGGTCTTCATGGGGCGCGATCATGGGTGGCATTGTGGGCGCGGTGATGGGCGTGCCGGTGCCGTTGCTCGGTTCGCTGATTGGCGCGCTGATCGGATCGTTTGTTGGCGCATTCGTCGGCGAACTGAGCGTGCATCGTGAAGCGCGCAGCAGCCCAACACGCGCGGCGACAGGCGCACTGCTCGGTCGCGCGGTGGCGTCGGCGGTGAAGAGTGCGATTGGTGTGATGGTGGGGCTGGTTCTTCTTGGAGCGGCACTGCTGTAGCGATCGCGATCAGGAAGCGGTAATGTAGGGCGGTTTCGAACATCCCTTTCTGCAACCCACTATGCCACAGACCGCGGTGTATGCGCGTCCGGTCGACGACGAACTGGATATGTTCGGTCTCACGCATCCAGGCCTCAAGCGCGCGCAGAATCAGGATCATTTTCTGCTCGCCACGGTGCACCCGCAGGTTGTGGTGCACGGATCGAGTCTTGGTGGGAGCGCGGAGCTTCCGCTACGTGGCAGCAGGCTTGGCACGATCTTGCTGGTTGCGGACGGCGTGGGCGGCTCAAGCGATGGTGCAGCGGCCGCGCAGCTCGCGACGGAAACGGTGACGCAGTATGTCGCGTCAAGTTTGCGCTGTTATCACGAGATCGGCGCGGGGCAGGCGCCGGAGTTTCTGACGGCACTCAGCGAAGCCGCGGTGCGAGCGCACGAGGCGGTCCGCGCTGCGGCGGCGACACGTGCGGACAAGCGCAATTTGGCGACAACGCTGACGCTGGGTATCGGCGTGTGGCCGTGGCTGTATGTGGTGCAGGTAGGCGACAGTCGCGCATACATCTACACACACGGTGCGCTTCATCAGATAACACGTGATCAGACGCTCGCCCAGGAAATGCTCGACGTGGGCGCTCTCGATCCCGAGCAGGCGCGCCACTCCCCGCTAAATCACGTACTGTCCAGTGCCATCGGCTCGGACGACGCGACACCCGTGGTATCGCGCGTTGATGTATCGGAGCGCGGGTGTGTTCTGCTCTTCTGTACGGACGGTCTCACGAAGCATGTGTCCGATGAGGAGATTGCGCAGCTGTGCGCCAGCGGCCTGTCAGCGGAGCCGCTGGCGCGCCGACTCCTGGACATCTCGCTGGAACGCGGCGGCTCGGACAATATCACGGTCGTGATAGCGCGCGCACCGACAAGGCAGCTGGCGTAGCAAATACATCGAGCGCGCAGCAAGGCGCTGTGTCGCACGGCGTTCCATGGCGCCTATTGCATCGTCGTCGGCGTCTTCCCTTTGACCGTCTCAACACGTCTCGCCAGCTGAACTTGTCCCCCTTGCCGCGCACATAGTAGTCCATCCGCGCCATTTCGCTCACGGATTTCACCAGACGGTTGCGCGGGTCAGGGATCCCGTGACTGTTGCCTGGATACATGAACAGCTCTGTGGGCACGCCGAGCTTCTTGAGCGCCATGTGCAGCTCAACCGATTGCGGGCTGGGCACGCGCGGATCGCCTTCCACCACGTGAATCATCGTGGGCGTTTTTGCCCGGGCGATGTGCTTGAGTGGTGACTGGTCCCAGTAGGCATCGAAGTTGTTGTACGGCAGATCATCACCGAGATAGAACTGGCGGTTGCGCTGCACATCACTCTGCGCGTACATCGAAATCCAGTTCGATGTGCCAGCGCCGGAGCTGATGGCCTTGAAGCGATCGGTCTGCACCAGCGTCCAGTTTGACCAGTGTCCGCCGGCGCTCCAGCCGAGCATGCCCATGCGCGTGGAGTCCACGAGGCCTTCGCGAATGAGGTGGTCAACGCCGGTGATGATGTCGTCGTACCCCTGCGGGAAGTAATTACCGACAATGGCTGTGCGATGCGCTTCGCCGTAGTTGGTGGAGCCGCGGTAGTTGGGCTTGAGCACCACGTATCCCGCGCCGGCGTACACCTGTGAGCCGTAGCCGCCGTTAAAGCTGAGCAGATCAGCCGACGCCGGGCCGCCGTGAATCGCAACGATCAGCGGGTAGCGCTGACCTGCCTGATAGCCCGCCGGCAGGTTCAGCACACCTCCCACCGGCTTGCCGTCGGTGCTGGTCCAGGTGATTTCCTTTTCCGCACCAAGCGCCATGGTGCGCACGTGGGGGTTTACATCGGTGAGTTGCGTCCATGCATCCTTGTTCGCCACGCGGTCGAGCGACGCGACGGTGTACAAAGTGGGTGGTGTGGAGGGATCGGAGTAGTTGATCAGCAATACGCTGGAATCATCGTCGCGGTTCACGCTGAGCGAGGCGGGCAGGTTAGTGACCTGTCGCACCGTGTTGCGCGCGATGTCGAGTGCGAGCAACTGACGGGTGGCCTTGATGCCTTCGTTGAAGTAGATGGTCCGTCCGTCGGCCGACCAGAACTCGGCGCTGACGTTGCCATCGAAGCTTTCGCCGAGCGTCCGCCATTGGGCACCGCGCGCCGCGACGTCGCGCATGTAGAGCAAGCGGTTGCCCATGGTGTAGCGCGTGAGATCCTTCGGCGCGGAGAAGGCCACGAGCCGGCTGTCCGGCGAGAAGGTGAGTCCTCCTTCGCTGACTTCCTTGTTGTTGGTGAGACGTTCGATGGTGCCCGTTGTCGTCTCCAGCAGAAACAGATCGCCGTTGATGCCCTGTTCGGTGATGTTGCGTTCGTAGCGATCCGATGAAATGCCGGTGAATCCCAGCCACTTGCCGTCAGGGGAAATGGTCATGTTCTGCACGGTATACGACGAATCATTCGTGATGCGTTGTACGCGCAGTGTTTCGATGTCCAGTGACCAAATGCTCTCGAGCGGTGTCTCGGCGTTCTGAATATTGACGGTGAACTTTTTTTCGCGACGGAGCCGTTCTTCGGCGGCGTCAGCGTCGGGGCCCGTGAAGTAAATGCGACGGCTGTCCGGTGCCCATTCCCAGTTGCTGACGCCGCCGGCGTGACTGGTGAGCTTCAGCGGCTCTGCGGTGTGCAGCGAGTCGATCGGGAGGCTGTACAGCTGCTGCTGCGCGGTGCGTCCGGCGCGATATACCAGCCGGCGTCCATCTTTACTAAAGGCGAAGTTGGAGACGCCGCCCGTAGCCGTGGTGATCTTGCGCGCTTCGCCGCCGTCGGGGCGCATGACGTACAGCTGATTGCCAGCCGTTTCGCCGGTGGCGTCGCGATTGGAGAGAAACGCAAAGAAGGTGCCATCGCGCGACCACGCGGGCGCGGTCTCGTTCTTGTCGCCGGTGAACGTCATCTGTCGGGAAGATGCGACACCGGCGCGTATGTCGACGAGATGAATGTCAGTTTGCGAGCGCGCTTCTTCCCAGTCCGGCGTACTGACGGTGTGCAGCAACCAGCGACCATTCGGCGATGGTGTGAACGAACCGGCCGACTTCAAGTGCTGCATGTCGAGAAACGTCATCGGTTGCGCCGCACTGCTGCTTTGCGCGTGTACGGAAGCGAGCAATGGTGCAAGCAACAGCAACGCTGTCGAGACATGGGTGCGGCGCATGGGAATCGTCGACATGGCGGCTATGGGAGAAGTGAGCGAAAACGAGTGCTACAGCGGCGGGAATGCCTCGATCGCGGTGTTGAGGATACGCAGCGCGTCATCACGCTCGCCGTAATCATCCACGCTTACGATACCGGGGCCTTTGTATGATGCAAACCAGAGCGAGACAATGTCGAGCGCTCCCGGGAACTGCGATTGCATGTCACGCACGGAGCGCGCTGCCGCAAACGGACTGTCCGGGAGCACGGCAATGAGCTTGTCATCGGTTTCGCCCCCGTCCTTCATGCGCAGCACACCCAGCAGACGTGCTGACACGACCGTGCCGCGCTCGAGCGCCGGCCCGAGCACCAGCACATCGAGTGGATCTCCGTCTCCACCGGCGTCTTTGGGCAACAGCGTGCGCGGTACAAATCCGTAGTTGCCAGGATACGGGAGAAACGCAATGACACGTGGCGCACCGTTGCGCATCTCCCATTCCAGCTGGCCTGTGTCCTTGTTCAGCTCCCACTTGTCATTGGTGCCAGCAGGGATCTCGATAACCACCGTCAGGAGGCCCGCGCTGTCCAGCGGCGACAGTGTACGCAGCAGGTCCAGCGAATTGTTTGCGGCGGGTACCGAATCTGCAACGGAGGCGGAAACACGCGGAGCATCGTTGGTGCGTTCGAACGTACACCCCACGATGCTCCACATGCACGCGAGCAGCCCCGCGTAATGTGTGCGCATGCCGCTACTGCATGTTCACAGCGTTGACCTTCTTTTCATCGGCCTTCTTGGGCGGCGTGTACAGCGGCTTGCGCTCGCGGTAGTGCCGATCCATTTCGAGTCGCGGGATGCCTTTTTCCAGCCACTCCGGCGCGGGCTCACCCTTGAGGTGGTGATCCCAGAACTCCATCAGACGCAGCGTATAGTCGCGACGATTTTTGAGCTGCGACAGACCATGATTCTCGCCCTGATATTCGAGCAGAATGACATCCTTGTCGAGCTGACGCAGCGTATTGTAGAACGTGATGCCCTGATTGTAGTCCACCGCACCATCCTTGTCGTTGTGCAGGATGATCAGCGGCGTATTGATCTTGTCGGCGTAACGATTGGGCGAGTTGCGCTCGTAGGCTTCCCGATTTTCGATAAAGTTGCCCTTGAAGCGACCCTGCGAGCTCTGGAAGATCGGCTGATTCGCCGACCCGGTGTTCCAGTATACGGAGCTGTACATGCTCACCATATCGGTAAGCGGTGCGCCGGCTACCGCACTCTTGAAGATGTTCGTCTGTCCCACCAGGAAGGCGGTCTGATAGCCGCCCCACGAGTGGCCGTGCAACCCAACTTTGCTTTCGTCCACGATGCCCGTGGCCACCGCCGCCTTGATCGCGGGAATCACACTCCATACCGCTGACATGCCGGGATCATTGATGGTGTAGCGGATGTCCGGCATGTACACGGCATAACCGCGACTCGTGTAAATGCTCGGCGTGTACGAGCTGCTGAACGACGGAGCGTAGAAGTTGTGGAGGTTGTCCGACATCTTCTCGTAGATGTAGGTGACCGTGGGATACTTCTTGCCTGGTTCGTAGCCGGCCGGCAGGAAGAGTGCGCCTTGCAGCGTATCACCCTTGTCGCTGACGTAGGTTACGAGGCGCGAACCAGCGCTCCATGCCAGTCCGTTCATGTTGGGTGCGCCATCGGTCAAACGCAGCGAGTCGCCGTTCCACGAAATGTGCCAGTAGTCCGGGTAGCGCGCCGCTGTGGAGATGCTCGCGATCCACACATCGGCCTTGCGCGCTTTCATGGGATTCACGCGCGCGTCACGCCAGTCGAGTGCCGTGATGCGATTGGTTTTGGGATCAATGCGGAAAATGCCTTCCTTCTTGGTGCGCTCTTCTCGTGCGGTGATGATGAACGGCGCCGACATGTCGACGCCGCGCTGGCGCGGGTCGAGATTCAGCGGTCGTCCATACCGAATGCCCGTCGCCTTGCCGTCGCGCGTGAGATTGACCGGTTCGCCGCCGCTCACATTCACGCGGTATACGTCCCACCCATCCGATGCGAGCAGTGCACTGCCATCGGTGGACCAGCCGTATGAGGGATAGCCCGGGCGGTCCACGTTATGATCGTCTTCCACATTGATGAAGCGACCACCCGTCGTCAGCTGCTTGCGCGCCAGCGTAGCAAGTTCCATCACGTGCCATTCGCCCTCGTCGAAGAACGCCATGCGACGTCCGTCCGGTGACGTGCTGGTGCCGCCGCGCAGTCCTTGCACGGCCATGCGCTTCTCGCCCGTGCGCGGGTTGATGACAAACACATCGCGGCGATTGATGCCGTCGACACTCGCGCCGCGCTGGTAGGGTGTGACATCCGTGGCAATCACCCAACGATCCAGATCTGTTGTCGAAGCAGTGCGCGCATTTTCATCGGAGAGGCGTGCGACCTTGTCCGTGCCGGGCCAGTACGCCGCCAGATATGAGAACGTACGGTCGGCCGTCGCCTGCACGTCCTGCTGCGACTGCAGACGCGGATCCTTTTCGTGCCAGAGACGCAGTGATGGCTTGTCGTCATCCTCAAGTTGTTCGTCTTTCGGTACCGGCTTCTCCACGGCCTCCAGCCCGAAGAACAGTCCGTCCAGATCGGCTGTCCAACGCGGTGCCCGATTCGTGCTGATGCGATGGTCGGCGGGCCAATCGGAGCGGCCCGGGTGGGCGATGGCAACCGTGCGCTCCTTTGACGAGCCAACGTTGCTGACGCCCATGGCGGCAATCACGGTGTCCTTACCCGCCGTATCAATCGACAGGCGAAGTACGCTGAACGCGGGCATGGTATCAGCCCAGGCGAGACGGCGATATGTGGAGCGTTCGGCGGCGTCGATGCCGCGTACGGTGCCGGCGTTCATGTCACGGAGCTGCACTCCGTTGCCGAGTTTGTTCGCGGCATCAATGGTGTACGCCAGCCAACGACCGGTGTAGTCGAACGAGAACTCGTTGACATTGCCGACGTTGAGCATCGTGGTGGTGCCGAGTTCGTGCAGCAACAGATCACTGCCAGCCGGGCGGTTAGAGGCGCTTGCGGCACCACCAGGCGCTGCTCCCGTGCTACCAGACGCTCCGGGCGCGCCTCCGGGACCGGCATCGGCACCATACCCGTGCAACGCCACCCAGCGAGGAGACTCGCCGGCGAAGGCGATGGAGCGCACCTTGTCGATCTCCTTCTTCTCGCCGGTCGCGAGATTCACAAGCGTCGCCTTGCCCTGAATCGGTCGGCGATCCTTGCGCATTCTGGCCGCATCGGCGGCCTTGGGCCAGGCCAGAAATGCGGCCCACTTACCGTCTGCCGAGAGCTGCAGTGCGGGATTCGATGCAGCGTCGCCTGTGGGGAAGCGCCACTCCTTTGCGTTGGCGGCAACGGGTCGCAAAATCACCTCTCCGTCGCCCTCGTTGGGGGCGAGCACGTAGCCAAACCACTGCCCGTCGTGACTGAGTTGCGCCGAACGAATGTTGGTCCACGCGGCAATATCGAGCGCCGTCATGGCGCGGGCCGTGGTGCTGGGTGCTGTTGCGGCGGAAGCGCGTGTGTCGGCTGGCTGCGCTGAGAGCGCCGACGTGAGGCAGGCAACTGCGAGACACGAGATCGCAGCCGGGGGAACTAAACGCATATGAATCTCCGGGAAGGTGAGCTTGACACAAAGTACGGGAAACGTTGGGTGAGCGGAACACGGTGCGGGACGAGACGGAGCCCAATATGCTTCAGCGGGGTAATGAGTTTTCGAGATTGCACCGATGTTTTCCCGGAGCTGGAGTGTTGATGACACGCTGGATGATCTGTGCGGTGCTGGTGGGCATGTCGCTGCCAGCAACAGGTGCCGCGCAAAAGGCGAAAACCGGGGCCGAGGTGTACGGCACCTGCGCGGCGTGCCACATGGCCAACGGCGAAGGGCTGGCCAACGCATTCCCGCCGCTGGTTGGATCGGAGTGGGTGATTGGGCGCCCCGAAGTGCCGATCGCCATTGTCTTGCACGGCATGCAGGGCGAGGTGACCGTCAAGGGCGTGAAGTACACGGGCGTGATGACGCCATGGGCGTCGATGTTCAGCGATGCCGAGGTTGCCAACGTGGTCACGTACATCCGATCGCAGTGGGGCAACAAGGCAAGTGCGGTGACACCGGCCGATGTGGCGAAGGTGCGCGCCGCGACCAAAGCGCAAAAAGCGGGCTTTACGGCGGCTGAGCTGAAGACGCTGTATCCGTAGCCGAGCAAACGCCGCGATCTGTGACATGCCGAAGCCACAGCGTGTCGCACAATCGTTGCGTGTCGAAGACGTTGCTGTGGTCGCTCCGTGGGCCGCTGCTGACGAGCGAGGTCGATCTTGTGGAGCGAGTAAGCGTTATCACTCGCACACGGAGTTTGATTGCCCGCAACGATTTTCGCCCATCAGGCGCTGGTGCTGCCGCTCAAGATGCGGTGGCCGCATCAGTTCAGTGGACTGGCGCTGTGCATCGGTAGCATGTCGCCGGATCTTGAGTTCATCTGGCGCCTGAGCGACGATTGGCTGTTCAGCCACACGTTTGCGGCCCAACTGTACTTCGGTGTGCCGGTCACCATGGCGCTGGTGTGGTTGGTGACCACGGTGCTCGTGCCATCGGTGCTTCCGTTTGTTCGTGATCACCCGCGCCTTCGGCTGCACGATCTCGCCGCGTTGCGCGCGCCTCGCTCGTTGCGTGACTGGGGGCAGGTGGCGCTCTCCGGATATGTCGGGGCGCTTTCACATTGGGCGCTCGATGGCGTGACGCACTGTGGGCACTCCGGCTGGGCGGTGACGCACTTGCCGTGGCTGCGAACACCCGTGCCGCACCCGGGCGGTGCCGTGCCGCTGCATGATGCGTTTCAGCTGTGGTTTACGGTTGGTTTCGCGCTGATCAGTGTGCTGCTTTGCGCACACATCGTGCGGCATCGTTTGCTCTGGCAGTGGCGTGGCGTGGAACCGGTACAACTCGCGCCGCGCGCACGGCACGAAGGCTGGCGTTTGGCGGGTGCGCTGGCGGCGCTCTCCCTGTACGGAGCGTGGCTGGGACACACACTGCGCAGCGGAGAAGCGCTAAAACTCTACGCAGCGGGTGTAGCGTTTGGCGCGATTGACTTCGTGCTGTTGGGCGCGCTGGTGTTTGGCGGATGGCTGCAATCGCGCCGCAGAAGTCGCGTGACGCGGGTTTCGTTGCCCGCGTGAGTGCGGGTTTAGTGCTCGCGTGAGTGCGGTCTCGGTACTCGCGCAGTACCGCGCTACTTCGGTTGTGGAATAAGGCGGAGCACGGCGCGTACGGGCCGGTGATCCGACGCCATGGCTTCCGCTACCACTTCCGCCTGTGACTCGCGCCACGCCGCGCGCGGTGCGGCCACGATGAAATCAATCTCCTTGATCGGCTCACCTGAGGGAAAGGTGAACCGGGCGGTCGCAGGCTTGGGTACCACCAGACCGATGCGTTCAAACAGCGCCAGCGTTCGTGATCCCGGCACATCGTTGAAGTCACCAAGCACGATGTATGGCCGCGACAGCGTGTCGAGCACGTTGATCAGCGCCAGCGCTTGTGCGTAACGCAGTGTGTCATTCTGCACCCAGTTCAGGTGCACGTTGATCACGGCAATCGTATCACCGGTGGGCATTGCGATGTCGGACAGCAACGCAACGCGCGGCTCATTGCCGTCAGGCATGCGAAAGACCTGCGAACGAACGATGGGAAAACGGGAGAGCAATGCCAGCCCGTACTCGCCACCCTGATACGGCATGAACGACCCAAAGGCGGCGTGCATGTCAAGCAGGCGCCCCAAAGAGTCGGCCTGCCTGGCGCCGCCACTGCGCGTTACGCCCTGATCGACTTCCTGGAGCGCGACGAGATCCGGCGTGAGCGAGCGCAGCGCGTCGGCTGTACGCGGCAGGTTCACGGTGTCGTCCATGCCGCGCCCGTGCCGGATGTTGTACGTGACGGCGGTGAGGGCATGTGCATCCGGCATGCGCGCTGATGCGGCGTCGCGCACCCGTCTCTCTGCGGCACGCATCGCGTTGACGGTTGGCGCGGACGCGCTGTCGAGCTCTACGTCGCGCACCGTCTGCAGCACGTCTACGTAGTAGCGGGTCCACGTGTCGCGAATGTCCTGTTCGTACGCGCGCACGGAATCGCGCGACGCATCACTCGAAGCCGCGATGTTCGCATCCGCGAGTTGGGCCTCGGCGTCCAGTCGATGCAGCGCTGCGTGTTCCACCTCACGAACAATCTGCGCGGCGGTTGGCGCCTCCCCGCGCAGCAGCGGCAGCGCGCTGGTGAGCGCCGTGATGGCCACATTGCGCAGCGTCTTCGCCGATACTTTGTCCAGCCGATCACCATCCGTGTGATAGAACTGGTCCGTGAAGTGCCAGAGCAGCACCCCCGGTTTGTTGGCGCGCAGAAACGGTGTGTGATCGCTGCCACCCTCAAACGGATTGGTGTTCACCACCCAGTCGGTGGTGGCGGCGTGTGTCATCGCGCGCGCCAGCACGTAGTCGTTGAAGTAGTGCGGCTTGAGGTCGGCTTTGGTGAGCGGTCGTCCGCCCCATTCGGAGTGCTTGTCGGCGCCGCGGGTCCAGATCGCGGACGGATCCGGCATTTTTTCGATCAGGAATGTGCCGCCGGTTTTTTCCGTATCCTCGCCTACCATGTCAAGCGACATGCCCCAGCGGATGTCGCGTGCGCGCGCCGAATCCTGCGTGATAAAACGATCGGTGGAGCGAATCTCGAGGCCCCACAGCATGGTCAACGTGCGTGCCGGACGAGGCATGCCTTCAGCGAGCAACTGCGCCATGACACGCGCCATTTCCAACTGCGCGCCAACGCCCGATGCATTATCGTTGGCGCCTGGTTCCTGGACGTGCGCGCTGAAGACGAAACGTTCGTGTGCGCGTGATGTGCCGCGCACTTCGGCCACGACGGTTTGTTCGACCGCATTTTCCGTGAACGCAACCTCCGTGTGCACACGCAGTCGCACCGGTCCGCGGGCCAACGCCGCCTGCAGGCGCTCGTGCGCCTCGAAGGAGAGCGCGATGCCCCACGCTCTGGCCGCGGTGTCGCGTGGCACGCCGGCGAACTGAATGGAGGTGCGATTGATTTCGGGGCGTAGATATTCGGGCAGTGAGTAGCCCAGTACACCCAGGGCACCACGTCGCACGACGGCCTCTGTGAATACACGTCCCACAGCGCTGTTCGCGAACACAATCTTGCCGCGCACATCGCCGACAGAATCAAACGCCGCCGCAGTCCCCGTGCCCACCGCGACCACCTCAGCCAACACACCACCCGCCGGTGTCGCAAATGAGTTGGTGGCGAGCATGTTGCGGTTCGTCGAAAAACGCAGCAGCGGCGTGTTCTCCCCATCAATCGTGACCGTCGCATCCAGCGGCTCCCACGCGGGCTGCGCCATGGGATATTGCTCGACGCGATACACCAGCGCTGCCGACGGATCTGCACGGTCTTCGCGCACATATCGCGCCGACTCAAGCTGCGCGGCAATGTGCGCAATCGATGCATCGAATCCGCGATTCCCTGGCCAGCGCACATATCGATCGAGATACGCCACGGTCTCGCGGGCGCGTTCGCCGTTCATCAGTGCTGCAACACGATCCGTGTACGCGAACGGGTTGTTGTCCGCTCGGCTCTGCGCATTGGTCGCGAACGGCGCACCGAGCAGCGCTCCCGTCAGCATACCTGCACATGCGATAAGTCGTTGCATGCTCAAGGATACATCCGCACCAAGGATCCGCGCGCGAGGCCCGGCGCACGCCGGTGCTATTCGCGCACACCGATGCCGCTCGCCCCACCCAGCCGGCACCACCCATCTGCACGCAGGCGCGCCATCTCGCCCTGACCCCCGCCGGCGCTCTCCCGATCTCCGCAGGGAGCCCCACGCCTGTCCCCGCAGCGGCTGTCGGCGAAGCCGTCGAGCCGCTGCGGGGGCAGGCGTGGGGCGACCAGACACAAAAATCCGGTCGAGCGCCCCACCGATCAACGCGACTTTAGCGCGACCGCTTGCTGTGCACGCCACCCTTGGGGGAGTCGACCGTCACCGTAAACGGCCCGCTGCCCTCAACGATCCAGCGCACCGTCACCGGCGTGCCGCCACCGGGAATGTTATCGAGCTTGATCGTGGTCGGATCCAACTTCTGTTCCTCGGTGAAGTTCTGCAGCGTGTTGGTCACGCGAAATGCGGCAATCACTTGGCCGCCGCTCAGCGTGACGTGGTCCGGACGCGAAATTTTGTTTTCAACATCCTGCTGCGTGTGCGTGGGCGCGAGCTTGCGGTTGAGCACGATCGCCGTGACTTCGGTGAGGCCGTTGCCCATGGAGCGCGTTTCGATGGAGTCGACTTCCACGAGCGGCATTTCGGACGTCTGATAGAGCGTGAACATCATGTTGCGATGCGCATCACTTTGTATCAGGAAGCCGGGTTCCACACGTCCGAAGTTTTTCTTGAAGCCACCCACTTCGATTTCTCCATACTGCGGGTGCTGCACCTTTTCCCACGGCACAAACGCTTCGCCGAGCAGCAACAGACGGTCGAAGAGTGAAGACTCTTCCTGACCGCCTGGGCGGCCGTCGCCCTGCACGCGATTGAAGTACAGGAATGGCGTGAACAGCTCGTTGGAGAAAGTGAGCACGCCACGCGCGCCATAAAACCAGTCCAGTTCGCCGCCCCACACGGTGTACAGATCTTTCCAGACGATCAGGTAGCGATAGCCGGGCAAGATCTGTTCGCCGGTGCGTCCCAGCTGATCGTACACGGCGACATCCTGCGGACGGTATTCGTCCTGCGGCACACCGGGCCCGCGCAGCAGCATGCCACCGGAGTTGTGATAGCTCTGTGCGCCCGCAATGTTGTCGCGCTTCATGACAAAGTTCATGACGGCGCGGGTTTCGGGCAGCGAACCTGGCCACCAGTCGGCGCCGCCCTGCACGTATTGCGGCTGCCAACGCCACGGCCAGTTGCGGTTGGGATCGTAGCCGCCGATGCCGTCTTCGTTCACCTGTCCATCACCGTCTACATCGTAGCCTTCCTGGCCGAGAATGTCCCACTCGCCCTTGGTGCCCTGCGGTGCAGGAATCAGGATCCGTCGGTCATACGGTGCTTCAATGAAACGTCCGTTCGGATTGCGACGACGCATCTGCGTGATGTGTCCGTCGCCATTGAGATCGTTGGGACCGTCTTCATCGATCAAGCCATCCCCATCGTTGTCGCGCGGCGCAATGCCCGTGCGTGGTGAGCTGGCGGTGTTGGCTTTCTTCAGATACTCGTCGCGCGCATCCGGATTGATCGTGGGCGCGATGTACAGCGTGCGCTGCGCGAGAATGGTATCAACCGCAGCGACTTGTCCCGCCATTTCGGCGAGATACCACGCGGTGTAAATGGAGAACTCACTGCCCTGGATTTCATTGGAGTGAATGTTTCCATCAATCCACATGGCCGGCTTCTTGTCGGCATCACCGATCTTGAAGTTCGTGACGGTAATGAGCGGGATGTCCTTGCCACCATGACTCTTGCCGAGTGAACTGACCTTGACGTAGTCTGGATGCGCGCGTGCGAGTCGCTCGCCCAGTTCACGCAGCTGATCGCTGTCGTACCATCGGTCCCAAAGGATCGGCACTTTCGGATTCCGCGGAGAGCCCAGTGCTTCGAGCGCTCCACTGAGCGGAATGCGGTCCCCAGGACGCTGCTGCGCGCCGACACTTCCAACGAGCAGAAGCGATGTGACAATCGCGGTGACGCTGATGCGCAGTGCGCGGTTCAGAAATTCGGGCATGATATAGGAGTTCATGGCGATCACCGCGCGCGCAGCGTGATGGTTTCGCTGGCGGCACCTACAACAGGTGACGCGGCAGACAAGGTGACGGTGGAACCCGGGGCGCCGACAATGACCCACGTCAGTTCGGTACTCGTGCCACTGCCACGCAGCGGATTCAGCAACTGCATGGTGCGACCGGAGGCGATTTCCTGACCGGCGCCAGTCTTCAGATCAACGCGAATGCGTTGCGCCCAGCGAGCCCGGGCTCCCATCGAAGAGAGGGTTGGGAAAAAACCGTTGTTGGCAACGTGTGCGGTGATGCGCCACGTGCGCGTGCCAACCGCTTCAACGGATGCCACGCGCAACTCGAGCTGCGGCAGGAGTCCGGCCAGCTGCATGACAAAGCGTGTGTGCTTCACTCCAATCGAATCCAGTTCCGCGGCCGGCGGGTTGAGCGTGGCGTACGGCGCAATGCCACCCACCTCAACAACCTTGCCTGGGAAATCCGGATGCTCCACGCGTGTCCACTCGACCACCGCGTGCGGGCGATTGGCCTGGACCCAGCGCAGCGCCTGTCGCTCCGAGGCTAGCGGGTCTGCGCCAGCGGCTCCGGCTGCGGTCGGTGCTCGGCGCGTGGTATCGGCTGGTACGTCGGGCGTCCACCAGACGCGAGAGCCAAACGCCAGGCGACCCATGTGATAGTAGATCCACGACAGCACATCGCCCTTGCCGTCCGCACCGCCGGGTCCACGCTGCCAGCCAGTGGCGCTCTTGAAGACACGGCTTCCCTCGGCGAACCACGGGTCATCTTCGGGGAGCGTGGCCGTAAACGGACCGCCGGCCGAACTTCCCTGCGGTGTGCCGCCAATGCCCGGCACGCGACGACCGGTCCACGGCGTGTTCAGATTGTCCTGCGGACCGAGCACATACGCCACTGCAATGTTCGGGTGCTTCTGAAACAGCTCCGCGATGCCCCAGGCCTCAGGCGCCGAGAGCGGCCAGTCGCCGGCGGTGCTGCCGAAGTACTCGTAGAAGTTGGGAAAGTTGCTGTTGATGTCGACGCCACCGGGTCCGTCCTCGTTGAACTCGCCGTCCCCGTCGACATCGCGCCCTTCCTGCAGCAGCCGATATCGGCCACGCTGGCCACGGGTGGCATCGGCGCGGCGCATGAGGATGGGGTTGGCCGAGTCGGCCATCCAGGGTCCGGTGGGGTCTTCGACGCGCATCATGGTGATGAGACCGTCGCCGTTCAGATCGTTGGGTCCGTCTTCATCGAACTTGCCGTCGCGGTCGCTGTCCGTGGTCTGGTCGTTTCCGGTGCGCTCGAAGAGCGGTGCGCGGAAGAAGGCTTCGGCGGCGTCGGGGTTGGCGCGTGGAACGATGTAGAAAGTGCGCGTTTCGAGTAGTGTTTTAGCGCCAGTATCGGACCCATAACGAGACACCATACCGCCAATAAGCCGCAGCGCGGTTTCGCTTGCTACGACATGCGGACCGTGCGCGTTAGCTACGACCAGCACAGCCGGACGACTGTCGGCGGCATCGCCGCCGGCGCCGACGCGCACCACATGCACCGCGCGCCCGCCCGGAGACGTCGCAATTTCTCGAACCGAAATCAGGGTCGGGTGCGCTCGTCGCAGCGAATCAATCGCCGCCACGAGGCGGGCGTGATTGCGGTAGCCCTCGCTGAGGGACGTCGCGGCGGC
>JBGTOG010000090.1:0-2119 GCA_041742675.1 Gemmatimonadaceae bacterium | reverse complement strand
CCCGCCGCGATCGCTTCGAGCCGTGCCACACGCTCCGCGGTGGGCGGGTGCGTGCTGAACAGTTTGCCGATGCCAGCCCCCTTGAACGCCGCCAGCGGATTCACGATCGCGAGCGGAGCGACGGCAGGAGACACGTCCATGGGAATACGCTTGGCGCTGGCCTCCAGCTTTTGCAGCGCGCCTGCCAGAGCGAGCGGGCGACCGCAGATCTCGGCGCCCACACGATCAGCTTTGAACTCACGCTGACGGCTGATCGCGTACTGCATGATCATGGCCGCGATGGGCGCCACGATCATGGCGATCAGTCCAACGGCCGGGTTGCCGCCCTCACGGCGACCGCCGAAGAAGAAGGCAAAGCGCGCCAGATTACTGATGGCACCCGACATGGTGGCGGCGATTGTCTGAAGCAGCATGTCGCGGTTCTTGATGTGCGCCAGTTCGTGTGCAATGACTCCTTCGAGCTCCTCAGTGTTGATCAGCTGCACGAGTCCCTGCGTAACGCACACAACCGAGTTTTCCGGGTTGCGGCCCGTGGCAAACGCATTCGGCTGCGCGTGCGGCGCAATCGCTACCGTGGGCATGGGCAGCCCTGCATTCTGCCGGAGGCGGTCGACCATGCGATACAAGTCGGGCGCCTCGGCTTCTGTCACGATCTTCGCCTTGTACGAACGCAGTACCATGCTCGATGAAAACCAGAACATGCCCACGTTCATGACGGCCGCGAGGCCGAACGCCATGATGGCACCGTTGGCGCCGCCAAGCGCTGAGCCGAGCGCGACGACGAGTGCCGTCAGGCCCGCCATGAGCACAAAAACCTTCACGTTGTTCATTGATGTTCCGATGCGATTTTGAGGGGTAACAACCACATCATTAAACCCGCCTTGGCGGGTGAAAGTTCGAGCGTCTGCCGTGCTTTGGCCGCTTGGCGTCGCTGCTCAGCGTTTCCGCCGTTCCCGCCGGACAAGTTCCGCGCGCACCGCCTCCAGCAGCCGCGGCCACACATACGTCGCGCGGTGCTGGAAGTTTTTCCACGCCTCCGCCTCGCTGGCGAGAAACTCGGTGTGCCGGCGGTGCGCCTTGCGAGCGTTGCACGCCAGACACGCGGTCACTACGTTCCCCGCCGAGTGGTCGCCGCCGCGCACCCGCGGCTGCACATGATCTACACTTAGAGTCTCCGGTGTTCCTTCGGTGCCGCAGTACACACAGCAGTACCGGTCACGTTCGAAGACTTCGACGCGTTTCGGCGAACTGTGTGGCGGCATGTGTGCCCGCGTGTCTCGCGGGTCGCGTCCGGTCACGCCCACCTTCCGGGCCACAGGCCTGCCATGGTGAAAATTCCTGATCCAATGCGTCGGCACATGATGACGCGGCTTACGCGCTTCTTTGATCCTGATGAAGCGGCCGCGTCAGCGCCCGGCGATCTGCCACCCCGTCTTACCCACACCGCTCTTGAGGCACTGCGCATGTCCCGCTCCCGCGATCGAATTCTGACGAACCTGGAAGAGATGTACTCCGAAGCCTTCGCGCGCGCCAAGGAATCGGGCGACGACGCCCAGATGGCATCGCTGGACTTCGCGTACCGCCGCGAGCAGCTGTACTTCGAGATTCTGCTGGATGTGCGCGACGCGGTGGAAAAGCGGTAGGCTGGTCTGTCGGCGGCCATGACTGACCGCACGGCCGGCGTTTCGCTGGCGATCGTGAACGCCCGCGTGTGGACGGGTGATCGCGCGCGCCCGTGGGCTGATGCCATCGCGGTTGCCGGGGATCGCGTTGCAGCCGTTGGCTCCAGCGCCGAAATCCGCAAGCTCGCACCATCCGACGCCCGCGTTGTGGACGCGCAGGGCGGAATGGTCACGCCCGGATTCATCGATGCACACGTGCACTTCCTCACGGGCGGGCTGGCGCTCTCCTCGGTGCAGCTGCGCGATGCCGCCACGCCAGAGGAGTTCACACGCCGGCTGGCCGCGTACGCGAAGCGCGTACCGGAGGGCACGTGGATTCAGCATGGCGAGTGGGATCATGAGCAGTGGGGGGGGGAACTCCCCTCCAGGGCGTGGATCGACGATGTGACGCGTTCGCATCCTGTGTGGGTGAATCGGCTGGACGGGCACATGGCGCT
>JBGTOG010000084.1:0-6377 GCA_041742675.1 Gemmatimonadaceae bacterium | reverse complement strand
GGAGGCGAGCGCGAGCTGCAGGTAGCGCGCGAACTCGCGCGACGACTGATGCGCGGCGCCCTCTGCGATGTTCGCACCGACCGACGCTGCGGCGCGGCGCAGCTGCGACGCCAGGCCCGGGAACTCACGGGCGTTCACCGCGCGCGTTGCATCGTGCGCAATCATCGCCAGCTGCCGAGCCTCATGCCAAACCCGAAGTTTGCGGAAATCCTGCATGCCCCAATGTGCGCGCCGCACCGCCGCACTCCGTCATCATTTCCCCGCGCACACCATCACCACACTTCGACTGCGCCACTCGCCCCATCAAACCGACCACTGAAAACCGCCCACCGACAACCCCCCACGCAGTCGGCGATCTCGGCAACGACGCCCGCGCTCCGTAGCGGCCGACAAACCGACCACCGAGAACCGCCCACCGACAACCCCCCACGCAGTCCGCGATCTCCGCCTCTACGCCCACGCTCCGTAGCGGCCGACAAACCGACCACCGAAAACCGCCCACCGACAACCCCCCACGCAGTCCGCGATCTCCGCCTCTACGCCCACGCTCCGTAGCGGCCGACAAACCGAAAACCGACCACCGCCCACCGACAACCCCCCACGCAGTCCGCGATCTCGGCAACTACGCCCGCGCTCCGTAGCGGCCGACAAACCGTTCACCCCACCCCCCCCGCCGACGGACACACCCCCTCCACCACGCACCCCCCGCACCGCGGCTTCCGCGCATCGCACACCCGCCGCCCGTGCCAGATCAACAGGTGACTCAACAGCGCCCACTTCTCCCGCGGAAACAGCGGCATCAACGCCCGCTCAATCGCCACTGCATCCGCTTCTCGCGTGAGCCCAAGCCGCCGACTCAATCGCTGCACGTGCGTGTCAACGACAATCCCCTCGTTGATATCAAAGGCATTGCCAAGAATCACATTCGCCGTCTTGCGCCCCACACCCGCCAGCTCCACCAGCTCCGCGATCGTGCGCGGCACCTCGCCATGGTGGCGATCCATCAGCACACCCGCCATGCTGATCAGATTCTTCGCCTTGCTGCGAAAGAACCCGGTCGTGCGCACGATCTCCTCCACATCCTCCTGCAGTGCGTTCGCCAGTGCATCCGCATCGGGATAGCGCGCGAACAGTACCGGCGTCACCATGTTCACGCGCACATCGGTGCACTGCGCCGACAGAATCGTCGCGCACAGCAACTCAAACGCATTGCGATGCTTCAGTTCGCAGTGCGCATCCGGGTACTCACGCTCCAGTGCTGCCAACAGCACCTGCGCGATCGATTTTTTCGCGGACACAGTGCGCGGAGCGCGCGCCACAGGAGGCGCCTTTTGCGACGGCTTCTGGCCCGTGGTCTTGACGGTGGAGCGTTTTGCCACGCGTACGATCAGGCGGTGGCCACGCGACGTGACGTTGGTACCGCGGCGTGCTGATCAAACGCCGCCAACACCTCCGACGGTGAGCGTCCGTCTCGTCGCGCACGCGAAAAGGCCAGCACGGCATCGGCTGATCGGCTGTTCAGCACGTTGCGTGCTTCGAGCCACCCCTTGCGCGCAATGCCAACACCCAGCGTAATGTGATCGAGTCCTTGCGGTGAATGGGCGTCAGGCCCGATGGATACGAGCGTGCCGTGGTCGCGCGCGACGCGGCACCAGCGCCAGTCAATGTCAAGACGGTGCGGATCGGCATTGAGTTCGACGGCCACTCCAACGGCGCCTGCTTTCGCGATCACTTCGTCCATCGCAATCGCATATGGCTCGCGTGTGAGCAACAGTCGTCCTGTGGGGTGACCGAGCACCGTAACGTGCGGATCATCGAGCGCCTTGAGTACGCGGTCGGTCATCTGTCGCTCGTTCATGCCGTAGCGCGAGTGCACAGACGCAATCACAAAATCAAAACGGTCGAGCACACTGGCGTCGTAGTCGACGCGGCCACAGGGAAGAATATCGGCCTCGATTCCCTTGAGCACGCGAAACGACACGCCGGTATCGGAATACGCCTGATTGAGCGCATCGATCTCTTCGTGCTGCCGCAGAATCGCGTCACGCGACAGACCGCCGGCATAGGTGTTGGACTGCGAGTGATCGGAGACACCGAGATAGCCCCATCCACGCGCGAGCGCGGCCGCCGCCATATCGGCGATCGTGGCGCCGCCATCGGAGTACTGCGAGTGACAGTGCAGTGCACCGCGAAGTTCCGCTTCCGCAAGCAGATCCGGCATGTCACCGCGCGCCGCCACGATGAGTTCATCCGCGCCTTCGCGCAGTTCCGGTTCGATATACGCGAGACCGAGCTGCAGGTACAGGTCATGCTCTGTTTTCACCGAGCACAGCGCGCCACGCCCGTCGCGCATCTCATCGCCCGTCAGCGCGAATCCTTTCGCAGCGGCATACTCGGTCACGGCGCGGACGTGTGCGTCGTTGCCGGTGGCCCGCCAGTGCGCAAGCGCAAACTGCTCCGGGCGCACGCAGCTCAGATCCAGTCGCGTACCGTTGGTGAGTCGAAGCGCAACGCTTGCGCCACCGCCACCGATGACGTCGCGCACGCCGTCCATATGCGAGAGTGCCGTGGCCACGACCGTAGGCGATCCGCGCACCGCCGCAACAATGTCGACATCGCGCACCACGTCGGTGCGGCGACGGATGGAACCGGCTACTGCCAGCTCCAGCACATCACGCTGGGCGCCAATCAGCACGCGCAAGCGCTCGGCTTCAGCGTGACCGTGCTCATACAACACGTACGCACCAGATTCCCTGAGCGACGCAATGCCCAGCGCAATGCGTTCGGCCGTTTTCTCGCCAAAGCGAGGCAGCGACGCCAGGCGTCCATCGGCAGCGGCCACCTCAAGTTCTCGTAGCGTTTCGATGTGCAGCCCTTCATGGATCTGCCGGATGCGCGACGGTCCGAGTCCGGGCACGCGCAGCATTTCCATGAGCCCTTCCGGCGTTTCTTCCTGCAGTGTTTCGAGCAGTGACGCGCTGTTGGTGTCCGCCAGCTCCCGAACCACGCCCATCGCTTCGGGTGTCACGCCTTCCACTTCCGCCGCCGCTTCCGGCAGCAGGCGAGCAAACTGCTCCTCGGTCAGCGCCGAGACGATGCGTGCAGCTGATTGAAATCCGCGGACACGCAGCGACGCTTCGCCGTGCAACTCCAGCAGCGTCGCGATCTGCAGCAGAATGTGAGAGGTAGCGCGCGGATCCATTCCACAAAGCTAGCGCGGTGCCGGCCGGCGAGCGACTTGCTCATGGCGCCATACGGCGCGAGGTGAATGCGCGCTCCGGCTCGACTCAGGACTCCACGCCCGCCAACCGCTTTGCCTGACGCACCAGCTCTACAAGCTGTCGTTCGGTCAGCTCAAGCTCCTGCGAGGCGGCATCGCCATCGAGCAACCCACTACGCATGGACACACCCACCTGGTTCAGATAGCGGATCTTCTCCAGAATCTCGTTCGTGAGCTGACGCAGCCCGTGATAACGACGCTTTTCCGCATTTGCGCGTCGAAAACGTTGCTGCAACTCATCGGGACGAAGGCGGCGGGCAAGTGTGATGACCTCAGCTTCTGTTCGACCCGGCAGCACACCTCGATCGGGAATTCCGTCTGTGTCTGCACCCTCTTCGTCAGCGAACCAAAGGCGGCCCGTAAATTCGATGCCATCGTGCGTCACAAACACGGTCACGCGATATCGGCGACCGTCCGCATCGAGCGTGGCAACTGCAGCGTTCGTGACCGTCCCAAATGGATACATGGAGGCACACAATGTGAACAGCACTGACTCGGCCCCATTGCCGCGTCGTCAACGATCCGGCGATTCCGCGAGGAACGACTCAATCGCGCTGAACAGCGCCTTCGGCTGTTCAACGTACGGCACATGGCCGCAGTCGTCCAGCACGACAAAGTCAGCCCCGAGTGCCTCAGCCGCAGCGCGCGCCGAAGCCAACGGGATCGGATCCTGCTTGCCATGCACGACGAGTGCAGGAACTTGAACGGCACGCAGATTCTGGCCCAGATCGTAACGGCCAAGGCTCTCCCAGACCGACTGCTGAACGCGCCCGGTAACGCGGAAGGGCGTCAGCGCGGTGGCGCGCGCCGGATCGGCAAAATAGCCAGCCACGCTGAGCTCGAACGCCCGCTGCCGGTAGGCGTCCGGTTCCGTTGAACGCAGGTCAGATGCAGCCAGCGCCTTCCGTGCGCCGGCAATACGCTCATCGCGCTGCCGCTCGGCGAGTGTCTGCTCAAACTCATCGCGCCACGTGCGGTTGATTGGCGCCGGCGAGATGAGGACAAGGCGCGAGGGTCGCGGGAGCAGAGCGTCCTCATTCGCTGCAATCATGTACAGCATGGCCAGCAGCGCGCCCCATGAATACCCCACCAGTGTTGGGCTGGAGAGTTCCAGTTCACGAAGCACGGTTGCGAGATCGTCAGCGTGCGTCTGCCACGTGATCGGTGTCGGGTCATCGGTACGTGACTGTCCGCCGCCGCGCTGATCGTACGTGATCAGTCGGTGATGTTTCGCGAGCTCAAGACACTGTGGGTAGAGATAATCGTGGTGCGCGCCGGGGCCACCGTGCAGCAAGAGCAACGGGGGCGCACTGGCGCTTCCGTCTTCACGAAGCAAGAGTGGGTGCGGCGTGGTGGTAGTGAATCGAGTACGCATGTCCATCAGAGAAACGTAGACGCGATGCGGGCCGTCTGTACGTGCACCGCCACCGTATCGTCAATGTTGTGTCCATAGCCACCAGCGATCGAGATGGCCACCGGCGTGCCAATGGTGCGGCACATCTCCAGTACCATCGCATCGCGGCGTGCAAGTCCATCGTGCGTCATCCGCAGGCGACCCAGCCGGTCCCCTTCGTGCGGATCGGCGCCGGCCAGAAAGAACACCAGGTCGGCCCGAGCGTCCCGCAACACACGTGGCAGCGCTTCCGCGAGCAGCTGCAGGTACTCCTGATCACCGGTGCCGTCATCGAGCTCGACATCGAGTGACCCAGGCACTTTGGTGAACGGATAGTTGCGACGCCCGTGCATGCTGAAGGTAAAAGCGCGCTCATCATCCGCGAAGAGCGCGTGCGTTCCATTCCCCTGATGCACATCGAGGTCAATCACGGCCACGCGGCTGACAAGTTGTGCCGCGCGCAACTCGGCCGTGGCTACGGCAACATCGTTGAACACGCAAAAGCCCTCGCCACGGTCGGCAAACGCGTGGTGCGTGCCGCCCGCGAGATTCATGGCCACGCCTGCGGTGAGCGCACGCCGTGCGGCGGCAATCGTGCCTCCCACCGCTCGCCTCGATCGTTCCGCGAGCGCGGCTGACCATGGGAACCCCAACCGACGCTGCGCCTCGGCGCCGATTGTGCCCTGCAGCACCGAGTCAACGTACGCCGACGTATGCACACGCCGGAGCTGTTCGTCAGTCGCGCGCGCGGGGTCGTGGACCTCATCCGCACGAACGACGCCGTCCGCCACGAGCCGCTCCCGAAGCCGAGCGTACTTGGCAATCGGGAATCGATGTCCATCCGGCAGCGGGATGACATAGTGCGACGAACTCCAGACGTGTAGCTTGTGATCGACCATGAGAAACGTATCGGGGGCGGGAGCGCGTGTCGAAGCTTAAAGCCGAGCGCGATGTCGCGGAGCCAACATTCGAGCAGGCGCTTGAGCTGGCCCGTGCGGTCGGTACGTTGGTGCTGCTGCTGCGCACTGCGGCAGGTGAGCAGTCCGCCGTGGCGCAGCGTGATCAGGTGCGCGCGGCACTGCGGACCGCCGTTGCGGCGGCACGCGCAACAGCACTCGAGCTCCGGCTGATCCGCGGCGAGTTGTCGCTCGCCGGTGTGCGTATACCACCAGACTCTCCGCTTCGCAGCGAGACGCTGGATGCACTGGTCGGTGGATTGGCCGCACACGGCTCCACGATGCTTGATGTTCGGCGCGGTGCGGCCCCTGGGGAACTGCTCGCGCTGGCGCGACAGCTCGCGACGGACGTGGGTGCACGACCGGACGGCGGTGCGTGGCGATCCTGGTCCGTGCGCATCACGCCGGCCTTCATGTCCGCTATTGAATACGCCCCATCGCTCCCCGATGCCGTGCAACATGAACTCGGTGTCTTGCAGACGGTCCGACGAGACGATGAGTTACGCGCCGTTGTCGAGTCGCTCGTCCGACTCTGCACGTCGCCGCCGTGGAAAGATGACGCGGGTGTCGTGGAAGCGATTGCGCTTACGGTTGTGAGCGAGGCGCGTCGGCGCGGGACGCGTAGCGGGCGACTGGCGCTGGAGTCCGCGATTCGGAGACTGCTGACACCAGATGTCATCAACACCTTGGTCAGACGTCTGCCGGCGTCGCACGCACGCGAGCAGCTGATGACGGTGCTCGCACGCGC
>JBGTOG010000078.1:0-6790 GCA_041742675.1 Gemmatimonadaceae bacterium | reverse complement strand
CCGCGTGCGGCGGCAGCACGTCGCCAACCACGCCGCCCGCACCACCGCCACCAACCGTCGACCAGCCGGTCGGTCCCTTTGCCGTCGGCTCCGCGTACCTCGACGCCCGAAGCTGGATTCAGTACACCGCCGGTGATGCGCCGCTGGTCGTGATCGCTCCGCACGGCGGTACGCTCACACCCAGTGAGCTCGCCGATCGAACCTGTGCGGGGTGCGTGGTGGTCAATGATGCCAACACACAGGCGCTGGCGCGTGCCATCGTCGATACTTTTGCCGCGCGTACGGCACGCCGTCCGCATCTGGTGGTGAACCTGCTCAGTCGTCGCAAGTTCGATGGCAATCGGGATCTGCCGGAAGCGTCGGGTGGCAACACGTCCACGCTTGGTGCGCCGTGGCGATGGATGCACGCCGCCGTTGATACCGCCAAGGCCGATGTCGTCCGGCGATGGCAGCGCGGCCTGGTCATCGATTTACATGGGCATGCACACAGCATTGCGCGGCTCGAGCTTGGTTATCTGCTCACCGCGACGCAGTTGCGGCTCAACGATGGAGAACTGATGTCATCCGGCGCGATGGCGTCGAGCAGCATTGCGCGCCTGATTGGTGATGCGCGAAGTGGCCGATCGCCCGCGGAAATCCTGCGCGGTCCGGGCAGTCTTGGTGGCCTGTTGCAAGCGCGTGGCGTACCGTCGGTCCCATCACCTGCGGCACCCGCGCCGCTTGTTGGCGAAGACTATTTCAACGGTGGCTACAATACATCGCGACACGGCTCGCGCACCGGCGGCACGATCGACGCGGTGCAGATCGAGTGTCACTTCGCCGGCGTGCGCGATACGCAACAAAACCGGGCCGCGTTCGCCTCGGCACTCGTCGATGCACTACTGGTGCTACTCGATCAGGAGTATGACTGGCGTCCGTGAGTCTCGGACACCTGCCGACGCGGTGCCCGCGTGATCGCGACTGATACGGATCGCGCAATGCTCGCGCTCGCGCTGCAGCAGGCGCGCGACGCGGCCGACGCTGGAGAAGTGCCGGTGGGTGCCGTCGTGGCCGCGGCAGATCGCGTCGTCGCGCAAGCACAAAACCGCATGATGCGTGATGGCGACGCCACCGCACACGCAGAAGCACTGGTGTTGCGAGCGGCATCGCGCGCCCTGTCACAGTCGCGATTGAGTGAGTGCACGCTTTACATCACGCTCGAACCGTGTGCGATGTGCGCCGGTGCGATCGTCCTTGCGCGGGTTGGGCGCGTGGTGTTTTCCGCGTGGGACGACAAGGCGGGCATGGCCGGCTCCGTGGGCGACCTGCTGCGTCATCCTCGACTGAATCATCGGCCAGCGGTGCTGGGGGGCGTTGATTGGGAACCGTCGGCGACGTTGCTGCGTGAGTTCTTCAACGCGAAACGCGGCGGACTGCCGAAGTAGTCCGCCGCGTTTTGCGTCAGGCACAGGTGACCGGATCAGTGCAGGTGATCCGGATTGCGCGATCTATTTGAAGGTCTTCAGCTCGCCAGACTTGTACTTGGCCCAGTAGGCATTGAGCTCGGTCTTCACCTTGCCGTGCAAGAGGTACACACCGACCAGGTTCGGGAACGCCATACCCAGAATCATCAGATCGCCGAAGTCGAGCACGTTGCGCGCGGTGATGATCGATCCGAGGAACACGAACACCAGAAACAGAATGCGATAGGACATCGAGGCCTTGTCACCAAACATCCACACCCAGCAGCGTTCCCCGTAGTACGACCACGAGATCATCGTGGAGTAGGCGAACAGGAAGACCGCGGCCGAGAGCACGTACGGGAAGAAGGCGATCTCCTGTCCCATGGCGCGCGAAGTGAGCGCCGCACCCTGGTTACCAGCGACGAGGCTGGCGTATTCCGGGTTGTTGTACGCGCCGGTAATCACAATCACCAGCGCCGTCATCGTGCAGACCACCACCGTATCAATGAAGGGCTCCAGCAACGCCACAATGCCTTCGCGAACCGGATAGTCCGTGCGTGCGGCCGAGTGGGCGATGGCGGCCGATCCGGCGCCGGCTTCGTTCGAGAACGCAGCGCGCTGGAAGCCAATGATCAGCACACCAATGAAGCCGCCATACATGGCATCAGCGTTGAACGCGCCGTTGAAGATGGCGCCGAACGCTCCCGGAATCGCACCGGCGTTCATGAACAACACGGTCAGCGCGGCCAGCACATACACGATCGCCATCATAGGCACGATCTTGTCCGCCACGGACGCAATGCGCTTGATGCCGCCAATGATCACGAAGCCCACCAACGTCGCCATGATCAGGCCGTACGCCCACGGATACTCCGCAAGGATTGGGACGGTCTCCTGCAGCGCGTTCATGGACTGGTTCACCTGGAAGCTGTTGCCGCCACCGAGCGAACCGCCAATGCACAGAATCGCGAAGAAGATCGCGAGCCCTTTGCCGAACTTGGGCATGCCCATTTCGGCGAGCCCTTTTGACAGGTACTGCATGGGACCGCCAAGCACATTTCCATCCGATCCGATCGCGCGGTACTGCTGGCCGAGTGTACACTCGGTGAACTTCGCCGTCATGCCAATCAGACCGGCGCAGATCATCCAGAAGGTGGCGCCCGGGCCTCCCATGCTGATGGCAATCGCGACGCCGGCAATGTTGCCCAGCCCAACAGTGGCCGACAGCGCCGTAGTCAGTGCCTGGAAGTGGCTCACATCGCCGGGAGCGTTCGGATCGGTGAACTTGCCGGAGGTCACCTGCAACGCGTGCTTGAAGGCTCTGACGTTGATGAAGCCCATGCGCACCGTGAGAAACACTGAGGCAATCACCAGCCACGCCACCACCAGCGGCACGGTGTGATCGGGATCCCAGAACATCACGTCAAAAAAGAACACCGCACTGATGACGCCGTTGACCGCGCCCATCGCGCCGTCGACAGTGGCCATGAATCCGGTGGCTTGGGCGGCCGAAGCCGTGGCAAAGGGCGTGAGGCAGAGGCCCACAGCAGCAACGAAGCCGCGCGCCAGGCGGCCGGAGAGTGTGCTCATGCGAACGGTGAAGAGGGGAAGAGGTGACATCGGCGTCACCGGACTCTGCCCGAGTGGGCGGAGCGGGCGGGTGTGGCCAAGCTATCATGCGGTCACGCCGCACGAAACCAGACACGCACAATCTGCTTGGACCGTTGAACTTCGAGTGCGTTACCCTTGATGCGCCCCGCGGCTGGCGATTACATTGCGAGGCTGCAGACGTTGGACAGGTGGCTGAGTGGTTGAAGGCACCGGTCTCGAAAACCGGCGTACCCGCAAGGGTATCGTGAGTTCGAATCTCACCCTGTCCGTGAACGCGGTACCACGGAGAGTTGGGATGGGTGGCCGAGTGGTTTAAGGCGCACGCCTGGAAAGCGTGTGGGCGGGCAACCGTCTCGCGAGTTCGAATCTCGCCCCATCCGTATGTTGCACAACGATTTAGGCCATCCTTCGCGGTGGCCTTTGTCGTTGCTGGCGGTCTGCGGCCGGAAGGCCAATCAAGCCGCACGATCGCGCACGTTGCCGATACCACTATTGCGCTTCCGCCCCAAAGCCTTCACATATCATGGGCAGGCCGCTCGCATCAAGGCGCGGCCGAGGCACGCACTGTCGCGTGACCTCACTCGCGGATTCGCTCCGCAGGAGTAGTGCTGTGGCTCCCCAGTCCACGAAGTCTCGTTCGCATCGCACCACACCGTGGCGCTTCGCGTTGCTCGCGACCATCGCGCTCGCCGTCTTTATGCTGTGCGCCAGTGTGGTGATTGCCGCCAGTGGAACGGCCAGCAATGTGCCCGACGCGCCAGCCCTGACGGTTGAGGCCGAGCGTACCATGCAAGGCGCCAAGCTGAGTCTGCGCGGCACCGGCTGGGCCGCCGGCGCAACGGTCGGTTTTACGGCCAGTGCGCCGCCAGGCGCCACGCAGGCGCTCGATCTCGGATCGGCGCGCAGCAACGACAGCGGTGAGTTCCGCGCCACAAAACTTTCCAAGTGCACTGCCACCACCGCGCCCGATCCGAAGGCGCAGGTGACCATCACCGCGACCGCCGGCGATCAGCGGGCCGAGCAGCGTGTGGACGCCGCGCTGTGGCACTGCATGGCGAGCCGCTGACGTCCTCGCGATCGCGCGAACTGCAGATCCGGCTGGTCGCAGTCGTACCGACGATTTGACAGGCGCGTTGGCACGGAGGGTGGCGCCACACCGAGTTGACACACGCGGCACCGACAGGCAGCATATGTCGCTCACCTCCCTTGTGTGCCCTCGCGACCGCGCCGTGCCAACCGCCATCTTCGCCTGTCCCTTCTTCTCACCCGCTGCGACGCAGATGATCGGAGCGGCGCTCTCGCTGCCCGATGTGCGCCTCGCCGTGGTCGCGCAACAACCGCTCCACGACCTGCCGTCCGAACTCGCATCGCGGCTCGCTGGGCATTGGCAGATTCCGGATGTCACCGACAGCAACGCACTGTTGCATGCGGTGAACGCATTGCGCACACCACTCGGTTCGATCGACCGCCTCTTTGGTGCCTACGAGCAGTTGCAGGTGCCGCTCGCTGAGGTCCGCGCCGCCTTGAACATTGATGGACTGCGCCCCGAAGCCGCGCGCCGCTTTCGCGACAAGGCGCTGATGAAAGGAACGCTACGGGCCGCTGGTCTGCCGTGCGCCCGCCACTCGCTCGTCACCAACGCCAACGACGCGTGGGCGTTCGCGCGTGACGTGGGATTCCCGTTGGTGGCCAAGCCGCCAGCGGGCGCGGGCGCGCAAAACACGCAGCGCATCGAAAACGGTGTGGCACTCGGCCAGTGGCTCACACAACAACCGCCGCATTCGGAGCGGCCGCTCATGCTCGAAGAGTTTCTGAGCGGACGCGAACACTCGCTGGAGACGGTGAGCATCAACGGCCGCGCCGTCTGGCACTCAGTCACGCACTACGATCCGACGCCGCTGGAAGTGCTTGAGCAGCCATGGGTGCAGTGGTGTGTGGTCTTGCCGCGTGAAGTGGACGATCCGCGCTACGATGATATTCGCACCGTCGGTGCACAGTCGCTCGCGGTGCTTGGGATGCACACGGGCGTCTCGCACTGCGAATGGTTCAGACGCGCCGACGGCAGTATTGCGATCTCCGAAATTGGCGCCCGTCCACCTGGTGCCCAGATCACCACGCTGATCTCACGCGCACACGATATGGATTTTGTGCGCGCGTGGGCGGAGGTGGAAATCTTCGGCACGTTCGCGATTCCTGAGCGCAAGTACGCCGTTGGGGCCGCGTATCTGCGTGGACAGGGTCAAGGTCGCGTCGCCGATCTGCAAGGACTCGATGTGGTCGCGCGAGAACTTGGCGCGCTCGTGACGGACTATCGGCTGCCGAGCATTGGCCAGTCTCCGACAGGAAGTTACGAGGGCGAAGGATTCATTATTCTGCGTCATGCAGAAACCGATGTCGTCGTGCGCGCGCTGCGCCGACTGATTACTACACTGCGCGTGCGTTTGGGTTGACGCACGCGAACTCCCATCACTGCGAGAGGTTGCATGGCGCACAACGTGCTCATGATCATGCCGGGATTTCCCGGCGAAATGCCGTATTTCACGCGCGGCCTCGCCTCGGTCGGTGCAACGGTGTGGGGGGTCGCACCAGGCGGCGTCGCCGAACTGCCGGAGCTCGCGCGGTATCATCTATCGCACTATCTGTCGGTGCCTTCGCTGTTTACCAACACCGACGCGGCGATACAGTCCATTCGCGAGTGGACGCGCGGCGTGACAATCGATCGCGTGTGCTGTCTGTGGGAACCGGGCGTTGAACTGGCGGCCGCGATACGCGCCGCGCTGGATGTGCCGGGGCAGACACCGGAACGCGCACGACGCTTTCGCAACAAGGAGTTGATGAAGCTGGCGCTCGCCGAGAAAGGCGTGCGGGTGCCGCGCCACCGCTCGGCGCGCACGATTGCCGCCGTGCAGTCGAGCGCGGAAGAAGTCGGGTTCCCGTGCATCATCAAGCCCATCGCCGGCGCTGGCTCACAGGACACGTTTCGCTGCGACACTCAAGCCGAACTGGACGCGGCGCTCAAACAGCTCGGTCACATCGAGGAAGTGAGCGTCGAAGAGTTCATTGATGGTGAAGAGTTTACCTACGACACGATCTGTGCCGGCGGCACCATTCGCTATTTCCATATCGGTTACTATCGTCCGCGACCGCTCGTGGCGCGTACGGTGGAGTGGATCAGTCCGCAAACGTTGAGCTATCGCCATGTCGACGACCCATGGGTGGCCGACGGACGCGCCATGGGCGAGCAGGTACTCGCGGCGCTTGCCTTTGATACGGGCTTCACGCACATGGAGTGGTATCGCAAGTCGGACGGTGAAGTGGTGTTTGGTGAGGTGGCGGCGCGTCCACCAGGCGCGCGCACCGTGGATCTCATGAACTTCGCGTCGGATGTGGATCTCTTCACCGGGTGGGCCGAAGCCGAAGTCCACGGCAGATTCTCCCTGCCGGTGGAGCGCAAGTACAACTGCGCCTGCATTACCAAACGCGCGCAGGGGCAGGGAATTATTCATCGCATTGAAGGGCTCGACCGGGTGCGGGAGCGGTGTGGCGACTGGATCTGCGCGGTGGACCTGCTCCCTGTGGGCTCCCACCGCCGGGACTGGAAGGCCACGCTGTTATCGGACGGGTACGTGTCGCTGCGCCACCCGGACTGGCAGGAGACCATGGCGATGGCCGATTTTGTCGGGGAAGAGCTAAAGATGTACGCCAGCTGACGCGCTTCGAGCACGAAAGCCAGGCGG
>JBGTOG010000063.1:0-8848 GCA_041742675.1 Gemmatimonadaceae bacterium | reverse complement strand
CGCCGCGACGCTGCTGATCGCCCGGTGATTGCACGAAACCGCGCCTGAGCCGTATGTTCTGCCACATGGAGCTCTCCCGCCGCCAGTTCATTGCCGGAATGACCGCCGCCGGCGCGGCGTGGCTCGCGGCAGGGGTTGCGTGCCGCGAGCGATCCCCCGACGCGCTCACGCATCATCCTGATACGTCCGCTGAGGGCGAAACTGGCACGCTCACCCACTTCAACGCGGACGACGCGGCCGATGTGGAAGCCGCGGCGGCGCGCATCTTTCCGACCGATGACACACCAGGCGCGCGAGAAGCGGGCGTGATTTTTTTCATTGATCGCTGTCTCACCACATTCATGGCCGACGCCGCGCCACTGTTTGCCGAAGGCATCACTTCGCTGAACCGGAGTGTCGCGACCCGCTTTCCGGGTGTCACGCGATTTGCAGCGCTGACTGACGAGCAGCAGGATACGCTGCTTCGCTCGATCGAGTCCACCGAGTTTTTTGGCTCGCTGCGCTTTGCGACCATCGCCGGCATGTTTGCGCTGCCTCGCTATGGTGGCAATCGCGACTACATCGGGTGGAAGCTGGTCGATCAACAGTCCGTCTTTGAGTACGTACCACCGTTCGGCTGGTACGATCACCCGGACAATCAACAGGCGTTGCTCGGACGCGTGCTGTGATCGTGTGATGCAACCACAACCCACCGGTCGAACATTCGATCCTGCTGACGAAGTGGATTTTGTGGTCATCGGCTCCGGTCCGGCCGGTGCCTCGATGGCCCGCGAGCTCACGCGCCAGAAGTTTGACGTCGTCCTGCTCGAACAAGGCCGCTCGTTCGGTCCCGCGGACATGGAGCACGATGAACTCGGTGCTTTCATCACGGAGCGGTGGACCAATCAATCGGAGACGCAGCCGCAAACATACCGACAGCGCGAGAGCGACACCGCGCGGCGTCGGCAGTTTGTGGGCTACGCGAAAGCGGTGGGTGGTACGTCCTTTCATTTCACCGGCAATTATTGGCGGTTTCGGCCCATCGACTTCACGGAGTACTCTGCCCGGGGGGGGGTGGACGGTGCGGCGCTGGCCGACTGGCCAATCACCTACGACGAACTTGAGCCGTATTACACCGCGGTGGAGTGGGCCATTGGTGTCTCAGGACTCGCCAATGCAGCGCCTGGCGAGCCACCGCGTTCCCGTCCGTATCCGCTGCCTCCGCTGAACGTAACCGGGCCGGGAGTGCTGCTCACCGCGGGCTGTGACAAACTCGGGTGGAGCTCGATGCCCGCGCCAATGGCCATTCTCTCACGCGAGTACAATGGTCGGCAGCCCTGTCACAACTGTGGATTCTGCCTCGGGTTTCCGTGCGAGTGGGGGGCCAAGTCGGGAGCCAACTTCACAATGGTCCCGGAGGCACTTCGCTCGGGTCGCTGCGAACTGCGCAGTGAGTGTTATGTGCATCGCATCGAAACAAACGCGGCAGGCCGCGTGACGGGTGTGCTCTACTTTGACCGGGAAAAACGGGAAGTGCGTCAACGGGCCAAGGCGGTGGTGCTGTGCGCCAATGGCGCGGAGTCACCGCGATTGCTGTTGCTGTCGGCCAACGCGCAATTTCCGCACGGGCTGGCGAACAGCAGTGGTATGGTCGGCAAACACTTCATGTTCAATGGTGCCGCGCTGTCGCGCGCCGAGTTTGCGCACGAAATCAATGGGCATCGTGGTCCGGTGGTGTCGCGCATTTCGCACCACACCTATGAACTCGATCCGGCGCTGGGATTCGTGGGCGGCGGCGGTTTTGATTTTCGCTTCGATGTACCGGCGATGATCATGGCCCTTTCACTGCCGGCCTCGGAACCGCAGTGGGGCAGCGCGTTCAAGCATCGGTTGCGTTCGTGGTATACGCACAGCCTGCTCTGCTACGCGCACACCACGTCACTACCGGTCGCATCGAACAGCGTTTCGCTTGATCCGGAACTCAAGGATGCGTGGGGGCTGCCGGCGCTGCGCACCACGTTTCGCGAGCACGAACACGACCTGCGCATGTACCGATGGTTTCAGGCACGCGGACGCGAGTTGCTCGACGCGGCCGGCGCGTTGCGCATCCATGATGATCCAATCAACGATGACCCGGGCTTCACGGTGCATCTGCTCGGCACATGTCGCATGGGGAACGATCCGCGCACCAGCGTCGTGGACAAGTTTCATCGCGCGCACGATGTGCCAAATCTGTTTATCGTCGATGGCAGTTCGTTCGTCACCAGCGGTCGTGGACAACCCACGCTGACGATTCAGGCGCTGGCATTTCGTGCGGCCGATCACATCGGTCAGTTCGCGCACCGCCGTCAGATCTGACGCCGCATTCGTCGCAGGCGTTCGCGCGCACCCGTGTTTGGTGACGCATCGCACACTGCACCACTGTTGTGCAGATCGCGCGACTCAACGGCGGCGCTTCCGGGTATGAGCGGTTGCTCCTCAGCGCCTGGCGGTCGTGGTCGATACACCGCCGCGTGAATCGGTTCTGTTTGACCGACTGGCGACTACTACCACCTTTCCGACGAGTGTTTCGAATGAATGGAAGCAGAGTCCTGGCCATCGGGTTGCTCGTGGCAGGCGCACTGGCCCTCGCGTATGGCGGATTCACGTACACCAAAAGCACAAGCAGTGCCGACCTTGGTCCAATCTCGATTGAGGTTCAGGACAAGGAAACGGTCAACATTCCAATGTGGGCAGGTATCGCGGCGCTCGTCGTCGGCGGTGCATTGCTCGTTCTTCCCGGGAGGAAGTCATGACATCTCGCCTCGTGTATCGCCTGAGTGCTGTTGCACTCGCGCTCACAACCATCAGTTGCGCGTCCAGCAAGCAAACCGGAGCGGCCATTGGCGCTGGTGTCGGTGGCGCCGTTGGTGGCGTGATTGGCAATCAGACGGGATCCACTGCGCGCGGTGCCATCATCGGTGCAGTCGTTGGCGGCGCGACCGGCGCGGTCATCGGCCATCAGATGGATCAGCAGGCCAAGGAGATTGAGCAGGCCATTCCTGGTGCCGTGGTCGAACGTGTTGGTGAAGGTATCCAGGTCACGTTCGACAGCGGATTGCTGTATGACTTCGACTCCGATCGGATTCTTCCCCAGGCCGCGGGCCATTTGACCAACTTCGCGTCAAGCCTTGGCAAGTATCCCAACACGGACGTGCTGATCGTCGGTCACACCGACGCGATCGGAAGCGACGAATACAACACGCGGCTTTCGCAGCAGCGTGCGGAATCGGCATCGCGGTACCTGTTGTCGCAGGGCGTCGCATCGAGCCGGCTGCGCACCTCAGGACGTGGAGAGTTTGAGCCGATGGCAACCAATGACTCAGAAGCGGGTCGCGCGAAGAACCGTCGCATTGAAATCGCGATCGTCGCGTCAGCATCTGCTCGGCAGCCGTAGCAGCATGGCATGAGTGTGCCCCTTGTCAGGTGTTGCCTGACAAGGGGTAGCGACGCTGCCTGACAGCAGCGCGTCGAGCATGAAGCGATGCTTCAGTCCTCGTACAGAACAGGCATAGATCTCGCACCGACTGATGCGGGTTCGTGCCTGTTGGTACGCACAGCCCTCGCTATGCCAGACGCTCGTGGTTTCCCGGTGATCATTCAGGGTGGAATGGGAGTTGGTGTCTCCAACTGGCAGCTGGCACGTGCCGTCTGCGAGCGCGGACAGCTCGGCGTGGTCTCCGGAACCGCGCTCGATACGATTCTTGTGCGGCGCTTGCAAGACGGCGACCACGACGGCCATGTGCGCCGGGCCATGGCCGCGTTTCCGATCCCGCACGTTGCGGACGATGTCCTCACGCGCTATTTCGCGCCTGCCGGTCGGACGCATGGCACGGCATACGCGCTCGCGCCGCTCTACCGCCACACGGTGAGCATCGCACGACAGCAGCTCACGATGATCGCGAACTTTGTGGAAGTGTTCCTGGCGAAGGAGGGACACGATGGCGTCGTGGGCATCAACCTGCTCACGAAAGTGCAGATGCCGAACCTGGCGTCGCTCTACGGCGCAATCCTCGCCGATGTGGATTGCGTGCTGATGGGTGCCGGCATCCCACGCGACATTCCAGCGGCGCTCGATGCGCTCGCCAATCATCAGCCCGCGCGCATCAGCTTTGACGTGGATGGTGCCGATGGTGAGACGCCAACGCACCTCACGTTCGATCCGCAGACCCACGGCGGCCAAGCGCTGTCTCCACTTCGCCGCCCGGCGTTTTTGGCAATCGTCTCGTCGGATGCGTTGGCGACCAACCTGGCACGCAAGGCCAGCGGCAGCGTGGAAGGATTTGTCGTTGAAGGGCCGACGGCTGGCGGGCACAACGCACCGCCTCGCGGTCCGTTGCAACTGAGTGCCACCGGCGAGCCGATCTACGGTGCGCGCGATGTCGTGGATCTTGAGAAGCTGCGTGCGCTCGGGCTTCCGTTCTGGCTTGCCGGCGGCACCGGTTCCCCGCAACAGCTGCAACAGGCAGTCGCGGACGGCGCGCGCGGCGTGCAGGTGGGGACACTCTTCGCGTATTGTGACGAATCGGGGATCGACACCGCGCTCAAGCATGCCGTGTTGTCAGAGGCGTTGCCGCAGCGACTGCGCATCACCACCGATCCGCTGGCTTCGCCAACGGGCTATCCGTTCAAGGTCGTGCGGTGGGGGGAAACACAGGATCAGTCACCAGCACGCGAGCGCGTATGCGATCTCGGGTATTTGCGCACCGCGTACCGTCGGGACGACGGGCGCATTGGCTATCGGTGTCCCGCCGAACCGGTGGCCGACTACGTGCAGAAAGGCGGCGACGCAGCGGATACAGAAGGGCGTCAATGCATTTGCAACGGACTCGTGGCCACCGTGGGCATGCCGCAGATTTGCGACGTGGGGCGTGAGGAACCACCGCTGGTGACCAGCGGTGATGACCTCAAGAACATTGCCACCTTCCTTGGCACGCGCACCCGGTATACGGCGGCCGATGTTGTAGACTATCTGCTGTCCTCTGTCACGGTTTCCGAGCGCGCCGACGTCGTGAATGCCAGCCCACCCTCCGTGTCAACATCCGCAACGATGTGATCGCCTTCGAGAAAGCGCCCCTCCAACACGGCCAGCGCCAGCGGGTTTTGCACGAGTCGCTGCACGGCGCGCTTGAGTGGACGGGCGCCGAACACCGGATCGTACCCTGACGATGCCAGCCGTTCCCGCGCCGCCGGTGTGAGTTCGATCGTGAGTTTCTTGGCAGCCAGCAACTCGCGCAGGCGGCCGAGTTGCAGCTCCGCGATGTGATCGATCTGTTCGCGTCCGAGTGGACGGAACACCACGATGTCATCCACGCGGTTGAGAAACTCCGGCTTGAAGCTCTGGCGCAGTGCGCCGAGTACCCGCTCCTCGACTTCTGCAATGGGCGTGTCGGCGGCTTCGAGGATGTACGAGGAGCCGACGTTGGAGGTCATGATGACGACGGCGTTCTTGAAGTCAACGGTGCGCCCCTGCGCATCGGTAAGACGGCCGTCATCCAGCACCTGCAGCAGCACGTTGAACACATCGGGATGTGCCTTTTCGATCTCGTCAAACAGAATCACACAATACGGCCGACGACGCACGACTTCGGTGAGTTGCCCGCCTTCTTCGTAGCCCACGTAGCCTGGCGGCGCGCCAATCAGGCGCGCGACCGCGTGCTTCTCCATGTACTCCGACATATCGATGCGCACCATCGCGTGCTCATCATCAAACAGGAACTCGGCCAGCGCGCGCGCGGTCTCCGTTTTGCCAACGCCCGTTGGCCCCAGGAAAATGAAGCTGCCCACCGGGCGATTCGGATCCTGCAATCCGGCACGTGATCGACGCACGGCGTTGGCCACCGCGCGCACTGCTTCGTCCTGACCAATCACACGCGTCGCCAGCACCGCTTCGAGTCGCGTGAGACGTTCGCGTTCGGATTCCATCATGCGCGACACCGGAATACCGGTCCAGCGCGCGACTACTTCGGCGATGTCGTCGGCCGCGACTTCTTCCTTGAGGAACTGCGGACGCCCGTCGTGCGACGCCAGCTTGGATTCGGCGGTTTGCATGTCGCGCTCGAGTTGCGGAATGCGTCCGTAGGTGATCTCTGCAGCCATGTTGAGATCGCCGATGCGCGTCGCTTTCTCTGCCTCTACGCGTGCCTGCTCGATTTCCTGCTTGATGCGTCCCACCGCACCCAGCACCTCTTTCTCCTGCTGCCACTGCGCGCGCATACCGGCCGCCTTTTCACGTCGTTCCGCCAGTTCGCGTTCCAGGCTGGTGCGTCGCTCCACAGACGCGGCATCGGATTCCTTGAGCAGCGCCTGCCGTTCGATTTCCAGCTGCACAATGCGCCGCTCGACTTCGTCAATCTCCTGCGGTACCGAATCAATTTCGATGCGCAAGCGAGACGCGGCTTCGTCGACAAGATCAATGGCTTTGTCTGGTAGAAACCGGTCGCCGATGTAGCGATCCGACAAGGTGGCGGCAGCAACAACGGCGCCGTCGGTGATGCGCACACCGTGATGCGCTTCGTAGCGCTCCTTGAGTCCACGCAAAATTGCGATGGTATTCTCGACACTCGGCTCGCCGACAAAGACGGGCTGAAAGCGGCGCTCGAGCGCGGCATCCTTTTCCACGTGTTTGCGGTATTCATCGAGCGTGGTGGCGCCGACCACGCGCAGCTCACCGCGGGCCAGCATTGGCTTGAGCATGTTGCCGGCGTCCATGCTGCCTTCGGCTTTGCCGGCGCCAACGAGTGTGTGCAGTTCGTCGATGAAGAGCACCACGCGCCCTTCACTGGAGGCGATCTCCTTGAGCACGGATTTCAGGCGTTCTTCAAACTCGCCGCGAAACTTCGCGCCAGCGATCAGCGCCCCGAGGTCGAGTGACAGCAGCTTTTTGTCACGCAAGGATTCCGGCACGTCGCCATTGATCATGCGCTGGGCGAGTCCTTCGGCAATAGCGGTCTTGCCCACCCCCGGCTCACCGATAAGCACCGGATTGTTTTTGGTGCGACGGGACAGCACCTGAATCACACGCCGGATTTCTTCGTCGCGTCCGATGACCGGATCGAGCTTGCCCTTGCGCGCGACATCGGTGAGATCTCGCGTAAAGCGATCGAGCGCCTGATACTGCTGCTCCGGCGTTTGATCGGTCACCGTGTGACTGCCGCGCACGAGTTTAAGCGCATCGCTGAGCGCCGCGCGCGTGGCACCGGCCGCGGTGAGCAAACGCGCCGAGTCCGTGCCCTTGGCGTCGGCGAGTGCGAGCAGCAGGTGTTCGGTGCTCACGTATGCGTCGCCGAGCTGCTTTGCCTCCTTCTCGGATGCATCAAGCACCTGCGACAGTTCACGCGAAAGGTTGGGCTGCGCGTCGCTCTGCTTGGCGTAGCGCGTGGCCTCCTGCTCGGCGTGCTGCCGGAGCGAGGTGATGGAGACACCAATGCGTTGCAGGATGGGAACCACGATGCCCTCGTCCTGAGCGAGCAGGGCGAGCAGCAAGTGCACGTCGTAGACCAGCGGATTGCCGGCGCGGCGCGCGAGCGCGACCGCTTCGTTGAGGGCTTCGCCGCTTTTGACGGTAAGTCGATCTGGATTGATCATCTGTCGTATCCGACTGAGTGAAGCAGTGAGTGCCTGCAAACTACAGCTGGCAACGGTGGTGCCACGTTTGCGCTGCCGATTCGGCGGAATGCAAGAACGGCGCCCTGGGTCCGCTCACCCGGGGCGCCGTTCATTGATTGTTTCGATCCGTGGCGCTCACTTCACCACGATCATCTTCTTCGCCAACGGTGGGTTATCGTCGATCTGAAGTGTATAGCTGTAGATGCCGGATGGTGCTTCCCGGCCCGTTCGCTTGTCCACTCCGTCCCAGTAAGCCTCATAGAGGCCGCAGGGTACTGCAATCCCACTTATTGGCTGGCCACCGGCCACTGTGCTGGTGCCACCTTGCAACACGGGAACAGCGACTTCGCGCGCCAACAGGTTGTAAATGCGAAGTGTGATCCTGTGCTGCCGACCCGAATCCGAACACTGCGGGGCATCCCCCACTGCAAACGGAATATGGGTCGCCGGGTTGAAGGGATTTGGAAAATTTTGCCCTAGCTTTCCAACCCCGCGTCGCTCAACGGTGCTGCTCTGATCGAGCACTCCGCCTTGCGCCGCGACATCTCGTGGCATGAACGCGCTGACCGCCAGGATCAATCCCAGCATTGTCACAACACGATTCATGGCTTTCTCCGACAGACGAATCAGGGGCCTTGGTTCAGTCTCCTGTGTGGGTGAAGGAATACTTCCGTGGTAGTAACCTAGGACGAGCCGAGGGGGGTGTCAAGCAACAGACGGACACTTTGGTGGCCCCACCACTGTGTGCCGCCCGTCACTGGATATCTACCGCAGATGTGCTGCCAGCTTTCGGCGCGACATCACATTCTTTACTGACAGACCCCGCCGCAGTCGAACGGTTCCGTAATCGGCACCGTGCTAAACATTCTTCTCGAAGCGCTGCGGGCTCGCAGACCGGGACCTCAAGTGATACATGAGATAGCGGCCAGCAACCGCTGTTCTGCCATTGTATTTTCCTGCTGCCGTTATGGCGCACTCTGGCGCACGCTGCAGGCTGAAATCAGACACCTGAACCAAGCCATTCCGACGTGCTGTGCAGCGTGTCTCAGCCCCAGCCGCCGGCTTCCCACACGGCCCACGCTTTGCTGGTCCGGAAATCCGTGAGGTGCTGGCTGAGGAACTCGCGCAACAGGCGCTGGTGCGCTCGTCCCTCAGCCTCACTCAGCATGGCTGGACCCGGATCGCCAGTCGTCCACGCCGCGAGCGCGGCTCGTGCGGCGGC
>JBGTOG010000022.1:0-13146 GCA_041742675.1 Gemmatimonadaceae bacterium | reverse complement strand
GCGCGAGGCGTTTCGCGTTGGCGACGCGCTGGCGGCAGGTCAGGCCGTGGCGCGACGGCTGGGGATGATGCCCGGAAACGTGTGCACGCCGGAGACGTTCGCGGAAACGGCCCGCGGCATTGCCGCGCGTCAGGGGAACGTCGAGGTGACGGTGCTCGGTCCGAAGGAGATGGAATCGGAAGGGATGGGCGCATTCCTGTCCATCGCGCAGGGCACGCCGCAGGAGCCGCGACTGGTTGTGATGGCGTATCGGGGAGGCACGTCCGATGCCCCGCCGATTGTTCTCGTCGGCAAGGGACTCTGCTTCGACACGGGAGGCATTTCGATCAAGCCCGCGCCCGACATGGAGTGGATGAAGTACGATATGTGCGGTGCCGGCGGCGTCATGGGTGCCATGGAGACGATCGCGCGGCTCAAGCCGGCAGTGAATGTGATCGGTGTGATCGGCTCTACCACCAACATGCCGTCCGGTACTGCGGTCAAGCCAGGCGACGTCGTGCGCGCATCGAACGGCAAGACCATCGAAGTGATCAACACCGATGCCGAAGGTCGCATGGTGCTCGCCGACCTGCTCGTTTTCGTGAAGCGCTTCAATCCGGCCGTTGTGCTCGATGCCGCCACGCTCACCGGCGCCATCGTTTTCGCGCTGGGCCACAACGCGGTGGGACTGTTCAGCCCTGACGCCGAGCTCATCGAAGAAGTGCGAGACGCTGGTGCGCGCTGCGGGGAACCCGGCTGGCCGCTTCCGGTATGGGACGAGTACCGGGAGCAGATCAAGTCGGACGTCGCCGACATCCGCAACACCGGCGGGCGACCGGCCGGTTCGATCACGGCGGCGCTGTTTCTTCAGGAGTTCGTGGACGGTTATCCGTGGGTGCATCTCGATGTTGCCGGCACGGCGTACTCACAGAGCGATCTGGGCTGGTTGCCCAAGGGCCCAACAGGAACTCCAGTGGGCACGTTTGTCGAGTTTGTGCGCGGGCGTGCCCGCTGACGGCTGATGCGGCGCGCGTGACACGCATGCTGCGTCGCTTCTGCCTGCTGTTGATGGCGTGTGCAGGCTGTGCCACACTGATCATTCCTCGCGCGGTGCAGGCGCAGGTTGATACGGTGCGCACAGACACTGTGCGCGTTGATCCAACTGCCCTCCAGCTCGACTCCGCGCGCGCCGATTCGCTGCGTGCGGACTCGATCCGGTTTGACGCGATCCGCCGCGAGGCAGAGCGCGCAGCGGATACGATCAAGGCACCGCTCGCGCGTTACGTACCGCCAGCCAACACCGAATCATTTGGCCGCCGTCGCTGGACCCGCGAGGACATGTTTGCATCCGGCGCGGTGAACCTGGCCGACTTGCTGGACGATATTCCCGGCGTCACCACCTTTCGCACCGCCTGGTTTCCCAGCGTGCATGCGGCCGCGTTTCAAGGCGATTTTCGTCGGCTGCGCGTGTTCATGGACGGCATCGAACTCGATGCCCCCGACCCGTCGAACAACGGTGTACTCGATCTGGTGGAGATTTCGCTCGCCGCGCTGGACGAAGTGCTTGTTGAGCGCGCCGCCGGCGAAGTACGCGTGTGGCTGACCAGCTGGACGGTGACCAGCGTGACACCGTATTCACGCACCGACGTCTTCACTGGCGACCTCAACACCAACGGATTTCGCGGCCTCTTTGGTCGGCGTTTCATGAACGGTGCGCTCGTACAGTTCACGCTCCAGCAAGGGGAGTCGGCGCGACGCCGTGGAAATCTCGGCTTTGGCGGGCCGTCGGCGAGCGGTGAGACCGGCGATGGTGACGTGCGACTGGTCACGGCCCGCACCGGGTGGGCGCGTGGCGTGCTCAGCATCGATGGCTATCTCTCCTACGCCAGCCGCTCGCGTGACATCATGGAGGGGACCGACGGACTGTTTGTGGTGCCCGCCTACAGCGGCACGCGAACCGAATCGTACCTGCGGCTCGGTTACGGCAATCCGTCCCGTGGGTGGTCGGCGCAGGCCGTCCTGAATCGGCTGTCAACCGGACCTTCTCAAGAAGATCTCACCGACCCGGCGCAGCCGCCGCCCGATCCGGAAGAGGCGCCGCCGGCACCTGTGATTCCGGACTCCTCGCGTTCCATCTCTCAACGTTTTCTGTACGCAGGCTATGCGTTTGAAAACGCGCGCGCTGGTGCGTTCGCACGTTGGCGCAGCTTTGACGGGCGGAGTGACATCGCACCGGGAGTGCAGGGCAGCATCGATCGTGGCTGGCTGTCGGCGTCGTTGCACGCTGAGCGCATCGGACTGGATTCGAGCGTGCGCGCCGATGCGAGCGTGCGCGCCACCGTCCGTCCCTGGTTGATTGCGACAGCCGCGCACTCGGCACTGCGTCCCGATGAAGAAACCGGTCGACTCAACGAGTCGACTTCACGCATTGGTGGTGCCGTCGGCTGGCGCAATCGTTGGCTGAGTGCTGGCCTCATCAGACAATCGATCGAACAAAAACTTGAGACGGTGATCGATACGATTGATGATCCGCAGAATCCCGGCGAAACGATCGAGCAAGTTTCTCAGCGGCTGGCGACGCGTCGAGTGATTGTGCCTCGCCTGCTGACGCCGTTTGATACGGCGGACGCGCCGCAGTTTCTGCCATTCACGGGAACCGGACTCACGTTCGGCGCGGAGATGCCGATCTACAAAGACTTTCGTCTTGAGTTGCAGGGCACACGCTGGAACGGCACGAGAGAGTACCGTCCGCAAACGCAAGTGCGCGCATCATTCATTCTGCAAAGCGACTGGCGCAGTCGTTTTCCCAAGGGGCACTTCAGCATCAACGCGCGACTCATGCACGAGTATCGCAGTGGAGTGAACTTTGTTGAGGCGGATCTCGTCGGCACCCCGGATCCGTTCCGCACGTCAGAGCCGTACAGCCTGGGCATCGCGCTTCTCGAAATTCGAATCCTTCGTGCGACCATGTTCTATCAGTTCCGCAACGTGTACGGCGGCCCGTATGAGCAGGTCGCGGGCATTCCCATGCCACCGCCGTTCCAGATGTACGGCGTGCGCTGGGAATGGTTTAACTAAAGGCCCGCCACCAGGCGAATGAGTTCACACCGCGTTCGAGGAGCAAGTTGATGGTGCGCAGCATGACCGGCTTCGGCCAGGCAGAAGGCACGGTGGGAGCCACGCGTGTGCAGGTGGAAGTACGCACGGTCAACCATCGGTTCTTCTCGCCGAGCATCAAGCTGCCTACCGCGTTCGGCAAGTGGGAAGCCGATGTGCGTGAAGCGATGCGTCAACGCGTGGCGCGCGGCCACGTTTCGCTCTCGGCGCGTGTCGACCGCACCGAGGGGAACGCCGCCACGATCGACGAAGTACGCTTCGCTGCAGTGGTGGAGCAGTTGCGCACCTTGCACACGCGCTACGCACTCGACGGACCGATCGATCTGGCCTCGATCCTGCGCATGCCTGATGTCATCGCGTCGCCGCGTGATGACGACGAAAGTGGCACCGCAGCAGAATTGGTGGCCGTGGTTGCGGCGGCGCTCGAACGGCTGGACAGCGCGCGAAGCGAAGAAGGACAGCGGCTCACGTACGTCCTGCTCGCCCGCATGGCGCTGGTTGCCGAAGCGGTGCAGCGAATTCAGGAGCGGGCGCCGCTGCGACTGATGGCACAGCGGGAGCGCCTGCGCGCCTCGGTTCGCGAACTTGCTGACGGCGTGGCGGTAGACGAACAGCGCCTCGCGCAGGAAATCGCCATCCAGGCGGATCGACTCGATATCTCCGAGGAACTGGACCGATTTCGTAGCCACCTGGAGGCGTTCCGCACCACCCTCACCGCCAACGACGCCGAGCCGGTGGGCAAGCGCCTCGGCTTTTTATTGCAGGAATTGCTGCGAGAAGCAAACACCACCGGCAGCAAAGGGGCTGATGCTGCTATCTTGCAGGACGTCATTGGCATCAAAGAGGAGTTGGAGCGTATTCGCGAACAGGTCGAAAACCTCGAATGAGGCCGTTTCCGGTCATTCTGTCCGCCCCCTCGGGTGCGGGCAAAACAACCATTGCGCGCAAGCTGCTGGAGCGGAGAGCTGATTTGGGTTATTCTGTCTCCTGTACGACGCGCGATCCCAGACCGGGCGAGTTGCACGAGCGAGACTACCACTTTCTGTCGCGCGACGCGTTTCTGGCCGAGCGCGACGCTGGGGCGTTCGCCGAGTGGGCTGAGGTACATGGACACCTGTATGGCACCCTGAGACGGGAAGTCGAACGGGTGCTGGCATCGGGTCGTCACTGCCTGATGGACATTGATGTGCAGGGAGCTCGGCAGTTCGCTGACGCGTTTCCGCAAACGGTGCTGGTGTTCGTATTGCCGCCGTCAGGCGAGGTGCTGTTACAGCGCCTCAATGGGCGGGGAAGCGAAAACCGGGATCGGCTGTTGACACGTCTTCGCAACGCACGCGCGGAGATGGCAGATGTAGGGCGATACCACTACGTGGTCGTGAACGACGATCTCGAGCAGGCGATTGAACGGGTCGGCGCAGTGATCGATGCGGAGAGTGTCCGTCATGATCGTGTGCACGCGCTCGATGAACAGGTCGGCGCACTCATCGCGCAGTTGGAAAAGGAAATCCACGGTATTCAACGAGGCGAGTAGTCATGCAGGTTTTCACACCCGATGAAGTGTCCCGCAACGCGGCGAACAAGTATCTGAGCGTGCTCATCGCCGCGAAGTTCGCGCGTGTGCTCAACGAGTTTCCGCGCGAGCGCACCGGCCGCGAAAAGAAGCTCACCACGCGTGCGCTCGAAGAGCTCGCGGACGGAACGATTGAGTATCGCGTCATGCCGAGGAAGCGCCCCGGCGGCTGACCGGCGCCGCAGTTCGTTTCGCGCGCCGCGCCTCGGTCTCATGCCGGGGCGCGGCGCGCTGTCCTTCCGCCCCGACCCGCTTCGTCCCTCCGTGCGCCCATTCGACCAGCAACGCATTCTCCTCGGTGTTACCGGCGGCATCGCCGCCTATAAGGCCGCGTGGCTGGCGCGTCTGCTCACGCAGGCGGGCGCGTTGGTGGATGTCGTGCTCACGCCGAGCGCGACGGAGTTCATTGGCGCAATCACGTTTGAGGCGCTCACCGGGCGACCGGTGCATACCGCGCTGATTCAAACGGGGCATGCGCTCGATCACATCAAACTCGCCCGTGCGGCCGATGCGGTAGTGGTCGCTCCAGCCACGGCCGATTTTCTCTCGCGCGCTGTGCACGGTCGGGCCGACGATCTGCTCACCGCGTGCCTGCTCGCGACTGAGGCCCCCGTGCTGTTTGCACCGGCCATGAACGACCGCATGTGGGCGCATCCGGCGGTGCTTCGCAACGTGGCGTTGGCGCGGGAGCTCGGCTATCACGTGCTTGAGCCCGATGTCGGACCACTGGCCGCAGGGGAAGGCAGTGGTCCGGGACGCCTGCCCGAGCCGGAGACGATTGTTGAACACATTGGGCGGCTGCTGGTGATGCGTGAGACCGCCACCTGGTACGGTCGCAACGTGGTGGTGACGGCTGGGCCGACGCGCGAGCCGATAGATCCGGTGCGGTTTGTCTCGAATCGTTCGTCGGGTCGCATGGGCGTGGAAATCGCGGCCGCCGCGTGGCGCCGCGGCGCCACTGTGACGCTCATTGCGGGCCCGCTCGAACTCCCCCCCCCGGTCGGTGTGCGCGTGGTGGATGTGGAAACCACGCAGGACATGGCCAGCGCTGTGCAGGCCGCGCTTCCGGAGGCGGCGTTGCTCATCATGGCCGCCGCGCCGGCGGATTTCGCCGTGCAGCACGTGGCGGATCGAAAACTGAAGAAGGCGGATCGTCCGGACAGCCTTCAGCTCTCGGCCACGCCGGACATCCTGCTCGGCACGCGCGATGTGCGTCCGGCCAATGCGGTGATCGTCGGCTTCGCACTCGAGACCGGAAACGCAATCAGCGAGGGCGTGCGCAAGCTGAAGGACAAAGGACTTGATCTCATCGTGATCAATGACGCGACCGAGCCGGGTGCCGGGTTTGCCACGACAACGAACCGCGTGACGCTCGCGGATCGTGACGGCCACGTGGAAGAGTTGCCGCTGCTCTCCAAGCGGGATGTGGCCGACGCCATTCTCGACCGCGTTGAGGGCCGTCTCAGTGGACGCTAAGCAGCGACTGCGGCTCTATCTCGAGCAGCGTCGGGAACTCGGTGAGCGCGATCTCGTGCTGGATCAGCTCCCGGTGGACGATGTGCTCGCGTTGGTTGGTGCGAAGGCGGCTGCAGGTCAGTCCAAGCGTTCAGCGAAGAACGCCGAGAAGCCGGCGGCCGCGAGCAGTGCGGCGTCAGAGACTCCGGCGGCTGCGAGCGGTGAAGCGTCACCGCCCGTCGTACCACAACCGCCGCCGACGCCAGCGCCGCGCTTTGATCCGAACAAGTCGGACGGCGATTGGCGCTCCGCGTTGCGTGCCTCCGGTGCTGAGGCCCACAGCACACCGGCGGCCGCGCCGCGCGAAACCATAGCGAGTGAACCATCAACACCTGTGGCAGCGCCGCTCCCTTCCTGGCTGCAGGCGCTTGCACTGCCGACCGGCATCAGCGTTGGCGCTGCCAGAGAAGGTGCCGTGCACAAATCACTGACCTCGCTCGACGATGTGGCCTTAGCCATCGCCCACTGCAACGCCTGCCCGCTCTACGAAACCGCCATCAAACACGTCCCGGGCGAAGGCAATCCCAACGCGAACTTCGTGTGCGTGGGAGAAGCGCCCGGGAAAGACGAAGACGAAGCCGGTCGTCCGTTTGTCGGCGCGTCCGGTCAGTTGCTCACAAAAATCCTTGCTGCCATCAGTCTCCGTCGCGAAGACATTTTCATTTGCAACGTGCTCAAGCACCGGCCACCGGGTAACCGGAATCCGACGCCGAGCGAGATCCACGCGTGTCGGCCGTATCTCGAACAGCAGCTCACGTTGCTGCGTCCGCGTGTGATTCTGGCGCTCGGCACCTTCGCGGCGCACACACTGCTGGACACCACGCAGTCGCTGAGCGCATTGCGCGGTCGTCTGCACTTGTATCACGGCGTGCCGCTCATCGTCACGTATCACCCCGCGGCATTGCTGCGCAACGAATCGTGGAAGCGACCCACCTGGGAAGACGTGCAGCTGGCACGTCGCATTCACGATGCGTCTCTTGAGGCGACCTCCGCATGACCTCCCTGCCTGTTCCCATCACGTCCGGTACGGCGCTGACACGCGATCCGTACAAGGATCGCCGTCCACCCTGGTCGGAAGACGCCGAGCGTGCCGTACTCGGTGCGATGTTGCTTGACAGTGATGCCGTCATGCGCGCGGCGGAGCATGTTGACGACTCCATGTTTTACCGTGAGGGACACCGGCGCGTCTTTCGCGCCGCGATGACGCTCACCGAGCGCGGCGCAGTGGTGGATACGCTTACTCTGGCCGACGAACTCGAACGACGCGGTGAGCTCGAACAGAGTGGAGGACGAGAGTATCTCTCGTTTCTCGTGGACGCCGTGCCGACGGTGGCAAACGTCGAGTTCCACGCGCGCATCGTGCGCGAAAAGGCGACGCTCAGGCGACTGATCGAAACGTCGACCGAGATTGTGCAGGAGGCCTTCGAGGCGCGTCAACCCGCGCATGATCTGCTCGACCTCGCGGAACAACGCATTTTCGCGCTGGGTCAAACGCGCGACAAGGCCGGGTTCGCGCGAGTCAAGGAACTGCTCTGGCCGGCAATGGAAAAGCTCGAAGCGCTGGCGCAGCGGGAGAGCGCGGTCACTGGTGTTCCCTCGGGATTTGTCGAGCTCGACCACATGCTGTCCGGGTTCCAGCCGGCCGACCTGATCATCATCGCGGCTCGTCCCTCCATGGGCAAAACGGCCTTCGTTTTGAACATCGCGCAACACGCTGCTATCACGAGCAAGAAATCGGTTGCGTTCTTTTCACTCGAAATGAGTAAAGAGTCTCTGGTGCAGCGACTGCTCGCCAGCGAGGCGCTCATCGATGCGCAGGCTCTCCGCAAGGGTGGGCGTGCGCTCGACGAGGCCATGCCTCGTCTTGCGCAGGCCGCCGGCATCCTGAGTCACGCCCCGATCTTCATTGACGACACGCCCGGACTGGGCATGATGGAAATGCGATCCAAGGCGCGGCGACTCAAGGCCGAAAGCAACCTCGACCTCGTAATCGTTGACTACTTGCAGCTCATGTCCGGACCGGCGGGCTCCGAAAACCGCCAGCAGGAAGTCTCGCAAATCTCGCGCGGCCTCAAGGCGCTCGCGAAAGAGCTTGGCGTGCCCGTCATCGCGCTCTCGCAGCTCTCGCGTGCCCCGGAGCAGCGCACCGGTGATGACAAGGGCCGTCCGCTGCTCTCCGACCTGCGTGAGTCGGGTGCCATTGAGCAGGACGCCGACGTCATCATGTTCATATTCCGGCAGGAAGTGTACGCCGAGCGTGACGAAACCGGACGCCTCAAGGATCCGAGTCTCGAAGGCAAAGCCGAGATCATTGTGGGCAAGCAGCGCAACGGTCCGATTGGCAGCGCGCGCCTGTACTTCCACAAGCACTACACGCGATTTGACAACTACAGTGCAAGGCAGGATTCACCCGGCCCCCCATCTGGTGGGTACGGCTCCGGGCCACGCCTGGTCTCGAGCGGCGATGAACCGCCGTACTGAGTGATGATGGCCCGCGCGCGCTCTGTGTATCGCTGTGGAGAATGCGGTGCCGATCACGCCAAGTGGTCTGGTCGCTGCGAGTCGTGTGGTGCGTGGAATACACTCAGTGAAGAACCGGTGGCGAGTGCGCCCATCGGCAAGCGGGCGCGCGAGCAGGCGCGCAGCCACGCGGCGGCTCCCGCCGTGCGCCTGGATGACGTGACGGGCAGCGAATCCATGCGCTGGCGCACCGGACTCGACGAGTTCGATTTTGTATTGGGGGGGGGAATCGTTCCGGGCGCCATGGTGCTGGTGGGCGGCGAGCCAGGCATCGGCAAGAGCACCCTGCTGCTGCAAGTGGCCGCGCGTCTCGAGGCCGGCGGACAGCGCACCATGTACGTCTCCGGAGAAGAATCGCCGCTGCAGGTCAAACTGCGCGCCGAGCGACTGGGCGAACCAGCCGGTGGTGTATCGCTCGTGACCGAAACGCTCCTCGAAACAATTCTCGCGACCGCCGCCGCACCAGATGCACATGACCCGCGACCGCTCGCCGCGCTCGTCATTGACTCCATTCAAACCGTGCACTCGGAAACGCTCGAAGGCGCGCCCGGCAATGTCGGGCAGGTGCGCGAGTGCGCGGCACGACTCATGCGCTTTGCCAAGGAACGCGGCGTGGCCGTGTTTGTGATTGGACACGTGACCAAAGGTGGTGGCATCGCCGGCCCAAAGACGCTCGAGCACATCGTGGACACGGTGCTGTACTTCGAAGGCGAAGGGTCGCTCGATCATCGCATCCTGCGCGCCACCAAGAATCGATTCGGCAGCGTAGACGAAATCGGTGTCTTTCGCATGGCGGCCACGGGTCTTGTTCCCGTGTCCAATCCGTCAGCACTGTTTCTCGGCGACCGCGGCGCGATATCCAGCGGCAGTGCTGTGTGCGCACTTATGGAAGGCACCAGGCCGGTGCTCGTGGAAGTGCAGGCGCTGGCCGCTCGTGCAGGCTTTGGCACGCCGCAGCGTGTCGCCAACGGCATTGACGGACGCCGGCTCGCGCTGCTGCTCGCCGTGCTCGACAAACGCGGCGGTTTTTCCTGCGCGGATCTGGATGTGTTTTGCAACATCGTCGGCGGTATGCGTGTGCAAGAGCCGGCCGTTGACCTCGCCGTCGCGGTGGCGATCGCCAGCAGCATCACGGACCGTGCACTGCCCGCCAACGCCGTGTTTCTCGGTGAACTCGGTCTCGGTGGTGAAGTACGCGCCGTCACGCAGGTTGAACGCCGGTTAGCCGAAGCCACGAAGCTCGGCATGACCGATGCCTATCTGTCAGAGCGCGCGGTCCCGCGGCGTGTTCCGGCCGGCATGACGGTACACGGCGTGAAGATGCTCGCTGACGTGCTCGAACAAACTATCGGCTCACGCGCGTCACGCACGAAAGTGGTGGGCGCAGCATGAGCGCAACGCCGCCGCGTCGCATCATTCCACCACCCGCGGTCACCTCACGTCCGGACGCTGCGCCGGAACGCGAATCGAGAGTGCCCCGCGATGTGGGCATCGTGATCGTCGCGGGCGGCTCGGGGTCGCGCGTTGGCAGCGAAGAGCTCAAACAGTTCCGATGGGTGGTTGGTCGACCGGCGTTGCTGCACAGCGTGCAGACGTTCATGGCACGTGATGATGTCGCCATCGTTGTTGTGGTGCTGCCAAAGGCCTACGCCGCCGATCCGCCGCCGTGGTTGTTCCAGTGCGATGTCGATCGATTGCTGGTCTCGGTGGGTGGTCGTGAACGACACGAGTCGGTGCGCAACGGGCTCGAGGATCTGCCCGAACAGGTACGCATTGTCGTGGTGCACGACGCGGCCCGTCCGCTCGTGACTGACGACACGATTGAACGCGTGATTTCAGAAGCCCGGCGCGGTCGCGGTGCCGTTGCTGCATTGCCCGTGCATGACACCCTGAAGCGCGTCGATGCCGACGGACGCATCGTTGCCACCGTCGATCGCACCAACTTGTGGCGCGCGCAAACACCGCAGGCGTTTCCGCGCGAAATGATTGAACGCGCGCACATCACCGCGCGCGAGCAGCAGGTGGGCGCTACCGACGACGCGGGATTGTGTGAGCGACTTGGCGAACCGGTGGTTGTGGTGCGCGGCTCCGAACGCGCACTCAAGATCACGGAAGAAGCCGATTTTGCGCGCGCCGAAGCCTTGAGCCTGCTCACCGAGTAGCCGGTTACTCGCATGCGACATGGCGCCGTCACGCTTCCGTTCTGGTCCCCCGAAGAAGTGCAGGGATCCATCCGAGCCGTTGTACACCACCTCACGGAGCGACGAGTGCTCGCGTACCCCACCGAGACGGTGTATGGCTTTGGCACCGCGGTGGATCATGAGTCGGTGGAAGCACTCGTGCGCATGAAACAACGCCCGCCGTCCAAACCGTTTCTCCTGTTGATTGCGGGCAGCAGCATGCTGGATCGTCTCGGATTGGTGCTCACCCCGCACGCGGCGAGTCTGGCCGCGCGATTCTGGCCCGGTCCGCTGACACTGGTGCTGCCTGGCGGCGATCACCGCGTTCCGGCACGGCTGCGCGGACCGGAGGGGGGAGTCGCCGTGCGCTGGACGCCACACGAAGGATTGCAGACGCTGCTCAAAGCCTATGGCGAACCGATCACCTCCACCAGCGCGAATCGACCGGGAGTTCCCCCCGCCGCCGCCGCATCAGAGATTGTGATGCAGTGGAGTGACGTAGTGCACCGTGGTGTGTTGCTCGTGCTCGACGGCGGGCGCCTGCCGGACTCCAAACCCTCCACCGTTGTTGACTGTACCGGACGTCGTCCGCGCGTCATTCGCCCGGGTGTACTCTCCGCGAAGACGTTGCGTGAGTGTGTACCGGATCTTGTCGGTAACGTCTGACGTTCTCCCTTTACTGCGAGTCGCGCATGCATCTGCTGTTCCTCTGCACCGGAAACACTTGCCGAAGTCCGCTCGCGGAAGGCATCGCACGTCACGCTATCGCAGAGCGCGGCATCGTGGATATCACGACGTCCAGCGCGGGCATCAGTGCATGGGATGGTGCACCAGCGTCGGACGGCGCGCTGCTGGTAGCCATGGAGCATGGCATCGATCTCGCGCCGCACCGTGCACGCATGCTCACACCGCCCATGGTGGAAGAAGCGCAGCTCATCCTCACCATGGGACCAGCGCACGCCGAACGGGCGCACGATCTCGGTGGCGGTGATCGCACGCATCTGCTGCGCACATTCGCCACACACGACCAGCATGTCGAACCGGTGGGCGATCCGTACGGCGGGGATCTGGTAGTGTACCGACGCACGTATGATGAACTCGCCGCCCTGGTGCACGCGACGCTCGATCGCATCATCAGCGATCAGCTGCCGCCGGCGGCCTGAGTCGGAGCTGCGTCGTCGCCATGCCAGTCTACTGCATCAACTCCGAGCGTGGCCATGAATGACGCGCGGCCGTCCGTTGGCGAGACGTACAGCGACACGGCACCATTCCCGCCGCAGGCGCTGGTGCTGGTTGGGCATCCGGTTTCGCATTCGTTGTCCCCACGCTTCCAACAGGCCGCGCTCGACGCGGATGCACGCCAGGTGCGGTATACCGCTCGCGATGTCGCGCCGCACGCGCTCGCTGACGCGCTGCAGGAACTGGCGACCGAGCGCGCCGCGGGCAACGTCACCGTGCCGCACAAGGAGGCGGTCTATCGCGCGTGCACGATGCGATCGAGTATTGCCGAGCAGGTGGGAGCGGTGAATACGTTCTGGCACACACACGATGGCCGGCTCGTGGGGCACAACACCGATGTCGCCGGCGCCGACGCGGCAATCCGTGCGGTGCTGCGCGTCGCCGCGCCTCGGCAGTCGCAGTCGCAGTTGCAGTTGCAGTTGCAGTCGCAGTCGCAGTCGACGTTAACAGGCGATTCCACGCAGCCGTTACGCCATATCGGAAGCCCGACGGGCGCACGTGAGCACCAGCAACAGCGACCGCTGTGTGTTGCGCTGCTCGGTGCCGGTGGATCCGCCGCCGCGTGCATCGCGGCACTGCGCCTTTGGAATGTCCGTGAACTGATTGTCGCCGCGCGCACGATCGAACGAGCCGAGACACTGATCCGCCGTACGCGTGATTCGTCAATCGCATCAGCACGCGCCGTGCACGACCCACTCGATGCCGTGCGCGACGCCGACCTGATTGTCAACGCAACGCCGATCGGACTCAGCAGCGATGACTTTCCTGTGGCTCCCGAGGCGTTGCCAGCGCATGCGGCGGTCCTCGACCTTGTGTATCGGCCAGGTGAAACGGCGTGGGTGCGTGCATGCCGGACGCGGGGGCACCGCGCGGAAGACGGTCTGCGCATGCTGGTGGAGCAGGGGGCGGCAGCCTACATCGCGTGGTTTGGGAGTCCACCGGATCGCGCCGCGATGTGGGCCGCGCTCGAACCGCGTCCGAGCGACGCATGACGCCGCGACGCGTGAACCAGTCGGCACAACCGCC
>JBGTOG010000423.1:0-1876 GCA_041742675.1 Gemmatimonadaceae bacterium | reverse complement strand
GCGCGGGCGAGAGCGGCGTTGCGCACGCCGCACGTGTCGGCGGCTGTCGCGTCCACCTACCACGAAACGTCGACGTCGTCTCATCCATCGGGCGAACTATTGGTCGCAGGAGGCGCCGCGACGTGATGGCGCGTGCGACAGAAGGTGGCTATCGCTTCGAGAACTTCGTGGTGGGTGCGTCCAATCGGCTGGCGCATTCGGCGGCGCAACGCGTCGCTGATACGCCAGGCACGGCGTACAATCCACTGTTTATCTACGGTGACTCGGGGCTCGGCAAGACGCATCTCGCCGCCGCGATTGCGTATCACGCGCGGCAAGCGCATCCTGCGCTGCGTGTGGAACTGGCGAGCGCTGAGGAAATTGTCGAGCGATTGCATCGTGCGGTGGCCTCTGGTCAGCGCGAGCAGTACGCGGCGCATTTTCAGCAGGTGGACTTGCTGCTGCTTGATGACGTCCAGTTTCTGACAGGACAGCGGGAGACACAAACCGAACTGCTGCGACTGTTCAATCTCATGCAGGGTGGCGGACGTCAACTGGTGATGACGAGTGACCGTCCGCCGTCGGAAATCCCTGATGTCGATCAGCGTCTTGTGTCGCGGCTCTCTGGTGGCCTGGTCGTTGATGTCGGTGCGCCTGATTTCGAAATGCGTCTGGCCATTCTGCGCAACAGCGCCGATGAGCGGGAGCTGGAGTTTGCCGAGGGCGTGCTTGACGAAGTGGCGCGCCTCGCGCTGGGCAATGTGCGCGAACTCAAAGGTGCGCTCAATCGACTGGCTGCGTATCAGCAGTTGGAACCGGAGCCGCTCAACGCGCGTGATGTACGCGCGGTACTTGGCGATCGTCGCTCTGGTGCGTCGGGGTCGAGTCCTGTCGTGTCATCCACCGCGCCTGTTGCACCACGCCCTCCGGAATACGACGGATTTCTTGCGGACATGACCCATGAAGTGGAGACGCGCGTGGAACGCTGGCGTGTCACGCTGGGCGAAGCATGCGCGTACTGGCAGTCGGAAGGATTCGTCACGTTGGTGCTTGAACGCGCCATGCAATTGCCGCAGGCGCCGGACGTGAATGGACTGCTGGCCACGTTTGCCGCCGCCGTTGATCACCTGCGGGGACTGGAAATGCAGGCCGTGATGCTCGATCCCGGCGTGCGCGGCAATCCGGCGTTTCGCAATCCGGAGTTGGTGAGTGAAGCGCAACTGCTGCTTGATCGTGCGTTGGCCTCCGCGCTCCCGCTACCGGCGCCCAACCCGACGCTCACGCGCAGCCGACTGGAAGCAGGACTGGCGAATCAGCTGGCGCTCAAAGCGGCCGATGCCGTCATCGAACATCCGGGACAGCGCTACAATCCGCTGTACGTGCACGGTGCGAGCGGCACGGGAAAGACGCATCTGGCGCATGCCATCGCCCTGGCACTCAAGAGCCTGCATCCGCGCACCGCGGTTGCCTGTGTGTCCGCGACGACATTTGTGGAGGAACTGATTGCGGCCATGCAGGAGGGCGGGGTGGAACGGTGGCGCGCCCGCTATCGTGCGGCTGAGGTGCTGGTGATCGACGATGTGCAGCAACTCGCCGACAAGGAACGCACGCAGGAAGAGCTGTTTCACCTGTTCAATACATTGCACGATCGTGGCGCGCAGATTGTGCTCACCAGCGATCGTGCACCGCGCGAGCTGCGTGGTGTTGCTGATCGATTGCGGTCGCGCTTTGAAGGCGGTCTGGTGGTCGCACTGCAGGCGCCCGACCGCACGCTGCGTGAACGTCTGGTGCAACGCTGGTTGGTGGAAGCCGGTCACCGCGCCGATGCGACGCTGGTGTCGTACCTCGCCGACCGGGAAGCGGCCAGCGCGCGTGAAGTGGGCGGCGTCATTACGCG
>JBGTOG010000387.1:0-3435 GCA_041742675.1 Gemmatimonadaceae bacterium | reverse complement strand
CGGCCCGCGACTCGCTGCGCCCCTTCGGCACCCTGCGCGAGCAGGCCGTAGTCCGCCAGGCGTGGCTCGAACAGCGCATGGACTCGCTGCTGCCCGCCCTCATGCGCAAGTACGACGTGGACATGTGGGTGATGCCCATGCGCGAGTACAACGAAGACCCGATCTTCCACTCGCTGGTCTCGCCTACCACCTTCGCCGCACGCCGACGCACCATTTACGTATTCTTTGACCGCGGCGCCGAGGGCATTGAGCGATTGGCCTTCGGTGGCACGGACCAGGGTGGCGTGTACAAAGCCATTCGCAGCAGCAAGCCGGTCGAGGCGCCAGCCGCCGGCAGTCGCTCCAATGATCGCACCGCCGAGCTCTGGGGCGATGATCAGTGGCAAGTCCTCAAGACGGCCATCGAGGAGCGGCAGCCGAAACGCATTGCCGTGAACACCTCACGCACGTGGCACTTTGCCGATGGCATCACGCAAGGCGAGTACGCGGGTATGACCCAATCGCTCGGCCCCACGCTCGCGGCGCGCATCGTGCCCGCGGAGGGACTGGCGGTTGATTTCATCGCATCGCGCCTGACTGAAGAAGAACAGGTATTTGAGCGCATGAACGCGCTCGCGTGGGATATCATCCGGGAAGCCTTCAGCGAACGAGTAATCACACCTGGCAAAACGCGTACAGAAGACGTGGTGTGGTGGATGCGTCAGCGGCTCAACGATCTGGGGCTCGAAACGTGGTTCCAAACGAGCGTATCACTGCAGCGTCCATTCGGCGGCGAGCTCGTGCTGGCGAATCCGATCATTCAGCGCGGCGATCTGCTGCACTGCGATTTCGGCATCAAAGCGTTCGGGCTCAATACCGACACGCAGCACATGGGCTACGTGCTTCGTGAGGGCGAAACCGACGCGCCTGATGAACTCAAGGCTGTGCTGCGCAACTCCAATCGGCTGCAAGACATCGTAGTCGAAGAGCTGCGCCCCGGACGCACAGGAAATGAAGTGCTCGCGGCATCGCTCGCCCGCATGCGCGCAGCAAATATTGAGGGCACGATCTATTCACACCCCATCGGTGCGCACGGGCACGGCGCCGGCACCATGATCGGGCTGTGGGATTATCAGGAAGGCGTCCCCGATCGCGGCGACTTCCCGGTGATCGCCGGCATGTGGTATTCCATTGAGCTGCAGGCCACCTCGCCCGTGGCCTCATGGAACAACCAGCGCGTTCGCTCGGCGCAGGAAGAAGACGTGATTATCGGTACCGATGGACGCGTGCGCTGGGCGCACGCGCGGCAGGCGGAGTTCCATCTGGTGCGCTGAGCATGCCGCATGATACGGCGCTGATTGTCACCATCGCCGCTGGCCTGGCGCTCGCGTTTCTGTTCGGGTGGCTTGCCACTCGGCTCGGCATTCCAGCGCTCGTTGGCTACCTGTTCGCCGGCATCGTACTGAGTCCCAATACACCAGGCTACGCGGCCGATCTCGGCATTGCCGGGCAGCTCGCCGAGATCGGCGTGATCCTGTTGATGTTCGGTGTGGGATTGCACTTCTCGCTCAACGATCTCATGAACGTGCGCCGAGTGGCACTGCCCGGCGCATTGGCTGGCATGACCGTGCTCACGCTCGCCGGTACGGCGCTCAGCGCCGCGTGGGGATGGCCCATCGGTTCAGCGATCACGTTTGGCCTGTGTATCTGTATTTCCAGTACCGTAGTGGTGATTCGTGCCTTTGAGCAGCGCAATGCGCTCGATACTGGTGCAGGCAAGCTTGCTGTTGGCTGGATGATCGTAGAGGATCTGGTGATGGTGGTGGCGCTGGTGATGTTGCCGGCGCTGGCGACTGTCATGGGTGGCACCGCGCTGAACGCTGGCGATGCAGCGCAACCACTCTGGATCGTGCTCGCTATCACACTTGCCAAGGTCATCGCATTCAGTGCCCTCATGTACTTCGTGGGGCGCCGCACAATTCCGTGGTTGCTCTGGCAAGTGGCGCGCACGGGGTCACGTGAACTCTTTACGCTCTCTGTGCTTTCGGCCGCACTCGGGATTGCCGTTGGAGCGGCGGCGCTGTTTGGCGTCTCGTTTGCGCTCGGCGCATTTTTTGCCGGCGTGATCATCAGCGAATCGGATCTCAGCCATCAGGCCGCCGCTGACGCACTGCCTATGCGCGACGCGTTTGCAGTGCTCTTCTTTGTGTCGGTGGGCATGCTCTTCGACGCGGGCATTTTGCTACGTGCACCGCTCGAACTGATCGCGGTAGTAGCGCTGGTGATGCTGCTCAAGCCGACAGTTGCAGCGCTGATGCTGCTGCGCGCACGCCGGTCGGCGCACAACGCGCTGCAGGTTGGCGCGAGCCTCGGCGAGATCGGAGAATTCAGTTTCATCTTGGCTGGACTCGCGATTTCGCTCGGTCTGCTCGACGCTGATGCACGGAGCCTCATTCTCGCGGCGGCCATCGTCTCCATCTCGCTGAATCCGCTGCTCTTTTCGCTTGTGCCGCGCGTGCAGCGCTGGCTGCATAGTCGCTCGCAGTTCATCGCGCGGCTTGAGCACACCGCCGAACTTCCGGTCGCAGAAATTGGTGCGATCATGCACGATCACGCCATCATCGTAGGTTACGGACGAGTGGGTGGCACAATCGGACGGGCGCTGGCGCAATGTGGCGTGCCGTTCGCGGTGGTTGAACAGGACCGCCAACTGGTGGACCGACTGCGTGCCGGCGGAATGGCGGCCGTTTATGGCGATGCGGCGCGGCCCGGCGTGTTGGCACTCGCGTCAGCGCGGCACGCGCGGCTGCTGGTAGTAGCCACGCCCGATCCGTTTCAAGCGCGGCGTGTGGTAGAGATTGCCCGTGAGGCCAAGCCTGACATCGACATCGTAGTGCGCACGCACAGCAGTTCGGAACAGCAGTATTTCGAGACGCTTGGAGTTGGACGCGTGGTCATGGGTGAGCACGAGTTGGCGCTTGGCATGGCGCATTATGCGGTGATGTCGCTGGGACACGGCGATGATCGGGCGGATGAGGTGGTGGAGCAGCTGCGCTCCAGCGGACAATCGTCGAGGGTCGTGATGGATATCTCTGGTGCAACCGCCGAGTGGCGCGGTCCGCCGCCTGCGAGTCGCCCGCCCGTGCTAGATTGAAGGAACGCCCATACGTCGGGCAAACATTGATCCAGGGATATGAAACGGAAACGATTGCTGGTGGTAGGAGATCGGGTGCTGGTAAAGCCCGAGGAGGGAGAGCAGCGCAGCAAGGTAGGTTTGTATCTGCCGGCAACGGCGGTGGACAGCCAGGCGGTGCAGGGCGGCACCATCGTCAACACCGGTCCCGGCCTCGCGCTCCCGGACCTCGGCGATCATTCCGACGAGCCGTGGCGAACGGCGGGCGGCTCGGGGCGTGAGGCGCGCTATGTGCCTATGCAGGCGCGCACAGGCGACTACGC
>JBGTOG010000374.1:0-5941 GCA_041742675.1 Gemmatimonadaceae bacterium | reverse complement strand
CGAATGCTCGCCCGTCAGGCGCTGGCCACCGAACCCTGCCTGCGCCTGCCAGCCGACGCGCCGGTGAGCGCCACTTCCCTGCTTGAACGCAGCCGTCCAGCATCACACTGCCGAGCGCGCCCGCCGATCGCGGCGGCGTTGCGTGGCACGCTGGTTCCGGGATTTGGCCAGGTGAGTTCGCGGTGGCGCACGGTCGCGGGGATTGTGGTACTTGGTTTCGTCGCCCAGCGCCTGCACGCCTCGCAGGTGTCCAAGCGAGATGCCCGCGAATATTACCAGCAATATGTCGACGCGCCGTCAATCCATGATGCCAGCCTGTACTGGGGGCGCGCGGACAAAGCGCGCCGCCAGACTGACATTCTGATAGTGCAGGCGAGCACGGTGTGGCTGGGCGCCTTGGCCGAGGCCACGTGGTATGAGTGGCGGCTCGGACAGCGATTGCGATTCGCTGCCCCAGTGTCGCCTCCCGATCCCTCACGGTAGGCGATCTGAATCGACGGCAACTCTCCATAGAGAGCAGAGCTGCGTCGGCGCGGGCTGACCTCGGTCGCTGCACCGACATGGCCAGGGTCGTGAAGCGCGCGGTAGCGATGTCTTGCCATCGGGGGCCGAGCTGCTGGCGCTGCGGGGGCGGCGACCATACAATCAGCGCGGGCTCGGCTTGCTGTTCATCACACGCACCGTCGGCCACCCGACCAGGGCAGCGGTGCTTTCTCGATATTTCGTCCGCTGCAGGGACTCCCGCTGTGCCAATCCGCGCCCCTTCCGCACTCTTTCCGATATGCTCGATTCCCTGAGCGATGCGCTCGCTGATCGCTACCGAGTGGTTCGCGAGATCGGAGAGGGGGGCATGGCCACCGTCCATCTCGCGTACGACCTCAAGCACGACCGACAGGTCGCGATCAAGGTTCTGAAGCCGGAACTCGGCGCCGTACTTGGCGTCGAGCGGTTCCTCGCAGAAATCAAAGTCACGGCGAACCTGCAGCATCCGAACTTGCTGCCGCTCTTCGACAGCGGAGAGGCGGGCGGGCTGCTGTTCTACGTGATGCCGTTCGTGGAGGGCGAAACGCTCCGTGCTCGGCTCGAGCGGGAGCAGCAGCTTCCGGTGGAGGAGGCACTACGACTGTCGGTCGCCATCGCCCAGGCCCTCGACTACGCGCATCGGCGCGGGGTGATCCATCGCGATCTCAAACCGGAGAACATCCTCCTGCCTGATGGACAGCCGATGGTGGCCGATTTCGGCATCGCGCTCGCCGTGAGCAAGGCCGGCGGGCAGCGCGTCACACAGACTGGACTCTCCCTCGGCACGCCGCAGTACATGAGCCCCGAACAGGCCACCGGCGACCGCACCGTGGACGCGCGCACCGACATCTATTCGCTCGGGGCGATGACGTATGAGATGCTGACCGGCGAGCCGCCGCACAGCGGAGCGACTGCCCAGGCGATCATCGCCAAGCTCATGACGGAGGAGGTGCGCCCACTTACCGTGCTTCGTCGGAGCGTGCCGTCGCACGTGGACGCGACAGTGCGGAACGCCCTCGAGAAGCTGGCGGCAGATCGGTTCGCGAGCGCGAATGACTTCGCGCAAGCGCTGCTCGGCAAGGGCGATGCGGCGATGCTCGCCCGGTATTCCTCCAACGTCGGCAGCGCAACGTCGCTCGGTACGGACCGCTCCCGCCGGTGGCGCGAGCGGGGTGCGTGGGCACTGACCGCGGTCGCCACCGCGGCGCTAGTGTGGTTCGTTACGCGTCCCGACCGAGCCGACGAGGCGCCCGTCATTCGGATGACGATCGACACACCCGTGGGTGAGAACCCGATGGTCGGCGGCTACCCGATTACAGTCTCGCCGCAGGGCGATCGCCTCGCGTACGTGCTTCAGGGCGCCACCGGCTATCGCACTGTGGCGCGCCGCGTCAGCGAGATTGGACAGGAGGTCACTCTTGCGCGCGAGTCCCTGCGATCGCTCACCTTTTCCCCCGACGGGCGCTGGCTCGCCTACGCGAATGGAAACGAGATTCGGCGCATACCGAGTGATGGTGGTCAGAGCGAGCGGCTCGGCAGCACGGGCAATCGAGTGATCGTGGGGCTGGCGTGGACGGCAAAGGACATGATTCTGATCGGAACCGAGTCCGCGCTGCTTGAGTTGCCCGCCCGGGGTGGAACGCCACGCGTCGTGACCGACTCATCGTCACAGCAGCGATTTCTGAACCCCATGCTGTTGCCAAACGGCAAGACGGTGCTGGTCCGCACGACCGATATCGCGCAGGGCGGCGCGATGGTCGCGGTGTCGCTCGAAACTGGCGTGGTGACGCCGCTGGAGGTGAACGCGGAGCGGGCGCTCGGCCTCGTGGACGGCCATCTCATCCACGTCACACCCACGTTCAACATCGCCGCGGTGCCTTTCGATCCGAAGACGCTCCGCTCGACTGGCGACGTGATTACAATCGCCACGGGCGTGGACGGTGCGGGGCTCTCGGCCACCGGGACGCTGGCCTTTATGCCGGACACACGACAGGTGCGGATGGTTTTCGCGGGCGAGGGGAGCGAGGTACCGGTGCGGGATGAAATCGGGAACTACCGAAACCCGCGGCTCTCCCCCGACGGAGAACGGATTGCGGTATCGCTCGTGGGCACCGAGGGCATAGACATCTGGATCTACGACCGCACGGCGCGCACGTTCCGGCGCCTCACCACCGAAGGCATCAACACGGCGCCGGAGTGGTCACCGGACGGGCATCGCGTGATCTACAAGGCGGTAAGAGACCGGGGACTGTCGTCAAGCAGCGTGGGCGGCACGACAATCATGTGGGTGCCAGCCGACGGCAGTGGGCGGTCGGAGCTGCTCTTTGAAAGCGATGTGCTGCTGAACGAAGCGATCATGTCCCCGGACGGTCGCTGGCTCATCGTGCGAACCGCCCCCGGTGGCGCGTGGCCGCGAGACATTCTGGCCGTGGATCTGTCGAGCGATCGCACCCTTCGGCCTCTCGCCGCGGGTCCCTTCTCCGAACAGATGCCCCGACTCTCCCCCGACGGGCGCTGGCTCGCCTACATGGCAGACGAGAGCGGTCGAATGGAGATCTATGTGCGCCCTTTCCCGGACGAAGGCGCGCGCGTTCAGGTCAGCACCGACGGCGGCGCGGAACCGTTGTGGGATCGATCAGGGCGCACGCTCTACTTCCGCTCGCCGCGTGGAATCACAGCAACTGCTGTCACGACGGGTGCAGCATTCACGCTAGGGGAACGCCGCCTCGTGCTGCCAGGCAACGATCCGCCGGACGCGACGCATCCGTCGTACGACGTTATGCCGGATGGGCGACGATTTCTCGTGCTGCGCACGACGAATGGAGAAGACAAGGCGATCGTTGTGTTCAACTGGGCGCGCGAGTTTCGCGGGCGTCTGGCGCGGGGAGCGCCGTGACGGCCCGGTGCTCTCACGTCTCATTCCAAACGATTCAGTCAGTATGTGTAGTCGGCGCAACGATTGCGGCTCGTCGTATCTGGATCGTGTGGAGCACTGCATGCAGGTAGAAATCTGGTCCGACATCGCGTGTCCTTGGTGTTACGTCGGCAAGCGTCGCTTTGAATCGGCGCTTGCCGGCTTTGCACATCGCGACGCGATCACTGTAACATGGCGGAGTTTCGAACTTGATCCACATGCGCCGGTCAGGCACGACGAGGCGCAACCGGCGTTGCTCGCGCGCAAATACCGCACGTCAGTAGAGCAGGCACGCGCCATGAATGCACGCATGACGGAAGCAGCGGCGAGTGAAGGACTCAACTTTCGTCTCGATGACGTACAGGTTGGCAACACCCTCGATGCACACCGGTTGTTGCACTTCGCCGCCGCGCACAATCTTCGCGAGCAACTCGCCGAACGCTTGTTCGCCGCGTACCTGAGCGAAGGCGCGTCGCTCAGTGATGCAGAAACGCTCGTTGTACTCGCAACCGACGTTGGACTCGATGCGAGCGAAGTGCGCACGGTGCTGGCGAGTGAGCAATACACGGACGCCGTACGCGGCGATGAGGCGGAAGCGCAGGCGATCGGTGTAACCGGCGTGCCGTTCTTCGTACTCGATCGACGTTACGGCGTGTCGGGCGCACAGAGCTCGGCCGTTCTGCTCAGCGCGCTGCAACAAGCGTGGGACGAGCGCGGGAACGTCGCCAAGTGACATGCCGAATGCCAGCGGAGGGTGGAATCGCCCGCGCGTACCCACGCAGTCACAAGATTACACCGTTGACGAGGGTTGGCGCCCGAACGCTGATACGCGCTGTGCGATCTGCGCGAGATGCTTTTCCCAGGTCCCGCAACATCCGCCCCAGATGTCGATGTGCGGAAAGCGCCGGGCAAGCGCGCCCATCAGTTCGCCCAACGCTTCGGGATCGCCTTCTTCCAGATGCCCAATCGTACATAGCGAGATTTTGTCCATCGCGGAGGCGTTCGGGCGGAGCATGCGTACGCGCTTCATCCACTCGCCGGGTTCCAAGGCTGCCTCAAACTCGAATGGATGTGAACAGTTGACGCCGTAGAAGTCTGGTTTCGCAGCGCCCGATTCGTCATCGGTCGCTTCAACCGCTTCTCGCAGGGTCGGGCCGGATTTCAAGCGTGAGGTTTTGCTGTCGAGCGTAAACGAAATGCAGATCGGAAGATTCACGCGCTCGGCGGCACGCGCGATGCCGACGGCTTCGGGTACTGAGTTGAAAGTCATCGCTGAGACACCATCGACGCCTGCGTTCGCTAAGGTCGTCAGCTGCACAAGATGATATTCTTCGGCGGACTCCGACGTGATGCTGCGGTTGAGCGAGTACGCATCGCCGCGTGGTCCCGCGATGCCAGCGATGAGGATCGACGGGATGCGCGATCGAAATGGCGCGGCCACCATGCGAAGAAAGTCGATGCAGCGTCGCTGCGCATCTGCCAGTTGCGCTGGCGTATAGCGGAGTTTTGCGCCCCAATCCGGACTGGCCCGGTAGTCGAGACCACCCATGAGCACAGAGCATCCGAACGTTGCTGCAACCTCGAGATAGCGCTCGTACATTCCGGCGAGTGCCACGAGTGCGTCCGGCCGCTCAAGCAACGGATACATGGCGAACTCCGGCAGCTCAAAGCCGAAGCGATACATGATCTCGGTCTCCTGCCCGCCCTCCGTGAGAAAAAACGTGCCCGGTGCCTGGGGTGGAAAGCGCCTGCGCATATACGCTCCTGAGGATGTGTCTCACGCTGCGAGAAAACCTTTGGGGAACTCGAACTGAGTGCGCGAAAGCCGCGCTCGTCATATTGTGCGAGCGCTCTTCGCAAAGTAATCTCGCCCCCCGGCGCTGCTTCCTACGCGCCCTTGTCTCCTGTCTCCCAACTGCGGTCATGCAGCAGAGACGCGAGGCCGTATCGTTATATGGCCGGCGGTTCTAGCCCGCATTTATCACCAGGGTATTGGATAACGGCCGTTCCACGTGGCAGAAGGTGTTTGTCGAGAACCCCTTACACGTCACGCGGAGACGGCCGTTGTGTCTACAGCGTGTACGCCCGAGTCCTTGCACTTTCAAGAGGCCTACGGGCACGACGCGGCGTCGCGCACGCGACGTCGGCCAGCCGCTCGCCGGCAAGAGTACGCTCAATCGGTTGGAGCTCACGGCCACGACGGTGAGCACGACGGAGCGCTACAAGAAGATCACGGTCGATCAATCGCCCGTTCGTCGATCTGTTCCTCCAAGCGCACGCGACGCCACCGTCGGAAATCATCCTCGATCTCGATGCGACGGATGATCCCGTGCACGGTGCGCACGAAGGGCACTTCTTCCATGGCTACTACGGCCACTCCTGCGATCTACCGCTGTACATCTGTGCGGGCGAACACTTGCTGTGTGCGCGCTTACGCCCCGCGAACGGCGACGCGAGTGCGGGCGCGACCGTGGAGGTCGCGCGCATCGTGGCGCAGCGGCGCGC
>JBGTOG010000372.1:0-8579 GCA_041742675.1 Gemmatimonadaceae bacterium | reverse complement strand
CCGCGATGCATGACCAGCACGGCCTGTCCATCGGTGCGCGCGGCGTACGCTGCCGCCGCGCGGAACTGCGCGTTTGTGGGGGCTTGTGCGTGCAGCAAGGCGCTCGAGCAGGCGGCGAAGACCAAGGTGCTGAGTGCGAGTCGCATGCGATGGGAGACGATGCCAGCAGACGGTTGTTCGAGGGTAGCGCGCCCCCGACCAGCGACACGGCATATCCCCTACAGACGACGATTGCTTCCTGGCCTAAGATGCGCGTGCAGCACTGTTGCCGCTACCGGGTCGGCCCCGCGAACCTCAACGAAGCGATCGAATGATGCTGCGAACGTCTCTGCGCTGGCTTGCGGTTGCAGGTGTGTTCGCGGCGCTCGCAACGTTCGCTGTGTATCTGTCGGACATGCGAGACGCGCGCAAACGGATCAGTGGCAGGAGCACGATTTTCCCGTCCCCGTTTGGCGATATCGAATATACCGAACACGGTGTCGGACTCCCTGTGCTGGTGGTGCACGGAAGTGGCGGAGGATTTGATCAGGGTGAACTGGTGGCCGACGCTGTTCTGGACGAACGGTTTCGCCGAATCACACCGTCACGCTTTGGCTATCTGCGCTCCACGTTCCGCGACAGCGCGACATTCGACGATCAGGCGCACGCGTATGCCCATTTGCTGGACGCGTTAGCCATACGCAAGATTGCCGTGGTTGCGCTCTCGCATGGTGGGCCCTCGGCGCTGCTCTTTGCCGCGCTGTATCCCGAACGTGTGTCGTCCCTCACACTGCTTTCCGCGGGTGTCGCCGCGTCGGCGAGTGAGGGGCAGGCGGCGGCCAATGCGAAGGGTGACATGCTCACCACCATCTTCAAGTTTGATCTGCTTTACTGGGTGGTCAGTAGAGTTTTCCGCAGACAACTCCTCGGGCTGATGGGCGTTGACAAGGCGATTGTCTTCCAGCTCACGCCGGAACAGCGAACGTTGGCTGGTGAGGTGATTGACTACATGAACCCCGTAACACTGCGCTCCGCGGGCGTCACCTTCGACAACACGGCCGAGATGCCCAACGAACGGATTGCGGCGGTCGAAGCGCCCACGCTGGTGGTACACGCAGCCGACGATGCACTGCAGCTGTATCACAACGCCGAGTTCGCGATGTCCACCATTCCGAACGTGCGATTGATGCGCTTCGAAAAGGGCGGCCACCTGGTGCTGATTGTTGAACAATCGCGCATACGGGCAGCGACCATGCAACACATCCTTGCGCACTGACAGTGCATGGTGCAGCGGTGCGCTGTGAACCAGCGGCGTTCCCGCAGTTCCATGGCAGTTGCACCTGCACTACAACAGCAAGTCCGAACGCAACCGTGCTCGAACACTCCAGGCCAACGCGCCAAACAGCGTGGTGCGTCGCCATGTCACGCGCGCCTCGCCGGTCGCGCCAGCCAGCGACGCCACGTCAGAGTGAACACGAACACGCGCTTCCACTGCGCGACCGTTGCTATCGGCAACGGGCGATACCGTCTCCACCGTTCCCGTGAGCGGCACCGCGGTGTTCCGGTACGACAACAGCCGCACGGCATCGCCAGACTGCACACTCAACGCGCCAGCGCCCTCCATGCGAACGATCGATTCGAGTTTCGTGACATCGGCTAGCTGCAGCAATGTGTCACCGAACGCTACAGCGCGGCCGATGAGGCGCTCCGGGCGAAGCGACACGACGCGACCGCCTACACTCGCCAGCAGACGTAGCGCGTCCATCTGCGATTGCAATGCCGCGGAGCTCGCAGATGCACCAGCCGATTGTGCGGTCAACACATCGCTCTCGCCCGCGCGTTGCCGTGCGCGCGCTATCTGCGCACCCACCTGCAGCGAGTCTGACTCGCGCGTCAGACGCAGCGCTTCGCGGGAGAGCTCGTAGTTGGCGAGTCGCATGACCGGTGCGCCCGCAACCACGGCGTCTCCCTCGCGCACAAACACGTCGGCAATCACCCCGCTCGCTGGCGCTGTAACGGTCAGACTGGTGATCGGACGAATGGCAAACGTGCCACGCGCTGTCATGTCCACCGGGGTGATCGCGGCGGCCAGCAGGAGCAGGGCAGCAGTGAGTACGCCGAGTCGCCAGCGCTTTGCGCCCACACCGCCAGCGCGCAGTGCGCGCCATGCGGATGAAAGCCGCGTGCTGACGGCGAGCCGAACTGCACGCCAGAGCATGGACAGGCCGCGGCGGAGCAGGAACACCACGAAAAGCACCAACAGGCCGGCCACCAGCACGCCCAGCGAGCGATAGGCCGCTGACACGACCTGCGACGCAATGAACAGTAGGAACCCCGTGATGTACGCGGCAGCGCTCAGGCCATACATCAGCAGAATGCGGCGTTCACGCTCATCGATGTCAGGCACGGACACATCCTGACGCAGGACATGCCGACGCACCCACAGATCAGCGTACTCCTTTGCCCGCTGTCGGAGATTGGTAATCTCCAGCCAGTCGCCCAGTGCGAAGTAGCCGTCGAGTGGCAGCAGCGGATTGACATTCGTCACCAGGTTAGCGACACCACCGACCAACATGGCCGCGAGCGCCAACTGACTGAGCACCGAGCCAGGTTGTACGATCAACCAGGCAATGGCCAGCAGCGCTGTCACAAACAACTCGATCCACGAGCCCGCCGCCGTGACCCACAGGCGTGCGCTTCGTTGCGGAAAACTCCACGCGTCATTGACGTTCGCGTAGAAGGCCGGCATGAAAAAGAGCAGCATGAATCCCATCTCATGCACTTCACCGCCATAGTGCTTGCATGCGTAGGCGTGGCCTAGCTCATGTACGGCGGTCAACAGGACAATCGCGCCGACAAACACCAGGATAGACCATGGCGTGAGCGCATTGAGGGAGAAATTCGCCGCAAAATCCCGCGCGTAGGTCTGCGCTTGCACGCCCATGATCAGCAGATACGACACGAACAGCGCCAACGAGACCACGACGAAGGCCGGTGTAAAACACCAGCGGACCGCTGGATACGTACGCGTCAGCAACCGATCGGGATCGCCAAAGGAAAAACGCACGCGAAAGAGCTCGCCGCGAAACAGCGAGCGTTTCCGGTAGCGCTCCGAACGGAGACGCTCCAGCTGCTGCGTCGTTCGATCCTGCAGGGAACGCTCGAGCAGACCAAGCTTCGACAACTTCCGCGCGAAGCCGTCCACGGTGCTCGCGGTAATGCGCAGTCCGTCCGCCGCGAATGTATCGGCGATGTCAGCGGCCGACCGCACACCATCGAAGAGTCGCATCACGCGGATCTCGACAGGTCGGAACCGAAAGTACGCGTGCGTGTCGGGGTCCTTCACGACAAAGCTCTGCTCTCCGCGGAACGTCTGCTCGATGATCGGCACATCCGCTCGCAATTTTGGCGACAATGCACTCATGCGGACCTCCTCACGCTACGCGGATGTCGCCGTTCATGCATCGCTCACCGAGGCGGCGCCAGCCGCTCGCCAACCGACAGTCCGCTGATCACTTCAATCATGTTTCCAGGGAGTTCGGCGCCCAACGTGACGGGGCGTAACGTGGTGCGCGTGCCGTCGGCCACCAGCGCGTAGCCATCTGGCGAGACGGCAGCGCGCGGTACCACGAGTGCGCGTCGACGCACGCTCCCCAGTTCAACCGTCACGGTCTCGCCCGAGAGCAGACGCGTATCACTGAGTTGCAGGATCACCTCGCGCGTTCCGCTGGCCGGATCCAGCACGGGCGCCGCGAACCTGACGCGTGCGCTTGTTCGACCGCTGCCGTCACTCGCCGCCACCACGGCGCGATCACCGATTTTCACTGCCTTCGCCGAGGTGTCTCCCACCCGAACCCGTACGAGCAGCGGCGCGGCCTGAGCCACACGAAACAGCGTATCACCGGGAGCCACAAGCTGTTGTGGCCCCACGTACCGGGCGATGACGACGCCGTTGAATGGTGCATTCACTCTCGTCAGTTCCACATCGCGCTGTGTTCGGCGAAGTGTGAGTTCGGCGTCGCGCAGCTCCTCCTCAACGCGCTCCGAATCGGCTTGCGCGACACCACCACGATCGCCAAGAGCAAGCGCCCGGGCCCGGGCGTTGCGCGCGCGCTCGAGCATTACCTCCGCCCGTGCGAGTTCGATCTCCTGCGCGCGGCTGTCGATCAATGCCAGCGGGGCGTCGCGTTTCACCGCCGAACCGATGTTCACGTACAACGAATCTACGATGCCGGCCGCGCGTGCCGCCACAATCACATCCTGTTCGACGAACACCTGACCCGAATATGTATGGGGCACGTCAACCGTGACGGTGTCCACGCGCACGGTCAGGGCTGCGTCGTTCGATGCCGCAGCTTCCGCCATGGGCGGCGCTGCCTTGCACGCGGGCAGCAGCCCACTGAACAACAACACACCGAGCAACAGCACACCGAGCAACAGGGGTGAACGAGCGGAGCGTGATCGCACACACGCATCACGACTCGCCCGCTGACGAAGCGTTGTCAAATCCACGACCACATCCTCCACCAGAGAAGTCGGAGTACTCGCATGGGAGTGCGCAGCAAACGTCCGGCCACCGACGAGGGCTCGGTCAGGACGCGCGCGTGCGCCGGCATGCCGGGCTTGAGGAAGCCGTCATCATTCGGCAACGCGGCCCGTACGGGATATCGAACCGCTGTGTCTCCCGCAACCGGCAGGGCGCCAATCGCAATCACGCGACCGCTGAACGTGCGTTGCGGCATTGCTTCTACGCGAAGACGCACCTCATGACCAATTCGCACCCGATCGATATCACGTTGGTCCACGCTGAACTCGAGCTCCAGAGAATCGGTGCGGCCGAGTTGCAGGAAGGTTTCACCCGCTTGCACTCTGGCATCGAGTTTGAGCTCCGGCCGCGAGGTCAGCACGATACCCCGCATCGGAGCGCGCAGCGTGGTGGTGGACAGTGCCTCATCACGAAGCGCGAGTTCTGCTCGGGCTGATTCCTCAAGCATGCGCTGCAGTCGCTCTTGCGCGGCATCTCCACGAGACGCGGCCAGCGTTGCCGCCTGGGCCGCCGCCTGCATCATAGCGGACGCACGCGCACGCGCGGCGCGTGCTTCAACGTCTCGCAGTTGCGCAATTGGATCACCCGCCGAGACGATCATGCCTTCACGCACGAGGACACGATCCACTGTGCCCGCCACCATTGGCCGCACATCAGTCATTTCGGTGGGTTGAAAAACCGGCGCTTCCGCCATCACACGCAGCGGCCAGCGAATCAGCGTGATGACACCTAGCATGCCCACGGCGACGCCGGCGACAATGGCGCGCTTGCGCTTCGGAATGGAGAAAAATGCCGTACGCTTGGCGCTGATCGCACCCAGTACCTCGGCCATCGGCACCTGACTGTACAACTTCGCATTGCGAATTGCGACTGTGGCCTGATTGGCCAGAATCATCGCAATGTCGCGTTCACGCGCACTGGCGAACTCGGGACGTTTCGCTTCGAAAAGCAGAATGCCGACCACGCCCTCCTCGTCGTGCAGCGGCAGATATAGACCGCTGTGCATATCGATTTTTTCGAGCTCGCCGTCGAAGAACTGCAGAAAGATGCGTTCCGTATCGGAGCCGGGCGCTTCCCGGTCGGACAGGTAAAACATCTCACCTGTTCCGGCCGCCCACGTGGCGCGAAAGGCCAGGTCCTGCATTTCTTCGGAGCCGGAGTCTACGGCCGCGCTGCCGGCCATCGCCCGCACATCGCATTTGCCGCCCTCGTAGAGTGCGAGCACGCCGAGATCGAACGTCAACGCACGCGCGGCGATGTTGACCACCGTCTGTAACACACGATCGAGATCGAGCGATGAGCCGATCTCACGGCTCAGTTCCTGAATGAGTTTGAGGTCGTCCGAACGATCGGCGGCTTTGAGTCGCGCCGCGGATCGCAGCGCCGACGCGGTACTCTCGGCCAGGAGCACGAGGATCTCGCGCTCGGTGTCATCGAAGGGAGTCGCGGCGTCGTCGCCAGGTGACGTCGTCTCCCGCGCGACGCGCAGGTACCCTACGGTGCTCTGTCCGGACAGGATCGGGGTGGATAGCGTCAGGGAAGGGGCGTCGTCGCCAACGAGCAGCGACAGAGGGACCGTGGCACCAAGCAGCGCGCCCTCGCCGCGGCCGATGGCCACCTGACAGGTGGCCTGTCGCTCACCGGGCGCCCAAAACGAGCTGCTCTGGGCCCGCAACAGCGTTTGCGCCGCGTGTAGGGACGCCGTGAGGATGGCTCGTTGATCCTGCTCTCCAGCCATCGCAACGGCGGCGCGCACGAGTTGACGCATCCGTGCATCGAATGCAGCTCCGCTCGCAGCGGGTTCAAAAGCGATGGGTGAGGGAGACTCCACGGCGGGCAGCGGAAGGGAATGGATGAGGTCGCGGCGGAACATGCAGCATTGTCTCCGCTCTCACAACCATGTATCGCCCCCCATAACGCACGCCGGACCGGACGGGGATTCCGTCCGGTCCGGCGAGGTGTGACTATCGAGTGTGCGAACGCAGTGTCCGCGCGCCCGACGGGATGCTAGAGGTCGATAATCCGACGCGGCGTGATACGCTCTTCGAGGCTCTTCACGTCGAGTTCAATGGCGTCGCCATCGCGGCCGATCGCGTCCTTGATCTGTTCCTTCTGCGTGTCGGTCAGGTCAATGCGGATGATGTCCTGGTCATTCTTGGGATTCGACATGGTAGGCTCCGTTTTGGGGTGGGGTGTCGGGCGGAGGGACTCGCCACACGACGCAAGCAGAGCCTACGCCCCCCCCGTGAATTTATCGTGAACAGACTTTCTGTCGCCGTGAACGCGAGATACGTTCCCGGTCGATTGGATATCGGCCGTGCTCGCTTCCCACTTTCCCCCCCTCCACGCCGGAATGCGCCTTACCCTTTGCGGGACCACACAACTTTGCGTTGGTCCGCAGGCTGGTGCGACGCCGTTGTCGGCGAAATCCGTGGCCCTTGTGGCATTTCTGGCGCTGGAGACCGGAAGCCACACGCGGGGCGCGCTGAGCGCGTTGCTGTGGGGGGATGTGTCTGCACAAAAGGCGCAGGCCTCGCTCCGACAATCACTTAAACAGTTGCGCGCTGTGCTCGGGGATCGGCTGGCCGTTGATCGCCAGACTGTTGCACTGTGCGCCAAGCTGCCGAGTGATGTTTCCGAGTTTCTCGCGCTTGAGGCGGAGGGAAACGAAGCGGCGGCTGATTTCGACATTCCGCGTTTTCTGGACGGACTGGCGCTGCGCGATGCAAAGCTGTTCGAGGAGTGGGCCGATCGCACGCGACAATCGCTGCTCCAGCGATATCGGCGCGCACTCGTGGCCGCAGCACGGGCTGCACAGGCGCGACGCGACTGGCCGCGTGCGTTGCTGCTCGCGGAACGCTGGCAGCAACTCGATCCGCTCTCCGACCACGCCGCGCATTTGCAGATCGAAGTGCTCTACCTTCAGGGGGAGCGCGACGCTGCACTCGGCGCGTACGAGATCTTCCGTGCTCGACGTGTGCGCGAAACCGGCACCTCGCCGGGGCTGGATCTCCGTCAGCTGGCGGCGCGCATTCAGGATGCGCCGTTCACGCCAATACCGCGCGTGGCGGCCGCTCGCACATCGCCGCTTCCTGCCTTCGATGCCGCACTCATCGGGCGCGAGCGCGAATGGGAGCGGCTGCAGCAGGCGTGGAACGCGCTGTCCACCGGGCAGGGCGCAGTTGTGTTTATTGAGGGGGCGACCGGGGTTGGCAAATCGCGTCTCATGGATGACTTCGCGCGGTTCCTCGCCACGCAGGATGTGATCGTACTGCGCGGACGCGCCTTTAAATCGGGCCTTGAAGCACCCTTTGGTCCGGTGCTGCAGATCCTGCGCGGTGCCGTAGACGCACCGGGCGCCGGTGGCACCGATAGCGCGTGGCTAACGGAAGTGGCTCGACTGGTACCGGAGATGCGGCGAACGTTTCCGTCGCTTCCTGAGCCAACGCGCGCGCCAACGTCGGACGGCTCGTTGTTGCATGAAGGGGTGGCGCAGTTGCTGCTGGCGATTGCTGACGAGTCACGCATCGTGATCATGCTGGATGATCTGCACTGGTGTGATGCCGACAGTTGCGCGCTCCTGCAGTCGCTGGTGCAGCGGCTGTACGATGCGCCGGTGATGTGGTGCGTCTCGGTCACGACCGGTGCCGCTGAGCGCGACGCACCCGCATTGCGTTTGGCACGTGCGCTCCGCTCGGCACCGCAGTCGCTGCGTGTGCCGTTGGCGCCGCTTTCACGTGACGACGTGTGGCAACTGATACGCGCGTTGGGGCGCGTGCAACATCCCGAGGGCGCGGTACGCTTGGCTGATCGTGTCTATGAGGTGACCGATGGCAATCCGCTCTATGTCGTTGAACTGCTCAAGACGTTGTTTACGCGCGGTTGGCTGGCCGTACATCCGGACTCGCTGGAATGGATCACCACTGATCGAGGGGCGAGCGAACTGACCACGAATGAACTGCTTCCCACCGTCCGCGACTCACTCGGCGAACGTATTGCCGCGTTGCCGGATGAACAGCACGCGTTGCTGCTCACGATCGCTGTCACGGGCAGT
>JBGTOG010000351.1:0-6339 GCA_041742675.1 Gemmatimonadaceae bacterium | reverse complement strand
GCCGCCGTTCCGCTCGCTGCGCAACCAGGCGCGCGATTCCCACTGGGCCCGACCGCGCCCGCCGGCGCAGGCGTCGCCCCGTATTTCGACGGCTGGTACGCAAATCCCGACGGGAGCATCACCCTCTCGTTCGGATTCATGAACCGGAACAGCAGCGGCGCGGCGGAGATCCCGATCGGTCCAGACAACGCGATCGAGCCTGCGGAGTTTGGCGGAATGCAACCGACGCACTTCCCGGTTGTGAGCTACTCCGGTTTCGGCGGTAAGCGCGAGCGCGGCGCATTTGCGATCCGGGTGCCGCCCGGCCACCGCGGTGATGTGATCTGGACGCTACGGCACAACGGCGTGACCTACTCCGTGCCAGGCCGCACGACCAGTGAGTACTACAAACTCTCCTACACGCCGCAGGCGGCGGGCTCGATGATGCCGGTGGTGCGCTTCGCGCCGGACGGACCGGCGTCGAATGGGCGCGAGGGTGTCATCACCGGGCCGCTCACCGTACAAGTGGGCGCGGCGCTCGACGTACGCGTGTGGATGGAAGATCGCGGCGAGCGCAAGCCGATTCCGGTGAACATGTCATGGGTCAAACATCAGGGACCCGGCGAGGTGACTTTCGAACCGCGCACGGCGAAAACGGCGCCGGGGGGAGGCGACGCGATCACGTCGGTTCGCTTCAGTGCACCAGGCGAGTACATGCTGCGCGTACGTGTAGACAACTTCGGTATCACCGATAGCGCGATGGGGCAGCAGTGCTGCTGGACAAACGGATTCGTGAAAGTGAAGGTTACCGGCTGAGCGTCGTCGTTGCTGCGTGCGCCTCAGCGAGGCGGCGGGATGACGATGTGTCGTGAGGGTCCGTGCAACACTTCGCAATGCGGCAGCAGCGTGGTTGCGTGTACCACCATGCCGGGCACACGGATGGGAATCTGCGTACCGGGATGCCCGCGCTGTCCAGGGCGCGTGGCCTCCTCGATCATCGTCATGGCCTCACGTGTCCAGTGATCACGAAGCAGCGAGACCTGCGCGCGCTGTGACGTCGTAAGCAGCGCCAACGCGTCACGCCGAGCGTGCATCAGCGCGGTAAGCCATCGCGACTCCGCAGCGGCCAGCCCGTTCATCGCCTCTTGCAGACGCGACGGGTTGGCCGCCGGGGGCGACGGTTGCGGCAAGGGTGGCGCCGAGTCGTCGAGCAGGTCAGCGAGCCGGTCGCGCCATTGCTTGGCTGCTTCCACGTACACGAGCTCCGCGTCGCAGACTACACGTCGCAGTTGCTGGAGCTCGATGATCTGTGTCTCGCCGAGTGCCAGATAGCCGCGGTGATAGAGAATCAGGTGCGGTCCGCCAAGCAGGAGTTCAAGTCGCGGATCACGCGTCGGCTCGTGCGCGGCGTGTTCGTGCGCTTGCGCGAGCAGCACTGCGGGCTGGGTCAGCGTTAGGATGACGAGCACGATCGTGGACAGCCGCCACAGCAATGCGCTTGAGGTCGCAGCTCGCATCAGACAGAGGCGTTGGCTCATGGAACGGAATCTGCACCGATGCCGACTGAGCGTAAGCCTCGCACTCGATCGACGGTGCGTCCGGCTAACGGCGTGCGAAGCGGCGTCTCGCCCATTCGCGCCGCGCCCTAGCGGGCAACGCACCGTCACGGCAGCTTGGAGTCGCATTCGAATCACCTTCTGAACGTGTGGAGCAATAGATGATTATCGCATTCCGGCCGCGTGTGGCCATGTGCGTCGCCGTTGTCGCCCTTGCTGCGCTATCGCTTGCTGCCCCAGCGAGCGCACAGCGCGGCACCGGCGCCGAGTGGCGGGTCTATGGTGGAGATGCTGGGCACACTCGATACTCATCGCTCGATCAGATTGACTCGAGCAACGCGGACAGGCTGGCGGTCGCGTGGCGATGGAGTGCGCGGAATCAGGGGCCGAATCCGCTCGCCGCAAGCCAGACCACGCCCATCTTTGTGAACGGCGTGCTGTACGCCACCGCGGGCGCGCGTCGCAACGTGGTCGCGATCGACCCCGCGACGGGCGAGACCATTTGGACATATCGCATTGACGAGGGCGAGAGGATCGCGGAAGCGCCGCGCGTCAACTCGGGACGCGGCGTGTCGTTCTGGTCGGACGGGAACGGCGATGATCGCATCTACGTAGTCACACCAGGCTACCAACTCGTCGCGCTGAACGCGGCCACGGGCCATGTGATCAGTGGATTCGGGCGCAACGGGATTGTTGACCTGCAGGAAAATCTGCGCACGCGCGAAGGCGTGTCGCCGGTAGGCTCCATTGGTGCGAGTTCGCCGGCGGCGGTCATTGGCGATGTGCTCGTCGTGGGCGCCGCGCTTCATGTGGGGATGCGACCGCCATCAAAGACGAATATCCCCGGTGACGTACGCGGCTTCGACGCGCGTACGGGGCGACTGCTGTGGACGTTTCACACCATTCCCGAGCCCGGCGAGTTCGGCAACGATACATGGCTCGACAGTTCGTGGTCTTACACGGGCAACACCGCTGTGTGGGCGCAGATCTCGTGGGACGCGGAGCTCGGTTACGTCTACCTTCCCACCGAATCGGCAACAGGCGATTACTACGGCGGCCATCGACCGGGCAACAATCTGTTCTCCACGAGCATCCTCACGCTCGACGCGCGCACCGGCAAGCGCGTGTGGCATTACCAGACCATTCATCACGATATCTGGGATTGGGACAACACCAACGCACCCATTCTTGCTGACGTGAACATCGACGGCCGCGCGCGGCGAATCGTTGCACAGGTCACGAAACAGGGATTTGTGTTCGTACTCGATCGTGTGACGGGCGAACCGATCTGGCCGATCGAGGAGCGCCCCGTTCCCAGGGGCGACGTGCCCGGCGAGTGGTACAGTCCGACGCAGCCGTTTCCCACCAGGCCCGCGCCGTTCGAACGACAGGGATTTAGCGAAGACGATCTGCTCGACTTCACGCCGGAGATTTTCAAACGCGCGAAGGAGATTGCGATCCAGTTCCGGTGGGGTCCACTGTATTCGCCACCCTCACTGCAGAACGCGGCTGACAGCACGCGCGGCACGATCACGCTGCCCTCGGCGTTGGGCGGTGCCAACTGGGAAGGCGGCGCGCTCGACCCGGAGACCGGCTACCTGTACATCCCGTCGGTCACGGCACCGTCGTTCCTGTCGCTTGTGCCCGGTGGCAGAGTGTCCGACATGAACTACATCGCCGGTGCAGGTCGTGGTCAGATTGCACCCGGTGTGCCGATCGTGAAGCCACCGTGGGGACGCATTACCGCGATCAACCTTACGACTGGTGATCACGCGTGGATGGTGCCGAACGGAGACACACCCGACTACGTGGCCGAACGACTGCAACTTCCTGCGTCGAGTATCCCCAACACAGGCCGAGCATCGCGCGCCGGGCTGCTGGTCACACGCACGCTGCTCTTCGCCGGTGAAGGTACCAGCGGCAGCAGCAACTTGTGGGTGCTGAATAAACGCACCGGCGAGCGCATCGCACGGCTCGACATTCCGAGTGGCACGCAGTCGGGCGTTCCGATGACGTATCTGCACAACGGCCGACAGTACGTTGTGTTTGCAACGACGGGCGCGGGACAACCGTCAGAGATTATTGCGTACGCGTTGCCACGGTAGCGCGCGTTTACTGCTCACTTACTTCGAAGACATCGTGTCTGTACCCGCCCGCGCTGGCGTTTTCATCTACGCCAAAGATCCTGACCGTCTGTCCTCGTTCTACCAGTCCGTGCTTGGCATGGCGTCCGCGCATCGCACTGAGGACATGATCATTCTCCGCTCGCCTGACTTGCAGCTCATCGTGCACGCCATGCCACCACACATCGCGTCGCAGGTCACCATTGCCAGCCCACCGCTGCTTCGCGATTCCGCTGCAATCAAGTTCTTCTGCACCGTTGAGAGCATTCCGGCTGCGGAAGAGTCTGCGCACAGCTCTGGCGGCATGGTGTTCGCCGAGCAGTGGCACGGACCGGGGTTTGTGGTGCGTAACGCCAGTGATCCTGAGGGCAACATATTTCAGGTTCGACAGAATGCGGTGACGAGGACGCGTTGAGTCCTGCCATCGGATGGTACCGTTTGGCCACGCTCACTCTCGGATGCACGCTGGGCGTCGGCTGCGCCGACCGCGACGACCAGCGCGGGTCAGTACTCGCAGGGCGTCACGCTGCGGTCGACTCGATTGACGAGACACTGGCCGACACTCCGTCCCACACCACCACGCTGCTCATCGGCGACCGACCATGCCCATCCTGTACGATTCGGGTTGACACCGTATCGGTGCTTGGCGACGATGACGGACCCGGTCTTATCCGTGGACCGCAGGTCACTGTGTCGCGCGATGCCACCGGTCAGTTTCTCGTCGGGGGTGCGTCCTCGGCCGCATCCATCTCCGTCTTCGACGCCAACGGTCGATTCCTTCGCAGTGTGGGACGCGCCGGGGGTGGGCCTGGCGAGTATCGGCGGATCTGGCGCATCGCGCCGTTCCGTTCCGGCGTTGTGGTCACTGATGATCAGGCGCGGCGGCACACGATGCTCTCCAGTGACTACCAATTCGTGCGCTCGCTTCCAGCCACGGGTGGCACTCCGATGTCGCTCGTCGCTGGCAGCGGCGATCGACTGCTCGAAGCGGCGAGCGTGCGGCGAGGCGCCGACAGCGCGTTTGCTCTTTTCTTTCGCGACACGAACGGACGCCTCGTCGGCCGCGCTTCCCCTCTACGCGCTCAGCGGACTGACGCAGGTGGCGATGCAAGTCGGCGCGCACTGAGTGTATCCCCGGACGGAACGGAGGCGTGGGCGACACATCGCCTGCATTACATGATCGAGCGCTGCGCCTTTCGCACCGCCTCGTGTGTTTTGCTTGCGCGAACGGTGGCGTGGTTTCCCGTTCCCACCCTGCTGTCCGAATCGTCCGACGAGCGAATGAGTGAGTTCCCGCCGGAGCCGCAGTTGCTCGGCGCCGCGCAGGAGGGCGAACAGTTTCTCTGGATCATGTCGCTCGTGCCGGACGCGAATTGGAAGCGCGGTCTGCAGCTCGGCGGCGTCCATCCGCGGATCATTGATCAGCATCGCTACTGGGACACGATGATCGAGCTGGTCGACCTGCGGTCACTCAACGTGATTGCAAGCCAGCGCATTGATGACGCGCTTGTGGGGGGACCGCTGGTTGGAGGCTATTCTTCGGTTTACGGTGAGGACGCCAGCGGCCTGCCGCGCATCTACGCATTGCGTCTTGTGTTGCGCGAGACGTCCGGTAACCAATGAACGCGCGCTACCCCTGCAAGTTACGCAAGTACCGCTCGGGATTCGCCAGAAAATCGCGCGTGAGCCGCACGTGCTCCGTCTGCTCCCACGCGATGGGTTCAATGGCTGCATCATCGAACGAGTAGATTCGTGCGTTGGGATACGCCAGCAATAGCGGTGAGTGCGTGGCAATGATGAACTGTGCGCCTTCGGCAACCAGATCGAACATCATTGCCAGCAGTGTCAGCTGTCGTTGCGGTGAGAGTGCGGCCTCGGGTTCGTCCAGCAAGTAGAGTCCGCGCGGCACAAGGCGTTCCTGAAAAAAGTTGAGAAACGCCTCGCCGTGGGAGCGCGCATCGGGATTGGCGCCATAGCGCCGGTCCATGTCGGCCAGGCTGGATTTGAGCGGACCCATGGCCAACGTCTTCGCGTACGCTGAGCGATCGGCGTACTCATCGTCCATGCGTCGCAGCGTTTCCTCAAACTCGGCACGCTCCCGCTTCAGCAGCAGCTGGAATCCGAAAAAATCCTCGGCCCGCAGAAAAAGTCCGCGGTTGTTTCGTGTGCGCCAAATCAGTTTGAGCGCGCGCGCGAGCCAGAGTTGCTCGGCGAGCGTGGGATCATCTTTCGCACGTCCCGCCGAGCCGGCCGACGGTAGCGATGCGGCGATGGCGATGGCTTCCAGCAGCGTGGATTTTCCAGAGCCATTCTCGCCTACAAAACATACGACCGGCGCGTCGAGATCCAGTGCTGACATGGACGCGATGCTGGGTACACAAAACGGAAATCGTTCCGGCTTCGCCCATGGGGGTAAGGTGTAGCGCACCTTGATGAGTTGCGGTTCGATGTTGCGCGGGTCGATCTTCCGCGCGCTGCTCACTGCCCACGCATCCACGCCACGACGCGCGGATCGGTGACAGCCTTCGGCAGCAGCCACAGTCCCATCATGGTCCGCAGGTCGATCGACTCCCGCGCCGAAAGCAACAGATCGGCCGCCTGCGTTGGCTTGCCCATGGCCTCGGCAATGATTGCTCGCGCCATGGCCGTTGCACCGCGCAGCGGCGTCGCGGTGTCGGCGG
>JBGTOG010000286.1:0-2831 GCA_041742675.1 Gemmatimonadaceae bacterium | reverse complement strand
GAGGCGTTTGATATCGTTGAAGGTGACCACCACGATCAGCAACAATACAGAAAACACACCCACACGTGCGAGCCATTCACGCGTGCGCACCGTCAACGCCTTCCCTTTGATGCCTTCGGCGATGGTCACGAGCATTTGACCGCCGTCGAGCACAGGAATGGGAATGAGATTGACAATGGCAATATTCAGGCTCAGAAACGCGATCAACGACCACAGCATTTCCGCACCGCCACTGGACGCTTTAACGGACGCACGCGCAATCTCGATCGGGCCGCCAAGGTTGCTCATGGGCACTTCACGCGACACGAGTCCCTTGAGCACGTCGCCAACACCGGTGGTCATGCGCCAGGTCGCCTGCAGCCCGGCCTCTACCGATTCCCCAGCGCTCATCGATTCGTGCGCGACTTCATTGCGCACCGCAATGCCGATCCGCCCGACCTTGCGCGGCGCGCCGGTGTTGACATTCACGCCATCGGCGATGGTGGGCTCAAGCGAAATGGTCTGTTGTCCACCAGAGCGTGCCACGATCAGCGCCAACGAGCCCGATGTCACCGCCGACACGCGGTCGAGCACATCGTTCCAGCTCTTGATGCGCGCACCATCGATCGAGACAATGGTATCGCCCGGCATGACACCCGCCGCCTGCGCCGGTCCGCCGGTGACAACCGAATCCACAACGGCGGGCACATAACTGCGACCGTACGACATGAACACGCCGCTCGAGACCACGATAGCGAGCAGGATGTTCGCGATCACGCCCGCTGACAAAATGAACAACCGTGCCCAGATCGGCTTGGACTCCACCCACCGTTCCTGCGGAACCGCGCGCGGACCAAAGGGCACCATCGCCTGATCGTCCCACAGCGCACCGGCCGACTTGCGCGCCTCGGCGAGCGTGTCTTCGTCAGGCGCCGCCATCTGGCCACCACCTTCGATACCCGCCATGGACTCGTCTTCGCGCGACGCCATACGCACGAATCCGCCAAGCGGAAACATGGACACGCGATAGTCCGTTTCGCCGCGGCGAAAGCCGAACAGCCGTTTGCCCCAGCCCAGCGAAAAGATCGGCGCGTACACGCCAACCGATTTGGCCGCGAGAAAATGTCCAAGCTCGTGAATGAACACCACGATGCCAAACACAAACAGCGGTGCCGCGATGGAGCCAAGCGTATTGAGCACTAGAGTCGGGAATGAACGTGACGACGCGCCTCGGCGTCGGCGGCGAGCAGTTGCTCGAGCGTTTCACCGGGGCGATCTGCAAGATCAGCGAGCGCATCGGCGATGCGTTCAGCGATCTGTCCAAACTTAAGACGACCGTCGAGGAAAGCGGAGACCGCCTCCTCGTTCGATGCATTGAAGACGGCCGGGGCCGCACCACCACGACGGCCCGCGCCAATCCCAAGATTCAGCGCTGGGAAATCATCGTGCCTGACGGGCTCAAAATCGAGCGACCCCGCCGCAACGGGGTCGAAGCGTGGTACGCCGGTGTCGGACAGGCGTTCCGGGTGGGTGAGCGCGTACAAAATGGGCAGTTCCATGCTGGGTACACCGAGCTGCGCCAGCGTGCTGCCGTCGTCAAACTCCACGAAGGAATGCACAATGCTTTGCGGGTGTACGACCACATCGATCTGGTCGTACGGCACGCCAAACAGATGGTGGGCTTCGATCACCTCGAGCGCCTTGTTGGCCAGTGTGGCACTGTCCACGGTAATCTTGCTGCCCATGCGCCAGGTGGGGTGATTGAGCGCGTCATCGATCGTGGCCGAAGGGATCTTTGCGGCGTCCCAGGTGCGAAAGGGCCCGCCCGATGCGGTGATGACCAGGCGGCGGATCTCTTCGGGCTTCCGGCCCGCGAGACATTGCAGGATCGCCGAGTGTTCGCTGTCTACGGGCACGAGGGATCCGCGACCGGCGCGCGCGGCCGCCATCACAACTGGTCCGGCCACCACCAGCGTTTCCTTGTTGGCCAGCGCGACACGTTTGCCCGCGTGCAGTGCGGCGAGTGTCGCCTGCAGCCCTGCTGCGCCGACCACCGCGTTGAGCACAATGTCCACATCATCGCGGGACACCGCGTCAATCAGACATGATGCGCCCGTGTGCCAACCACTGCCATCGGGTGCGTCACCGCTCACGATGCCGACAAACGAGGGCGACCACTCGCGCACCTGCGCCGCGAGCGAATCCACGTTGCCATTGGCCGTGAGCGCGACGGGCACAAAACGATCGCGATGACGCGCCAGCACGCGCAGTGTGCTCGTGCCGATTGAGCCGGTGGATCCGAGCAATGCAACACCAAGTGCACGACTCATCGCGGCACCGCGATCACCAGCCAGCGCAGCAACACGTAGGCAACCGGAAAGGTGAACAACAGCGCGTCCACACGATCGAGTACGCCGCCATGTCCGGGCAGCAGGTTTGACGAATCCTTCACATTCCCTTCCCGCTTGAACTGCGATTCCACAAGATCACCGATCTGTCCCACCACACTGAGCGCAACTGCGACTCCCACCAGCGCTCCAGGTCGCAGTGCAAGTTGTGCGACGGGAACGAGCGCGTACTTGTGATACAACCACGCCACGATGATGGTGAGCACGACGCCACCCACTGCGCCCGAGATGGTTTTGCCAGGGCTGATTGAGGGCATGAGTTTGGGTCCACCAACTGCTCGCCCTACAAAATACGCGCCAATATCCGACGCCCACGTGAGCAACAACGGAAACAACACCACGACGGTGCCCGCCGCCTGCCCCACCGCATAGTCGAAGTAGCGCAGCATGTATGCGAAACTCAGCATGCCACCGGTGTACACGGCGCCAAAGAGCGTAATACCT
>JBGTOG010000272.1:0-2502 GCA_041742675.1 Gemmatimonadaceae bacterium | reverse complement strand
CGCCGCGGTCGCGCGCACGTTGCTCGCGGATCAGGGCACGCGCGCCATCACGCAACTGGCGGTGCGCTGCGGTCCGGCGCTGGCCGGCGGCAGCAGTGCACTGCTTTCGTCAGCAGCCGTTGGTGCGCTGGAAAGCGTGTTGGAGAATGACCGGCTCAATCTGATCAATGCGCGCACGCTCGCCGACGCGCGCGGCATTTCGTTGTCCGTTGGTGTGTCCGCAGACCTCGGGCATCCGCGGGCGATTGAAGTGTCGCTCGGCGGCGGCATGCAGCAGTTGGCGGTGGCTGGCGTGGCTACCGCTGATGCGGTGCGACTCACACGCATTGGAGCGTTTCATGTGGATGTGAATCCGCGGCAGACGCTGATCGTGCTCACCAACCACGACGTGCCGGGTGTGATCGGACGCGTTGGGACAGTGCTGGGTGAAGCGAAGGTGAACATCGCGGAATATCATCAGGCGCGACTGGCGCAGGGCGGAGACGCGCTCGCGGCGATCACGGTGGATGGTATTGTGGACGACGCCACACGCACGGCCTTGATGTCACTGCCGGATGTGCGCTCGGCCTCGATTATCCAGTTACGCGATCGGGAGTGAGCTAGCGTACATGTACCTGTACATGTGCAATCCGTGATCGCGCATCCCGTGCTCAGCACCGATGCGGATGTGTGCCGTGCCTTCGCGCGGGATTGGTCCGGGCTGGAACTGGTGCCCGCGGGTGTGGCGCGCCCGACCTCAGTGGCCGAAGTCGCCAGCGTGATCGCGGAAGCACACGCGACACGCACGCCCGTGACACCGGCTGGACTGCAGTCCAGTACTACGGGGGCGTCCATCACCGACCAGGGCGTGCTGCTCTCCCTTGCTGCACTGACTCGCATACATGATGTGGATGTTGTCAAGCGCACAGTGCGCGTAGAGGCCGGTGCACGCGTGGCTGATGTGCGTCGCGCCGCGGAAGCGGCCGGCCTGCTCTTTGCACCCGACCCGACCAGCGAAGAAGAGAGCACCATCGGCGGTGCGATCGCCTGCAATGCCAGTGGTGCGCGTTCGTTTCGCTACGGCGCCACACGCGCTCACATCAATGCACTGACGGTGCTGCTGGCAAGCGGCGAACGACTCGATGTGCGACGACCGTCGCTGGAGAAGAACACGGTGGGTTATCCCGTGGCGCACGATCCGGTGGACTGGTTTGTCGGCAGCGAGGGGACCCTCGGCGTGGTGGTGGAGGCGGAGCTGCGACTGGTACCGCTACCGGAACATGTCGTTGGACTGGCGCTTCCGTTTTCCAACGACGCAGACGCGCTGGCGTTTGTTGTCGCGGCGCGTGAGACATCATCGGGTGGATCACAGACGCGAGCGGTGATCAACGGTGCGTCCACGGGGCGTTCGGCGATTGCACCGCGCTGTCTGGAGTTTTTTGACGAGCGGGCAGTCGCCGTGCTGCGCGAGAGCGACTCGCAGGCTGCGTGGGGCGCTGACGTGCGAGCGATCGTGTACACTGAAGACGCTGGCGATCACATGCACGACACTGACGCGGCGCTTGATGGCTGGCTCGCGCTGGCGGAAGCGCACGACGCGCTGGTCAGTGACATTCGCGTGTACGACGGTGCGACTGCCCTGCTCGACGCGCGCCGGTTTCGCCACGCGGTGCCCAGCACGATGAACGCGCGCGGTGCGCAGTTCCGTACCCACGGCGGTCGGAAGGTCTCCACCGATTGGGCGGTGCCGTATGATCGCCTGCATGAGGCGCTCGCTGCAGCCCACGCGCTGGCCGATGCGGCTGGCATTGAACGATCCGTGACGTACGGACACGCGGGCAACGGACATCCACACCAGAACTTCATTGCGCGTGATGCGGACGAACTCGCGCGGCTTGAGCAAGTATTGTACGACACGCTCACGCGCGTGGTGGCGATGGGCGGGACCGTGGCCGCCGAGCATGGCATCGGCAAGCTGAAGCGCAAGTGGTTGCCGCTGCAAATGTCCGAGACCCAACAGCGTGTCATGCGGTCGCTCAAGCAGTCGCTTGATCCGCATGGATTGTTGTCGCCGGGGAACGTGTTGTGATGACGCGTACTCCATTGGACTGGCACGTAGCGCTTCGCGGTGGCGCTCCACGGCAACGAGTGCGATGATGCCGCTCGCACCGTCGCCGCGGTTTGCAACCGTTGTATTCGACGCGGATTCCACGCTGGCGACCATTGAAGGTATCGACTGGTTGGCCGAGCGTCGCGCGCCAAACGTTGCGCATGCAATCGCCGAGCTCACGACGCGCGCGATGAATGGTGAGCTGCCGATCGAGCAAGTGTACGCCGCGCGCATTGCGCGCATTCTCCCCACACGCCAGGACATGGAATCGCTTGCGCAGGCGTATCTTGCACACATGGTCCCGGATGTCGACGCGGTCTTTGCTGCGTTGCATGACGCCGGCGTGCGCACGGCGATCGTGAGCGGTGGCCTGCGCGACGCGCTGCTGCCACTGGCCGCGCAACTCGGCGTAG
>JBGTOG010000220.1:0-11401 GCA_041742675.1 Gemmatimonadaceae bacterium | reverse complement strand
CGTCCTTGACGATCCGGCTCGCAACACACCGCCCTCGCTCGCGGCGGAAGTCGCGCGGCTGCAGGCTCGCGAGCGAGGCGACGCGTGACCTCTCGCGCCGAGGAGTTTGTGCTGCGCGTGCCGCGATTCCGTCCGTTGTCGGATTGGTTCGTGGTGCGCGGGCGAGGTGGCCTCACGGAAATTTTCGCGTGGGCCAACGCCGAACGCATCGCCAGTGTCTTTCACGCGCTCACGGAGCATCTCGATCCGGCGGTGGATGTCAGCATGCACTCGCTGCGAGCCAACACGGAGTGGAGCGGGGCGCTGTTGCCGTTGCCCGATGTGCGCGAGGCGCTGGGACGCCTGCAGTTGCCGTTGGGGATGTACGGCGGCGTCGAGGTCGCCGTGTACACACCGGACGATCAGCTCACGATCACGCCGACCATGGCGCTGGTGATTTACGCGCGGTCGGATCGTTGGGTCTACCTGCTGGAGGGCATGGGCTTCACCGAACGCGCCCGGGCGCCGGAGCCCGCGTGGGACGCGTCCGCAGCGCCGCTGGGTGACGCCCCCGAACTCGAGCGCGCACTGTCGCAGATTGTCGAGCGTCTCGGTCTACAGCAGGAATAGTCGCATGTCCTCGCTCTTTTCCGCACAGGTCGCCGAGCCGCTCGCGTCACGGTTGCGGCCGAGATCACTCGATGAATTTGTTGGGCAGTCGCACCTGATCGGAGCCGGTGCACCGCTGCGCGCGGCGATTGAACGTCGGGTCATCGATTCGATGATCCTGTGGGGGCCGCCGGGCGTGGGCAAGACGACGCTCGCGCGATTATTGGCGCGCGCCACCGACGCGGAGTTTGTGTCGTTCTCCGCAGTCAGTGATGGCGTGGCGCGGGTGCGCGAGATTGTCGCCGATGCAGAGAAGCGACGCGCGCTCGGGCGTGGCACGCTGCTCTTCGTGGACGAGATTCATCGCTTCAATCGTGCGCAGCAGGACGCGTTTCTCCCGCACGTGGAAGCGGGTACCGTCGTGCTGGTGGGGGCGACCACAGAAAATCCCTCGTTTGCGTTGACCGGTGCGCTACTCTCGCGTGCACGCGTCGTGGTACTGGAGGCGCTGACCGAGGCCGACCTGTTGCAACTCGCCGCTCGTGCGCTCACTGACGCGGAGCGTGGCCTGGGAGCGCGTGCACTCACCTTGCACCGCGATGCTGCGACGCAACTCGCGCAACTTGCCGACGGCGATGCACGACGCATGCTCGGCGTGCTCGAGGCGGCCGCAGCTGTCGCTGAAAACGGCGCAGCGATCAGCGCCGCGCAGGTCACACAGGCGGCACAACGTCGCATGCCGCGCTATGATCGCTCGGGTGAAGAGCACTTCAATCTCATCTCGGCGCTGCACAAGGCGCTGCGAGGCAGTGATCCGCAGGGCGCGCTCTATTGGTTGGCACGCATGATCGAGGGCGGGGAAGACCCGCGCTATCTGGCGCGACGCATGGTCCGGATGGCCACCGAAGACATTGGTCTCGCCGATCCGCAGGCGCTCTCCGTTGCACTGACGGCGGCACAGACATGGGAACGTCTCGGATCTCCTGAGGGCGATCTGGCGCTGGCGCAGGCCGCGGTCTATCTGGCCACCGCACCAAAGTCGAATCGCGTCTATGTGGGGTGGAAGGCCGCGCTTGACGCAGCCCGCTCCTCTCCAGCGGCCGCCGTGCCGCACCATCTGCGCAACGCGCCGACAGGTTTGATGAAGGAACTCGGCTATGGTGCCGGGTACCAGTACGCATTCGATACACCCGACGCGTTCGTCCCGCAGGACTACCTTCCATCAGCGGTTGGCGAGCGTCGTTTTTACGAGCCCGGGCCCTTCGGATTCGAGCGGGACATCGCCAAGCGCATGGCTTGGTGGGCGTCGTTGCGCGATCGCCTCGATGAGGCGCCGGAGGAACATGATCCATCTCCTGCTGCGCCGCGAAGCGCGGCTCACCCAGACGGTCAAGGATAAACTGATGCCCCCTCACAATCGTAGTCGCCGGCTCTCCAGGCGAGTTCTGCTGCGTGCGGCAAGCGCTGTCGCGGTGGTAACAGTGGTCGCTGGCTGCGCCACGCTGGGACGCGCCACCTTCGCCGAACCCATCGTGCAACTGCAGGACGTGCAGATTGTCGGACTCGGATTTGACGGTGGCAATGTTGATGTGGTGCTATCGGTGTACAATCCCAATCGCTACGCGCTCGATGCCACGCGCATGACGTATCGCGTTGATGTGGATTCGGTGCAGCTCGGCGACGGTGCGCTGGATTCACGCTTTGTGGTGCCGCGCGGTGATACGTCGGTGGTGCGTCTTCCGATTCGCTTCACTTACCGAGGCCTCGGTGAAGCGGGACGACAGATCATGTCCACCGGCAGCGTGAACTATCGCGTGCGGGGAGACTTTACGGTGGTCACGCCGATCGGCAACTTCACACGCCCGTACGATCAGTCGGGGCGATTTAACACTGTCTCGCGCAACGGCCGCTAGCGGCGCCCAGGAGCTCCACGATTTCCAGAGATCTGATTTCCCTCACACCGCCGGTTGAGAAGGCCATGTTGGTGGGTGCGCCCCGCAAGCGTGGCCACGATCGGCACCACATGGAAGAGCATCTCGACGAGCTGGCGCGACTGGTTGACACCGCCGGCGCCGATGTCGTTGGCACGCTGACGCAGATCATTGATCGCCCGCATCCCGGCACCTATCTCGGGAGCGGCAAGCTCGACGAACTGTCGCTTCGTCTCAAGGAGCTTGACGCGACGCTCATTGTGTTTGATGACGAGCTCTCACCGGCGCAAGCGCGCAACATTGAAGTGGCGACCAACGTGCGCGTGATGGATCGCGCTGAACTGATTCTCGACATCTTTGCCACACGCGCCCGGTCGTCGGAGGCGCGGTTGCAGGTGGAGCTGGCGCAGCTCGAGTACACACTGCCGCGACTCACTCGCATGTGGACACACCTTGATACGATGAAGGGCGGCATTGGTATGCGCGGCCCCGGTGAAACGCAGCTGGAAACGGACCGTCGGCTGATTCAGCATCGCATCAAGGTGATCAAGGAACGACTGCGAGATGTGGAGCGCGCGCGCGAAGTGCAGCGCCAGCAGCGGCAGTCGCAGTTCAAGGTGGCACTCGTGGGCTACACCAACGCCGGCAAGTCGTCCATTCTGCGCACGCTCGCCAACGATGACGCGGTGTTTGTGGAAGACCGGTTGTTCGCGACGCTCGATCCGCTGACACGCGAAATCGATGTCGGCGAGGGTTACACCGTGTTGCTCACGGACACCGTCGGATTCATTCGCAAGTTACCTCACCATTTGGTGGCCTCATTTCGCGCCACGTTGGCAGAAGCGCGTGAAGCCGACTTGCTGCTGCATGTTGTCGATGTCAGCCACCCCGCGTGGGAAGAGCAGCGCGACGTTGTGGATGACGTACTTGCGGAGTTGGGGTTGCAAACACGTCCTGTGCGCCTGGTGTGCAACAAGATGGACGCGCTGCCGCCCGAGGAGCGTGCGGGATTCGAGGAACGCGTGCGCAATCTCGTGCCGGACGCGCTGTTTGTCTCGGCGCATGAGCCGGGGGGGCTGGAGTCGCTGCGCGCGGAACTCGTGCAGTGCATCCGTCGGCTGCGTCCGCTGGTGGAGATTCGCGTAGCCGCGCATCAGGGCGCGGTGCTCGCCTCGTTGCACCGTGACGCCGAGGTGCTCGGGCAGAAGTCCGACGGATCCGACCTGCTGATTACCGCGCGGGTGGGCGAGGTGCTCGCCGGCCGTCTGCGACAGGCAGGGGTGGAAGTGACAAACGCGGGTGGATAGCCGAAGCTCCACCCGCGTTTGGTGCAATGCATGAAACCGATATGGGCGTGCAGGGACTCGAACCCCGGACCTCTGCTGTGTGAAAGCAGCGCTCTAACCAGCTGAGCTACACGCCCAAGCGCCGGGGAGGCCCGGCGGACAGGTACGATAAACGGCGCGCTCATCCGGCGCCAGTGGGCTGGCGTCCCGGCGCGATGGGCTGGCGTCCCGGAGCGATGGGCTGCATGCTTTGCGTGTGCCTCCCTCCCTTCGTCTTGGCGATTCCGGCGACAGTGCGCGTCGCGTGCAGGTGCTGCTCAACCGGCAGTTGCATCCCGTGCCCACGCTTGAGTGCTCCGGCCACTTCGACACCCTTACGGACCGCACGGTGCGGCGATTTCAGGCGTTGCGTGGACTTGAGGACGACGGCGTAGTCGGTCCTCTCACGTGGCGCGAACTTCAACGCATGCCGGACTCGCGAACAGTCGCAGAAGATGAATCGGTGCCTTCCGTGCCGGACGCTCCGTGGCTGGCCATCGCGGTCGGCGAGATAGGGCAGCGCGGTGTGCCGGGCACGGTGCACAACCCGCGCATCATCGAGTATCACGCCACGACGGGACTGCGCGCGAGCCGAGACGAAACGGCGTGGTGCGCCTCGTTCGTCAACTGGTGCTTTCATCGCGTGTCAGTTCGCGGTACGAACTCGGCGGGTGCCGCCAGCTGGTTGCGCTGGGGAGAGCGTTCTGTCGCCCGTGCAGGCGCCGTGGCGGTGATTTTCAATCCGCTCATGCGAAACACGCAACTCTCGCGCACCGGAAACCATGTTGGGTTTCTGGTGCGCGAGACGGAATCACACTATGTCATCCTGGGCGGCAATCAGGACAACAGCGTTCGCGTGAAGAGCTACGCCCGTGCCCAGTGGCAGCTCAAGGGGTACCGCTGGGTCCCGACGAGCTAGACGCGCGCATCGCTTCAAGTCGCTCCAGCAATCCGCCCAGCGCGCGCAACTCTTCACCGTAGCGCGTCCAGTCGCCCTCGCGCTGCGCGTCAACCGCAGCCTGGTAACGTCGCCGAGCTTCGGTGATCAGCGAGGCCATGCCCGCGCTGACTTGCGCACCTGACGCGTCCGACACCCCACCGGCCGCTTCATCGAGTGCATCGATGACTACGGTTTGCCGCGTGTCTCCGGCTTCTCCAAACAGTGCCGCCAGCGCCTGGTCGAGCGTCTCGCGCATGACCACCTGATTCTGGTAGGCAATCACTACGCGCTTGAGCTCAGGAATGCGACCCCCATCTGCCTGCAGATAAATCGGCTGCACGTAGAGCAACGCCGACTCAATCGGAATCACCAGCAGGTCGCCCTTGATCACCTGCGAACCGCGCTGATCCCAGAGCGAAATCTGTCGCGATATCTCCGTGTCCTGACTGATGCGGTTTTCAATTTGCCGCGGACCGAACACAAGACTTTGCCGGGGAAACTGATAGACGCGCAGTTTGCCGTAGTGCTCACCATCATTTCGCGCCACCATCCATGCCGCCAGATTGTCTTTGCCGCGCGGTGTGAAGGGGGCCATGTAGATGAACTCAGCGGTGGGCTCATCCGGCAGACGCATGATGATGTGTCGCATGAACGGCACCGATCCATCGGTCCGGTCAATCACGGGAATCTGCCACTGGTCTTCGCGGTTGTAGAACTCCGCGGGCGTATCCATGTGATACGTGGTATACAGGAACGTCTGTGTACGGAAGAGATCATCCGGGTAGCGGATATGCGCCCGCAGGTCTTCCGGCATCTCCGTGAGAGACTTGAACAGGCCAGGGTAGACAGCGCCCCACGCCTTGACGATGGGATCATCGGGCAGCGCGAGATACGCGTTGATGGATCCGTTGTAGGCATCGATCACGATCTTCACGCTGTTCCGCATGTAGCTCGTACCGTCGGCCAGACGAAACGAGTACGGATAGCGCGAGGTGGAGGTGAACGCATCCTGAATCCAGTGCAGCGTGCCATCGTCGGCGACCACCATGTATGGATCGCGATCAAGCGTCAAAAACGGCATGGCCTTTTCGACACGATCCACGATGCGCCGATTGTAGAGCACGCGGGACTCGCTGGAGATATCGCCGGAGAGCAGAATCTTGCTCGACCCGAAATGCAGTGCCAGCAGCGAACGGCGTAGAATGCCGCCCACGGTCACGCCGCCACTGCCGGTGTAGGCACGGAACACATTGGCTTCACCCGACGGATAATCGAACTCTTCCTGGGCCGTGTTCACGAACGCGTACGACTCCGTGAGCTCACCAAAGTAGATCTGCGGCCGTGTGACTTTGAGCGAGCCAGTGGTGCGCGGCGGAAGGTCCTGCACGAACAGCACCGGCAATCCTTCTGCGGTCACTTCATTCACCGGACTCATGGTGAGCCCCATGCCGTGCGTGAACGTGAGATGCTCGTTGATGAACGTGCGCGTGGGCAGTGACGCCGCATTGAGCTCACGTGGAGAGAGCAGCACCTGACGGTACTTGCCGTCAATCCAGTAGCGATCGTCGTCAACGGCCACGAAGTCGTAGTACGTGCGAATTTCCTGCAGCTGCTTGAAGGTGCGCAACAGTGGTGCCCGGTCCCACAGTCGTACGTTGTCGATCGTGGGTCCGTTCGCGCGAATATCAGTGATGGTCAGCTGTGATTCGCCGGCCAGATCGCGCGCTTCGACGCTGTCAATTCCCCAGGCACGCCTCGTGGCATCGATGTGATGCGCCAGGTACGGCGACTCACGCGTGAGTTCCGTTGGCGCAACGATGAACTGCTGCACGAGCCCGGGTGCGACACCGCGGCCCAGAACGCCGACCACCGCGTAGCTCGCGATGCCCAGAAATGCGTACCAGCCAAGCTGCGCACGCATGGCACCAATGACCGCCAGCACGGCGGCGACCAATGCCACCACGGCGGACACGCGAAGCGCCGGCAGGGAAGCATTCAAATCGGTGTAGCTCGCACCAACGAGCGGTCCCGTGCTTGAGAACAGGAGGTTCGCGGGATCGACAAACCACAACTTTGCCGCGGCCAGCACGAACCATGCGGCCAGCAGCACGCCCAGGTGCTTCCCTGCGGTGGGCTCAATGCGCAAACCGCGCGGCAACAGGATCACGTCACCACGCAGGAAGTACAACGGAATCAGCAGAAACAAACTCAACGTGAGCAGACTGCTCAGCACGCCCAGCAACGCGCTCAGGGCCGGCAGCGTAAACACATACCACCCGATATCGCGAGAAAACACCGGGTCAACCGTGCCAAACGGCGCGCGATTGAAATAGAGCAACACCGTTTCCCACATCGCCATGGCACCGAGCGCAATCATGAGGCTCAGCACGATGGTGACGGGGCGCGTAAACCGACGGAGCATACCGGTCAGATCCACGGTTTGCGTGGCGTCGCCAATCTTGACCAGCACGGGCTCCGGCACTGCGCCGCGCTGTGCGAAGGATAGATTCCCGCCAATGACCAGGGCGGCGATCACGCCAGCCACCAGGAACAGCGCCCACTTGGTGACGAGCGTTTTTGTGAAGACCACTTCGTACCCGACTTCCTGAAACCACCACCAGTCGGTAAGCAGCCCGCTCACGGTGGGCAACAGGAAGAGCACGAGCGGGATCGCCAGCAACAGCAACATGCGGGGGAACTTGGACTGCGTCACAATGAACCTCGGAAAGAATCGGAGCGGTCAGCACCCGGGACCCCTCATCCCAACACCACTACCCACCACAACTTAGCCTGATGCGCTCTCCCATGATCCGCTTCATCGCGCTGTTGCTGCTCACTGTCGCACCCACTCACGCGTCGCTGGCGCAACCCGGACCACTCTACATCGTAGGGGGTGGGCCGCAAACCGCGGCCATGGTGCAGGAGTTCGTCACCCTCGCCGGTGGCGCCAACGCGCGCATTGTGGTGATGGCCATGGCATCGGCTAGCGGAGAGCGCAGCGGAGAAGCCAAGGCCAACGATTTGCGAGCCCTTGGTGCACACGCCGTCAACCTCTGGGTCGATCGTCCGGCAGCAGATCTCGACAGCGTCGCACGCCTGCTCGACAGTGCGACCGGGATCTGGTTTGGTGGCGGCAACCAGAGTCGACTGGCCGACGTGCTGCGTGGCACGGCGCTCGAGCGCGCGATCAAGACGCGTCATGCGGCGGGCGCAGTCGTGGGCGGTACCAGCGCCGGCGCCGCGATCTTGTCGGCGCGCATGATCACCGGACGCGAAGCACGCTACGGCGGTGACCGCCCCCCCCGCGACAGCAGCGACGCCTACATCACAATCGATCGCGACAACGTGGTCACGGACGCGGGACTCGCGTTTCTTCCTGATGTCGTCATCGACCAGCACTTCGTGCGGCGCAAGCGACACAACCGCCTGATGAGTCTTGTGCTTGAAGCGTCGCCCTATCTCGGCGCGGGGATAGATGAGTCTACGGCACTGGTTGTGCAGCGCGATGGGACGTGGCGCGTGTCGGGAGCGAGTGTGGTGGTCATCTACGACGCGCGAACGAGTGGACGTACGTCGGATAGCGCCAAGGTGCTGGGCGCCGCGAACATGCGCATGCATGTGTTGCCGGCGGGTGCCACCTTTGATCCTCGCACGGGAGACGCGCGGTTGCCCTGAGGGATCGCGCGCCTCTACAGTGCGTCACCCACCTCGCGCGCAGCAAAAATCGCGGCCGTGTTGTGCCCGCCGAAACCAAACGCGTTGCTGACCGCAACGCGTACCTGGCGGTGCTCCGCCACGTTGGCCGCGACGCGCACCGTACACGCCGGATCCGGGTGCTCCAGGTTGATCACGGGGGGCACGATGCTGTGCACAATGCTCTGCACGGAAAAAATCGCCTCAACCGCTCCCGCCGCGCCCAGCATATGGCCCGTCATACTTTTGGTGGCCGTGGCCCTGAGCGTGTCGGCGTGATCACCGAACACTGTGCGCACCGCACTGCACTCCGCAACGTCGCCGAGCCCCGTGCTGGTCGCGTGCATGTTGATCGTATCGACATCGGTAGGCACAAGGCGCGCTTCGGTAAACGCACCCTGCATGGCGAGGCGCGCACCGATTCCGTCGGGATGCGGCGCGGTGAGATGGTGTGCATCGCACGCCGCGCCGACGGCCAGCACCTCGGCGTAGATCGTCGCACCGCGCGACTCCGCCGATTCGAGTGTTTCCATGACGAGCACGCCGGCCCCTTCGCCGAGTACAAAGCCGTCGCGATCCGTGTCGAACGGTCGGCTGGCCCGAGTCGGTTCATCGTTCCGTGTGGAGAGCGCACGCGCCGCGCCAAAACCGCCCACACCGAGCGGTGTGATCGCACCCTCCGCGCCGCCAGCGAGAATAATGTCGGCGCGACCGGCTCGCAGCGAATCGAGTGCACTCATGATGCAATCATTGCCGGTCGCACACGCGGAGACGACGGCGTGATTGGGTCCGCGCAGTCCGTGCTCCATGGCCACCCACGCACCGGCGATATCGCAGATGATCATCGGCACAAAAAACGGCGAGAGTCGCCCCGGTCCGCTGGTGTGCCAGGTGATGGCCTGATTCTGGAACGTCTCCATGCCACCCTGCCCACTGCCGATGATCACGCCAATGCGGGCCCGCTGCGCGTCGGTTAGTGACGAGGTGTCCAGCTTTGCGTGCGCGATCGCTTCGTTGGCGGCAGCGACGGCATAGTGAGAATACACGTCCATGCGGCGCGCCAGCTTGCGGTCGACATAGTTGAGCGGGTCAAAGCCCTTGAGCTCACAGGCAAACTGTGTGGTGTGCCCCGATGCGTCGAATCGCGTGATCGGTGCAGCGCCGCTCACGCCGCGCACGGCGGCCTCCCACGAACTGGCAGCGGTGAGCCCGAGCGGCGTCACGGCACCAAAGCCTGTGACCACGACGCGGCGCGCAAAACTGTGCGGTGAAGCCATACATCAACGTCTTGAGGGAAGAGGCGGGCGAGACCGCCAACAGACTTCCGCGGCACCGCGAACGATGGGGGCGGTGGGGCTCGAACCCACGCCTTCCAGTTTATGAGACCGGCGCTCTAACCACCTGAGCTACACCCCCGAACACGCACAACCACACACACACAATACAACGCGCACAGACGGCGCAAGGCGCCACTAACACTACTGACTGATGGGAATGCTGAGCAGTGCCGTGAACGATCGATTGCGCCCGCTGCTGCCGTCGGCCGGAAGATCACTCAGCCCCTCATGATGCCGAAGCACCAGTGCGATGCCTCCGCGCCGCTCGCTGGCCAGCCGCACGCCGACAATCGCGGCTTGTTCATAGCGCTGAACTTCAAGTACGCTCAACAGATTGCCCGTGCTCTGATCAGACAGCACGCTTCCGCGATGCCGCCCCAGCACGGCACCCGCATCCAGCGACGCGCACACCGTCTTCATGCACCGCGCGGCGACATTCAACCCGAGCGTGCCATCCCACCACCTGGAGCGCACCCGGCGATCGGGGACGCCCACGTCCTGCACCGAATAGCTGCGGTCAGCGCTCGCCGCTTCAACAAAACCTGACACCGGTCCGATCGCCACGCGGGACAGGCGCAGGCTGTAGTTGAACGAGCGCTGGCGGCCGAACGTGGTGTTCCCGTCTTCCGGCTCCAGCCCGACAATCGTAGAGAATGCGAGGCCACCCTGCAGGTGAAACTGCCACCCGTCCGCCAGCGGTTCGTAACGCTGCGCGCCAGCCGGTACCGCGACCATCACCAGCGCCGCGAGTGCAAGGCTCATCGCACGCCGCACGCCGTCCAACCACACCATCCTGTCGACAACGGTCATCCACTCACTCCCATGTGTTGATCGTAGGCCGCCAGCACCTCGTGTGCGTTGACTGTGGCAGCGCCCAGCTTTCCTACCTCCACACCGGCCGCATAGTTCGCAATCATCGCGGCTTCGAGCGCGGTGGCGCCGGCGCCGAGCATGGCGGCGAGGTACGCCGTCACTGTGTCACCTGCGCCTACCACGTCGTACACTTCCCGCGCCGTCGTCGGCACCCGATGCACGGCGCCGCTCGCGTCAACAAGCGCCATGCCGCGTTCGCCCAGCGTCAGCAGCAGGTGCTCCACGCCAAGTCGCGCAAAGGTGGCGGGCAGTGCTTCCGGATGCTCAAGATCGACCTCGGCGCCCAAGGCCCCTTCCAACTCGCGACGATTCGGTTTGAACACCGTCGCGCCGCGGTAGGCGAAGAAGTTGCGATACTTCGGATCCACCACGATCGGTATGCCCTTTGCGCGCGCCAAACGAACGGCGCCTTCGATCACGGCCGGTACGAGCACGCCTTTGTTGTAGTCCTCGAAAACCAACGCCGTTGCATGCGGCATGGCAGCGGTGATCGATTCGAGCACGCGTTCGACATCGTCGCCGGAAAGATCGGTATCGTCTTCCTCGTCAAAACGCACCAGCTGCTGCGCGCGAGCCATGACGCGTGTCTTGGTGGTTGTTGGGCGAGCCACGGTGACGAGCGATCGCGATTCCATGCCACCGTCGGCGAGCATCGTGCGCAGTGTGTCGCCCGCCGTATCGTGGCCCACAACGGCGATCAGGTCACACGCGGCC
>JBGTOG010000217.1:0-2112 GCA_041742675.1 Gemmatimonadaceae bacterium | reverse complement strand
GAACCGGCGCTGCTCATTGCCGACGAACCCACCACCGCGCTCGACGTCACGATCCAGGCGCAGATTCTTGAGCTGTTGCGCGAGCTGCGTGAGCGCATGGGCATGGCGGTGCTGCTCATCACGCACGATCTCGGTGTGGTGGCCGAGATGGCGTCGCGTGTGCTGGTGATGTATGCGGGCGAAATCGTTGAGGAAGCGCCGGTGGACCGACTCTTTCGCTCTCCGGGACACCCGTACACCGAGGGGCTGCTCGCGGCGGTGCCCACGCTGGATACCACGCGCGATCGATTGCGCACAATTCCCGGCACGGTGCCCGCCGCGACCGACTGGCCCGCCGGCTGCCGCTTTGTTGATCGCTGTCCGCATGCGTGGGACCGGTGCGCTACCGATGCACCGGCGCTGCTGCAGGTGGGTCCGGCACATCGCGCACGCTGTCATCTGTGGCAGGAACCGGAGCGTCGACGCACATGAGTGCGTTGCTCGAAGTGCGCGATCTCACCAAACACTTTCCCGTGCGTGGGGGACTGCTGAACCGTGCACGTGGTGCGGTGCGTGCGGTGGAGAACGTGTCGTTTTCCGTCGCGGCTGGAGAGACGCTGGCGCTGGTTGGAGAATCCGGCTGCGGCAAGACGACCACGGGCCGAGCAATTTTGCGTCTTGTTGAGCCCACCAGCGGCAGCGTTCACTTTGACGGTGTTGACGTGCTCGCGCTGCGCGGCGACGCGCTCCGAAAGCTGCGCCGACAGATGCAGATCGTCTTTCAGGACCCGTTCGGCTCGCTCAATCCTCGCCTCACTGTTGGTGCAGCGATCAAGGAAGGATTGCTGGTGCACGATCTCGCGCACGGCGACCACGCCAATCAGCGCGTCGCGCAACTGCTCGACGAAGTTGGGCTCCGGCCCGAATATGCGTCGCGCTATCCGCACGAGTTCTCGGGGGGACAGCGTCAGCGGGTGGGCATCGCACGCGCACTGGCCGTCGAACCGAAGTTCATCGTCTGTGATGAACCCGTCTCGGCGCTCGATGTGAGCGTGCAGGCGCAAGTGATCAATCTGCTGCGCGATCTGCAGCGCGACCGCGGCCTCTCGTACCTGTTCATCGCGCACGATCTGGCGGTGGTCTCGCATATGGCCGACCGGGTTGCGGTCATGTACCTGGGGCGCATTGTTGAACTCGCCTCCCGCGCATCCCTTTTCAGCAGCGCGCTGATGCCGTATACACAAGCGTTGCTGTCTGCCGTACCGGTGCCGGAACCGGGACGCGTACGCTCGCGCATTCTGCTGGCCGGTGATCCGCCGTCCCCGGCGAACCCGCCATCCGGCTGTTCGTTTCATCCACGCTGTTCGCATCCCGACAAGGACGCGGTCTGTTCCCAGACCGTTCCACCGCTCGAAGAGAAAGCCCCCGCGCACTGGGTCGCGTGCCACAAGGTGCCAATCACGCGGGCCGCCACATCCACCCTCGCCACCGTCTGATGTCGAACGTTCCCTCCGCCGACACGGCTCCCTACGTCAACGACCGACGCTTCTTCGGACATCCGAGAGGCTTGTCCACGCTGTTCTTCACAGAAATGTGGGAACGGTTTTCGTACTATGGTCTCCGACCGTTGCTCGTGTTGTTTATGGCGGCTGCGCTGTCCGAAGGCGGTTTTGGCTTTGACCGCGGACAGGCGTCGGCGATCGTCGGTATCTACGGGGCGTTTGTGTACGTCGCGTCGCTGCCAGGCGGCTGGGTAGCCGATCGACTGCTCGGACTGCGTCGCGCGATCTTCATCGGTGCGGTGCTCATCACCGCAGGCCATCTGTCAATCGGATTGTCGGGTCTCGCCGGACTCGCTGCTGGAAAGATTTTTTTCTTTCTTGGACTCATTCTGATCGTGCTCGGCACGGGGCTGCTCAAGCCGAACATCTCTGCCATCGTTGGTGATCTGTATCCCGAGGGCGGGGCGCGACGTGACGCCGGTTTCTCGATTTTTTACATGGGCATCAACGTCGGCGCGTTTGCCGGCCAGATCATCACCGGCTTTCTCGGCGAAGCGGTCGGCTGGCACTATGGCTTCGGCGCGGCTGGCGTGGGCATGTTGCTCGGTCTCGTGGTGTATTGGTTCACCGC
>JBGTOG010000198.1:0-20092 GCA_041742675.1 Gemmatimonadaceae bacterium | reverse complement strand
GCTGCGAAGGCGCCGAGTGCGTGGGGACGACTCGAGTCGAAGCTAGGCCGCACCGGTGCGCGCATCACAGGCGCGGCAGTGGTGCTCGCGCTTGTCGCGATCGGCGCACTGGCTACGAAACCCGCGCGCGACGCCGCCTGGCTGCGCAACGAGACGCTCCCCGAGATTGACCGCCTCATCGAGGCGACTCATTTCGACAGTGCAATGCGACTGGTCGCACGCGCGCGCGAACGCATGCCTAAGGACTCTGTCCTTGAGGAGCGGCTCTGGGACGTGGCCTTCGCGCAGGTTCTGCGCAAGGAGTCCCAAGAGTATGAGGTCTCCTGGCGCAAGTTGGAGGGCGATGAGGCCTGGCACCCTGCCGTGCGATCCGCCGATTCCTTGTGGTTCCCGCGACTGCCCGCGGTAGTGCGCATTCGGCGCGAAGGATTCCGCGAGCGGATCGTCTTTCCGTTTGTCCTTCGCGCCGCCGCAGACCTCGAGCCCACCAATGCGCCGCACCCCGAGATGGATCGAGTCTTCGGTGGCGAAGCCCGGCCGATCATGCCTGGACTCGGCGAAGTTCCTGCTGTTGCAGTAGGCGACTACCTGCTCGACCGCTTCGAGGTGACGAACGCCGAGTTCAAACTGTTCGTGGACGCCGGCGGATACGCAGACGCCAAGTATTGGACGGAGCCGATCATCGGCCCTGGACGGATCAGTCTCTCGTTTCCCGAGGCTGCGGCACTCATGGTGGATCGCACCGGACGGCCCGGCCCCGCCACGTGGGAAGGCGGCTCGCACGCGAGTGGTGCCGACGAGCTCCCGGTGGGCGGCGTGAGCTGGTACGAGGCCATGGCCTACGCCCGTTTTGCGGAAAAGGAGCTTCCCACGCTTTACCATTGGACGCGCGCCGCCGGCACGCCGCAGATGGACCGGATCGTCACGCGCGCCAACTTCGGCGCCGATCGTCCGCAGCGCGGCGCGGACTCAAAGGCCATGAGCCCCTACGGCACCTTTGACATGGCCGGCAACATGCGCGAGTGGGTGGCCAACTCGTTCGGCTCGCAACGTTTCATCCTCGGCGGCGGCTACACCGACCAGACGTACGCGTTTGTCGATGCCTACGCACAGGCGCCGATCGATCGATCGCCCATCAACGGCATTCGCTTGATGAAGCGCTTCCCCACCGATTCCACGCCGCGCACCGCGTGGGCGCCAATCGCCCGTCAGCTGCGTGACTACCGACTCGAGCGCCCGGTGAACGACGAAGTGTATCGCGGCATGATCGGCCTGTACGCCTTCGATCGTGTGCCGCTCGACGTGCGAGTGGAGTCAGTGGACTCGTCGTCGGCCGATTACACGATGGAGCGCATCACGATTGCTACGCCCTATGGGCGCGAGCGCATGCCGATCTATGTGTACATCCCACGCCGCGCCCGGTTACCGTTGCAGGCGGTGGTGTTCTATCCGGGGTCAGGCGCGTTCTATCAGACCACGCGCGAAGAGATCACGTCCAACTCACTCGACGCTATCGTCAACAGCGGACGTATGGTGGTGTGGCCAGTGTACGCCAGCCAGTACGAGCGCGAGCACACGCTCGACAGCGACTCACCGCGCGAGACGGCCAACTATCGCGATCACGTGGCCATGTGGGTGAAGGACGCGCGCCGCACGGTGGATTATTTGCAGACGCGCGCCGATGTGGACACCGCGCGCATAGCATACTTCGGCTTTAGCTTTGGCGGGCGCATGGCGCCGATCATTCTCGCGCTGGAGCCGCGCTTGAAGGCAGCGGTGCTCACGGTGGCTGGCCTCAAGATGGAACGGCCGCGGCCGGAGTCAGATCCGCTCAATTATTTGCCGCGCGTGCAGATTCCCGTGTTGATGCTCAACGGGGAGTTCGATCACTATTTCCCGCTGGAGTCGTCGCAGCGGCCCTTCCACTCCCTGCTCGGGACGCCGGCCTCGCAAAAGCGGCACGTGGTGTTCAAGGGCGGGCACTCGGTGCCGCGGACTTTGCTGATTACGGAGTCGCTGCAGTGGTTGGATACCCACCTTGGTACGGTTTCCAAGTAGCGTCGCTGTCAGGAACAACCCGAAGCTGGTTTTCATGATCAGCGACGCACCTGGAATGCCCATCGCGTCGATTCGCGGCGTTCGAATCGCGTTGGGCCGCGTATGGCCGACTCGCTACGGGACGCGCGTCCCCTCGATCCGGAGACGCAGCACCGAATCCGCGTCCATCGTCTGGTAGCGCGCCACCGTTGTGCCAACGAGTCGGTCACCGACCAGACGCCACACGTTAGTGGTGTTCGTCTGCACTCCTGCGCGCCGGGCACTCTCGAACGGGCCCATCTCGGAGACGATGCTATCACCCGCCACGGAAACGATGCGAACCGGCACCGGATCACGGTTCGGAAAGGTCACCATCCACCCGGACTCGTCGCCCGTCGCGGTCATGACGAACTCGGTCGCTGACGTGTCAGCACCACTCTCGGGAATGGCGCGCACGGCCCATTGACCTGCGACCTGCGGTAGTGAAATCATGGCCGTCGCTGGCGGCGGCATCATGGTCGCGGAGTCCGCGGCCATGGTGTCCGCTGCATCGGTGTCGCCTGATCCGCATCCGGCGAAGAAGGCGGCACTGCAGCTGAGGAGAAGTAACGCGGGGACGCGACGCATGAGACGCTCCGTATAGGGGAGGGAGGCCAACACCTGCAAAACTCGGGAGGGAATGCAGCGGCAATATACGGCTGCCGGCGCCGCATGACCAGCGCAATCACGCGCCGCGTTGATGAGCGCGCAATGCGAGCGCTTACAGTAAACTACGTTGACTGTATGGTAAACTGAGTTTACTATAGGACGACGCCCCTTTCATCCGGAGACAGCGGCATGCCCTCAAGCCATCTCGTTTTCATCCCCGCCGTCTTTCTGATCGGCGCGCTGGCAGGATTCGTCGTCGCGATGCGCCGAGGCAGTCGGCCCACGGCCCTCGTCGCGACGCTGTCGATGTTCCTCAGCACCCTGCTCGTGACACATGTCGCCCCAATTCCGGGCGGGGTTCGAGCCCTCCAGGCGAGCGTGAGCCATCAGCCGCTCTTCGACCAGCATCCGGCATTTTCTCCCGACGATCTCCATCGTCGAATCTCCGCCTTCGGCGCCACTGGCCGCGAGGCATACCAGCAGTTCACCTACACCACCGACCTGATCTTTCCGCTTGCGTTGTTCCTCTTCCTGTTTGCGTTCGCACGCGTCGTCGGCGAGCGCGTCGAGCCAATGAAGATTCCGCGCCGCATCCTGTGGCTTGGACCAATGCTCTGGTTCTCGTCGGATCTGTTTGAAAACGGGATGATCTACTTTCTGCTCGCGACCTATCCCAGTCGGCACGTCGTGCCCGCGACGATTTTGCCCTACGTCACCGTGTCAAAGTTTGTCTTCCTACTGGTGTCGTTCGCGCTGCCGCTCGCTCTGTATGTGGTGTCGCTTCGGAAGTCGACGCCGACCGTGGCAGTGGCATGACGCCTCGCCGATCTCGCGAGTCCCGAACGAGTCCAGCCAGCGCCGCGGACCTCTCGTACTTTGCGACGGAGCGGCCCGTCGGACTCCTGCTCTCGCAGCTGGCGGCCATCTATGAGCGGGCGTTTCTGCAGGAGCTGAGCGGCGACCCGGCGTTCGCGTCGATCACGTCAGCGGAGCACGCCATCCTGCGCTGCGTGGCCGCGCGAAGCGTGACCGCGACGGAAATCGCCCGCACGCTGGGACTGTCAAAGCAGGCGATCGGGAAAACAGTCGCTGCCCTCGAGCATCGCGGCTACGTCACACGGAGCACCAACGCGGTTGATGAACGGGCGCTGATCGTATCGATGACCGTTGAGGGTAGACGGTTGGTCAGGCGGTCCATCCGTGTCGCCAAGTCGCTGGATGCGCACACGAGCAAGGTCTTGGGTGCGCCGGACTTCGCGTCGCTCAAGGCCTTGTTGGTGCGGACGCTGGACGCAGACCCAGGTTCAGCGTTGCCGTAGCGCGCGTTTTTTCCCTCGACACTGAGCCGCCTCGTGAATGCTGCGGTGTGACGCGCCGAAGCTGGTCCGGAACATCGAACACGGCGAACAGGCTGGCACCAGCAAGTTTGAACTTGCCGCGCTCCGTAACACCGTCGCGATCCTCACGCTGCTCTTCGATCCGATGACGGCGATGCGAGCGAGATGAACTCACGGCCGCACGTTAATCAGCTGCGTAATCAGCAGGAGCCCGGTACCGGACCGAATCTCGAAGCGCATAGGGCCGACGCGGTCGGGGACGACCTCAACATCGAGAATCTCGCCATTCGACACGGACTGCGTCGCCGGGGCTGGCGTCGCCTGCACCGCGGGGAGGTCGAAACCATCTTTGGCAATCGGCCGCCAGGTCAGCACGGTGCTGTCGCGTCGCAGCTGAAACTGAAGATTTGGATTCTGCACCGTGATGTTCGCGATGCGAAGGCGATACCGCTCACCAACACGCATCTCCAGCGGGGCCGGTGGTCGCTCGCCGTTCAACGCCAAGCCGTGCGTGAAATGGTTGGACGTCATCAACGTGATGTCGTGTTCGGGATCCCATCGCTCTCCAGGATCGAGCACGATGAACGGTGCGTACAGCCCGCCAACCTGCTGCATCACGTCGTCCATATGCGTGTGGTACATAAACGAGCCGCGCCGCGGTGGCGTGATGTGCACCGTAAACGAGTCCCCGGGCATCACGGGTGGCGTCCGCATGCCAGGCATTCCACCCATGCCGACCACGCCATCGTAGTACGACTCGAGTTCGAGTCCGTGCCAGTGGATGCTCGTGGGGGCGGGCGAGCGATTGATCACCGTGATGGCGGTCGGCTCGTCGCGCCGGAGCACGAGCGTGGAGCCAGGCGCCGGCAAAGAGTCGGGGGCCGGCTCGGTCGCGCCCTCTTGCAACACGAAGGCGAAGCGACGGCCGCGAACGTCGGCTGCCGTGGAGTCGGAGTTCACGAAGAGGCGCATCTGCCGACGTGGGCGTGGTGTCGCCGCCGCTTCGCTGGCGCGCGGGGCAACCTCGATGCCCAGGATGAGTCCCGCCATCCCCTGCTCGGTGTGGTGCGCTGGATCGTGCGCCTCGGCCGCAGGCGCCTGACCGACAATGGGAGGCGGCGGCTCAAGGTGCACGGTCATATGGCAGTGAAAGATCCAACCCCCGGCACGTTCCGGACTCCAGACCATTTTCATCGTCTCTCCGGGCAGGAGACGTTCGGTCACGGCCATCCGACGATCCGCCGCGGCGTACACCGTATCGCGTCCGTGCGCGCCACGGGCATCCACACGGAAGTAGAACCCGTGCAGATGCATGGGGTGCGTATCGCCCGAGGCATTGATTACGCGCCAGTGGATGGAGTCTCCCACCGTGTACTGCAGCCGCTCCGTTTCTGGCCACGCCGTGCCATTGATCGCCCAAAACTCCCGCGCGGTGCTGAAGGTGCCGTCGGCGTCTGTCGAGTCGCTCCACAGCGTCATCAGGAAGATGCGGTCATCGGCGGGCGCGCCTGGCGCGTCCACGATGAATGCCCCGTTCAACTGGCTGTCGTGCCCGAAGCGCCGGTTGTGCGTGGTCGCGTCCGAGGTGGCGCCCCAATAATGGAAGGTGCCCACGGCATCGGCGGTGAACTGGTGCTCCACCGTCTGTCCGGGCGCGATCACCAACGAATCGCGCTGGTTCCCGACTTGGCTGCCAAGTCCGCGAATAGTGATTGTCCGATCCGTCAGCGGGTTCGTGACGCTGACTTCGATGCGCGTCCCCAGCGGCACGCGCAGATGTGGCCCCGGGATGCTGGGTGCGCGTCCAACCTCGGCAAAGGCGAGCATCGGGACCTCACGCGCCGTTTGACTGTTGAAGGTCCACGCGGTCCACTGCACGTCGAGCCGCAGGCGGTGCGTCGAGCCGACGCGCGTGCCGGCGGGTGTGCGATTGTCGTTGATCTGCGCGGTGGGGAGCGCGCGCTGCTCGGCAACGGGTGACGTCCAACCGGCGAGCGGAACTGCAACTGCGACGACTCCAAGCAACGCCAATGCAGACCAAATCATTCGGTGCCTCTGTAGGAGTGGGACGGCGCACAAACTTGGCACCGACAAGCTCGCGGGGCTAGTCGGCGTTTCTCCCCAAGCTCGTCAGCATTGAAGGCCACCACACAAGGCCGGCGCTCGCGCCCGTTCAACGTGGACTTGTGATGGCTGGCAACGGTGTCATTCTCCAACATGTCAGCATCTGCACTGGCAGCGGCGTGATGCTGCGCGATATTTGCCTTGAAGCTGGATTGCCTGAGGGACTGTTCGATGTAGTGATCGTTGACCATGACACATCAGACGCCATCTTTGCGCACGAGCACGTGCGCGGTGTGTCCATGACCGGCCGCGACACCGCTGGGCACCACATCGGAACGACGGCCGCCCAGCACCTGAAAAAATCGGTGCTCGAGCTTGGTTCGAACGACGCCTACGTGGTGCTTGAAGACGCCGACATCGCACCCGCTGTGAAGATGTGCGTGAAGGCACGCGCGACGAGCCGTGGCCATCATCCCATCGCGCTCGTGCGCGAGAGTTCCGATACCAGCGCGTTGCCGCCGAACACCGAGCAGCGGCAAGGCGACCTCACCAGCCTGGCGGATGATGTGTGCGCTGGATGCGAAGCCGTGGTGTTTGCGGCGGGCTCGGGCGGTTCCTCAGGTAAGGACGGGACCAACGCGGTTGATCGCGACGGCGCGAAACGGCTGACCGACATCGCCGCAAAAGCGAATGTCCGCCGATTCGTGATGTTGAGTTCCGCCGGTGCAGGGGAGCCTGATCCCGACAGCGAACTTGCGCACTACCTGCAAGCCAAGCATGATGCCGACGAGCACCTCAAGGCCTCCGGGCTGTCCTACGCCATCCTACGGCCGGTGAGCCTCACGGAAGAGGACGGAACGCGCGACATGCGTTTTGGCGACGACGTTGACGTCAGCGCCAAGGCCGCACGCGGTGATGTCGCTTCGGTGCTCGCCGACGCGGTCGATGATGCACGGTGGGCCGGCGCAGTGCTTCGGATGCAGTCGCCGTGACGCATCGCCGCCCAACGAGCCAAACGCGAGCGTAGGTTGAGCTGGGCGGCCGCAACCAAACGCGGTTATCACCGCCGCCCCGTCCAACCCATCCCCAGCGGCGTCCATCGGCAGCGATTGACCGCAGTCTTGCGACAGACTGCCGCCAGTCGTAGGATAGCAATTACTGCATCGTCGAGATCCGCAGCACGAACGGCGTGCACAGTGGACGTCCCGCCGGATCAGATCCGGGCTCCCGTGCTACGGGGGTCGCTCCCACCACGTCTGCAGGAGTTCCCATGCGCAGATCCATAGCTCTCTCCGCCGTCGCCGTTACTCTCGGTCTCGCCGCCTGTAATGACGCCATCACGACGCCCCCCCCCGCTCCGACCATGGACAGGGCGGCCAACACCGCCGTCAACGAACGGGTGATCGTTGTGTTCAACGATGCCGTGGCGGACGCGCCGGGTCTCGCGCGCGCCCTGGTCGCGCAGGGCGGTGGAACGTTGCACTTCGCCTACGGAACGGTCATCAAAGGAATGGCTGCGACACTGCCTGCCGCAGCCATCGATGGCATCCGCCGAAATCCGAACGTCGCGTACGTCGAACCCGATGCACAGGCAGTGCTTCATCAGACGACACAGACCAACGCCGCGTGGGGTCTCGATCGTGTGGATCAGCGCGACCGTCCGCTCAGCACCACCTACACGTACAACAACAACGGATCTGGCGCCAACGTCTACATCTTCGACACCGGCGTGCGGCGAACGCACAATGATTTCGGCGGGCGCGTGCAGTATGTACCGAACGGATCGAACGGCGATTTTGTCGGTGACGGACACGGAAGCGCCGAGGACTGCCATGGACACGGGACGCACGTTGCCGGCACAGCGGCGGGTGGCACGTGGGGCGTGGCGAAAGGTGCACCCATCTGGGCAGCGCGCGTCGTCAACTGTAACGGGAGTGGTCAGGTCTCCATGGCCATCGCCGCCGTGGACTGGGTGACGGCGAACGGTCAGCGGCCAGCGGTGGTGAACATGAGTCTCGGCTATGGCGATGTACAGTCATTGCGTACCGCCGTCGAAAATTCCATTGCAGCGGGTGTCAACTATGCGGTATCCGCGGGCAACGGCGACTTCCTTGGCCGTCCGCAGGACGCCTGCAAGCAGAGCCCCGGCGGTGCACCCAACGCGATTACTGTGGGCGCGACAAGCAGCAGCGATCAGGAAGCGTCTTTCTCCAACTACGGCACCTGCGTCGATATTCTCGCGCCGGGTGTGAGTGTCACGTCGGCGTGGTACACCGGCAACACCGCTACCAACTCGATCAGTGGCACGTCAATGGCAGCACCGCACGTGGCTGGAGCCGTGGCTCTTTATCTCACTGCCAACACATCGGCTTCGCCGGCACAGGTCGCACAGGCGCTCGTAAACAATGCCTCGCTGAACAAGATCACGTTGCACAGCCGGAGCGTAAACAACAGCACCCCGAACAGGCTGTTGTATACGCTGTTCATTGGCGGTGGTGGTGGAGGGACGCCCAATAGTCCGCCGACGGCTTCGTTCACGTACAGCTGCACCGAGCTCGCGTGCAGCTTCAATGGAAGTGGTTCCAGCGATACGGGCGGCTCGATCACAGGCTATGCGTGGGACTTCGGCGACGGCACCACGGGTACCGGAGTGACGGTGAACAAAACGTACGGTTCGGCGGGCACCCGCACGGTCACGTTGACGGTGACCGACAACGGGGGCGCTACCGGGAGCCAGTCGGAGAACGTTACGGTCACGGCGCCGCCATCCAGCGGCATCACGCTCACCGTGACCACGTCCAAAGCGCGCGGTGTGACCACGGCGACGCTCAACTGGTCTGGCGCAGCGTCGAGCGTCAACGTGTTCCGGGACGGGAGCCTCCTGAAGCCTGTTTCGGGGAATTCCACAACAGACGATCTCGGTCGCGGCGGCGGATCAGTGACATACCAAGTTTGTAGCGCCGGAACGACCACCTGTTCCGCCAATATCACCGTCAGTTATTGACGCGCTGTCCCACGTGCACCGCCCCGGCAGGACCATTCGGTCGGGGCGGTTTGCTTGCTCCGTATTTTCAGATGGCGAGCAGGTGTTAACTGGCATCCCTCACCATCGTATTCGTCCGGCGTTCTGAGTGCTCACCGCTATCATGTTCGCGCTATGCTGCCAAGTATGTCGGCGACGGCGTCGGGCTGTGAGACGCCAGGCGTGTGGTCGAACGGCGCTTCGATCGTGTGCGTGGCTCGGGTCGCCCAGTCTCTCTGCGCCGTCGGATCGATCGCCTCGTCCTGACCGCAGACGATGTACGTAGAGGGCACCACATTCCACGCGACGCGATCAAAAGCGATCGAAGCATCGCGACCCATTGACATCGGTCGGGCCTCGCGGCGCCATAGGTCGCGAGAGTGCTCGGATGCTTTTGAGAACGCATAGCGCGCTCCGATCTCGACGTCCATCGTCAGGCGTCCGTCCGGTAGCCGCCCGACTCCCTGGGCAAACTCGGGAGTGAGCGCCGCCCGCAGGGTGCGATGAAACGGCTCCCCGGCCTCCGGCATGGCGGCCGCAATGTAGACGAGGTGCGCGACCCTTGGGCGGTCAACACCGGCTCCACTGATGATGGCGCCACCGTAAGACTTGCCCACGAGAACCACCGGGCCGTCAGTCTTGTCGATCAGAGCTTTGATGTACTCAGCATCATCGTGCGCGCTTACTGAGGGGTCGGTCGCACCACACGTTGGGAGGTTCGTGCCAACGTAGGGAATACCGCGCTTCTCCAAGCACGGCTTCAGCTCCGAAAAAATCCAGTCGCCGCACCACGCTCCGTGTACAAGGACGAAAGTCATATCCTTTGCCATCTCCAACCTCCTTTCGAATACGGGACCGGACGGCGAGCGCAATGCGACTGCTGGATGCACGATGAATGTCGCGCATGAGAGACCGCAGTGTCGCATAACCTGGGCGTATGCTGCGGACGCTTCAACGAAGATGAGGACGTGAAGCAGCTGCTTCAATAGCGTGGCCGTCGGCCGCCAGCCTCGCTAGCCCGCGGATTGGGGGCGCTCCGTCGTGCCAACCCGAAACACGCAGTACGTGAAGGCTTGCGTTGCGCCGCTCGGAGTGGTGTGCGACTCGCGATGGCTCTCAAGCAACGCGAACGGGGCACCGAACTCCGCGTGCAGCTGCGTCGGCGAGTACCGTGCGACCTCGAGCCCACTGCATCGCATTGGACCATCTTCGGCGAAGGTCGCCACGATGACGAGTCCACCGGGGCGCACTGCGTGCTGCACCTGCCTGACGTAGCGCCGGCGATCCGCTTCCACGGTCAGAAAATGAAAGACCGCACGGTCGTGCCAGACATCGAACGCCTGTGCCGGAAACGCGAAATCAAGGACATCCGCCGCAAGCCAATCTACCCCGGCCGCACGCAATCCGAGGCGCTCACGTGCGAGCTGAAGTGCGGCGGACGACAAATCCAGGACGGTAAGAGAGTTGTAGTCTGCTTCCAGGAGCCCGTCGACCAGCGTCGACGCGCCGGCACCAATATCAATGATGGAGCTCGACCGCGCGGGAGCCACCGTCTCGATGAGCTGCCGCGATAGGCTTGCCTCTGCCTGGAACCAACTGACCTGATCCGGGCCCTTGGTCTGGTACACGTGCTCCCAATGCTCGACGCGGCTCATAATGACGGTCTCGGATTCAGGTGACGCACGTCGACCTCAGGTTGTTCTGCTACGGCGCGTCGAAGCAAATGCGGCGGGACGGCGCAGTTCGATGGCACGCAGTGACGCGCCGCGAAGCGGCGTCGGCCTGAATCAAACGTGAGGCATCACTGATACGAGGTGGCCGCTTACTGATTATCCATATCTCTAGTCAGAATCTCCATCTCCCCGATCTCGCGGCGGGCTGTGCCATCAATATTAGCGCGGACGCCTTGCACCTGCATCCCTGACTGAGGCTGTTGGCAGCGCGCGGCGGTGACCAGAGCCGGTAGCTAATCGACGCGCTGACGTATCCTCCGGGCGAGCACCGGTCGAAACAGTGGCGAGAAACAATCGTAGGGACTGACGTCCATTTACGAGTTTCGCACACCAGCCTTCGATGACTATGCGCGCACCTTGGCCCGGCTTGTCACTCACGTTCGTGCCCTCCGCACTGACCGTTGCAGCTGCGCTGCTGCTCTCCCCAACGATGGCGGCGCTCGCCCAACCCGCCACGCCAACAGCGACGACGCTCTTTCGCAATACCCGGGTTTTTGACGGCGAGCGCATGCTGCCGCCTCAGGATGTCTTAGTCAGCAATGGCGTGGTTGTGCGGCTCGGTCAGTCGATCACTCCACCAACCGCGGCGAATGTCGTGGACGGAACCGGACGCACACTGTTGCCCGGATTGATTGACGCGCACACGCACTCTTTCGGCGAAGCGTTGCAGGAAGCCGTGGTGTTCGGCGTGACCACACATCTCGACATGTTCTCCGATTTCGCATTTGCCCAAAGCATGCGCGAGGCGCAAGCGGCGGGACGTGCCACGGATCGCGCGGACCTGTATTCTGCGAGCACCATGGTCACCGCGCCGCGCGGCCACGGGACGCAGTTCGGCATGACGATCCCCACCATCACGTCGCCCGACTCGGCGCAGGCATTTGTTGACGCGCGCATCGCCGAAGGATCGGACTGGATCAAGATTGCCTACGACGACGGTCGCGCCTACGGGATGGGTATGCCAACCGTCGATCGCGCCACGTTGCAGGCGGTCATCGCCGCGGCCAAACGGCGCAACAAGCTGGCGCTGGTTCACGTCGGGGACGCCGCCAGCGCGCGAACGGCCATCATGGTCGGTGCTGATGGTCTGGTACATCTCTTCACCGATTCCGCGGCCGACAAGGACTTTGCGACGCTCGTCGCGACGCGCAAGGCCTTTGTAATTCCAACGCTTGTGGTGCTCAAGAGCGTGACGGGAGTTGCGGGTGGTGCACCGTTGGTCGATGACACACGGTTGCGTCCGTATCTCACGCCGGCGAGCCGAAGCGCACTGGCACAGGCATTCCCGCGACGGGCAGGTGCTCCAGCGCTGGACTATGCCATTGCGCAAGCGGCGGTACGCGAGCTGCACGCACAGGGCGTACCAATCCTCGCCGGCAGCGATGCGCAGAACCCCGGCACCGCGTATGGCGCCGCCCTGCATCGCGAGCTGGAACTGCTGGTCGAAGCGGGGCTCTCACCATTGCAGGCGTTATCGTCAGCCACCGCTATTCCGGCACGCGTCTTCAGTCTCAACGATCGCGGTCGCATTGCGCCAACGCTGCGAGCAGATCTGGTGCTTGTCGACGGCGATCCGTCAACTGACATCACCGCGACGCGTGCGATAGTCGGCGTATGGAAGGCAGGGGTTCCCATTGACCGCGCATCTGTTGCGCAGCGGGTCGTCGCACTGTCGGCGCGTTCTGCCGCCGCGGTGACGGTGACATCGCTGGACAACGGATTAATCAGCAACTTCGACAGCGGCAAGCTTGCGGCCGCGCTGGGAACCTGGTTCCCGTCGCCCGACGACCTCGCGGGTGGCACCTCGACCGGTCGCGTAGACGTGATCGACGGAGGTGCCGGTGCTACGACGCATGCACTCTCGGTGTCTGGCACGATCACCAACACCTTGCCCTTTGCGTGGTACGGTGCGATGTGGACGCCCGGCACGCCGCCCATGACGCCCATGGATCTCTCACAGTTCAAGGGGCTGCGCTTTGAGGCGAAGGGTGATGGCAAGACCTACCGCCTGATGGTGTTCGCACAAAGCCGCGGGACGATGCCGATCATTCGCACGTTCGTCGCCGATGCCGAGTGGCGAACGGTGGAGATGACGTGGGCACAGTTCGGAGTTGATGGGCGCGACATCACGGGCATCGTGCTTGCCGGTGGCCCGCAACCTGGCGCGTTTGCATTCGTCGTGGATGGATTCCGGTTGGTCGCCGCCAGGGAAACGCCATAGCACGGCGTTGGCGCCGATGGCGCATTACAGTGCAGAACAACACGGCGACCACTGTGCACGGGAACACCGACGCCATGTTCGCGCTTGGACTGCGATGAACACCGTCTCCGCTTCCGACGACTGGCCGCGTGCTCGCGCTCTGTGGCTGTTGCTCAGTCTCTCGGCCGTGCTCACCACCGCGGCCAGCCCAGCGACTGCGCAACTGCCGGATAGCGTTCCGCCGGCAGGCTCGTTGACACAGCTCGTTGATTCGCTGGAGCGCACCGGATTCTCAGGAAGCGTGCTCATTGCTGATCGACGCAACGTGCGCTTGTTCCGCAGCATGGGTGTTGCAGATCGGAGCACAGGGCGTCCAATCGTCACCACAGACGTATGGCGATGGGCTTCCGTATCGAAACAGATCACAGCGACGTTGGTGCTTCGCGAAGTCGACCGCGGGCGCGTCGCGCTCGACGCGCCGGTGTCCACATATCTGCCGGAGTTCGCCGCTGGTGCGCGCGCAGAGATCACGGTGCGACATCTGCTGCAGCACACGTCCGGTCTCTCCCAAGCGTACGAAGAAGCGCTCGATGCGGGCGGCGTGCCCGTCGTGTATCAGGAGCGCGGCCCGAACGTTGGCGATGCCGCGTTCGCACGACTGTGCAATGCCGCGCCAGCGACTGCGCCTGGCACACGCTTCAGCTACAACAACTGCGACTATCTGGTGCTGGGGGCATTGTTGCGCGCGATCACCGGGCGGTCCACCGCAGAGCTGACCAACGACCTGCTGGGTGGCGCGTGGACCGTTACGGCGCGGGAGACAGTCCGTGGGTATCTCAGCGATAGTCGTCCCGAACCGTCGTTCGAGCTGGCGACCTTTGGGTCGGCGGGGGCGTTGAGCGGTACACTCGACGCATTGCTCGCATTCGATCGCTCGCTGCTCGGCGCGCTGCTCTCGCCAGCGGCCCGCGATGAGTTGTGGCGCGGTGATCCCAAGCTAGGCTATGCGGCCCTTGGTGCGTGGGCCTTTGACGCCAGTCTGCAAGGATGCACCGGGCCCGTACGTCTCATCGAGCGACGTGGTGGTATCTACGGCGTCGAGGCACGGAACGTCCTCGTGCAGGATCGCGACCTGGCAATCATCATGTTCACCAATCGCGCTGATGTACCGTTCGGTGAGGTGTGGCAGGGACGAGGCCTGATGTACGATGTGCTCAGCGCTGCAGTGTGCGCCAACGGTGCCCCGTAGCGAAGGGCCTCGCTCGACGACGAGTTAGGGTGAATAGTCTGGGCGGCAATGGGGTCCGCGTCTTCGTGTTCGAGCTGGATCCATCGCTTGCGCTTCACGTTAAAGACGCGGGGGAGTCCGCGCACGCACCGTCCCGAGTGCGTACAAACCTCGGGATCGAATTTGACCGTGATTCCGGGCGCCTCGTACGTCTGCAGTCGCTTGGTCATGCTCTCCTCAGTGAAATCAGGATCGAATTGCTGACGTTTGCTTCTGCTGCGAGCACTCCCATACCATGCGGCGGCAGGCCCACTGCAGACTTTTCATAAAGTGGAGCAGTGGCCCCGCAGCCGCTACCCGCGAGCCGGGCGCGGGGCCAAGGGTTGAAGTCCTTTGCAGGGATGCAAGGGGACGAGCGTCAGGGAATGAGCTGCTCATAAAGGAATGGAGCCATCTCGGTCTCGAACAGCAACACGTTGTTCCACGCTGCGTGTCCCTGGCCGACGAGCGTGACGAGACGGTGCGGGATGCCCACCTGGACCGCGCGCGCGACGAGTTGTTCCGCTTCGGCGAACGGAATTGTCGCGTCCTCCGTACCGTGGAAGATCAGGAGCGGCGCGCCCCCGGCCTGCATCAGACTGTCGGCCCCGCCCGGCAGCATACCCCAGAAGTCCACCACCACCCGCACCTCGGACGAGAACCCCGGGTTGCCGCTGTCTCCTTCGCCCCACGCCTCCTCGTACGCGCCGAACAGCGCCGTCACGGCCCCGGCCGAACTTCCGACGAATGCAATTCGCGCCGGGTCGAGCCGGAGTGCGTCGCTGTTCGCGCGAACCCAGCGAACGGCCGCCCGCGCGTCGTGGACCGCGTCGCGGATGGCACTCGTTGCGTCGGCGTTGAACGCCTCCGGTGAGCGAAGCCGGTAGCTGATCGACACGCTGACGTACCCGCGCAGTGCGAGGGAACGCGCGAGACGGGGAATCTGTCCGGCGGTCCGGGTGCCGGAGACGAAACCACCGCCATGGATCCAGACCAGCACTGGACGTGCCGACGCCGTGTCCCCTGCGGGCGCGTAGACGTCGAGCAACAACGGTGCAGCGCTCGTGCTCCCGAAGGGCACGGCGGCGCCATACGGAATCCCCGTCTGGGTCGTTGCAGCGGTGAAGACGGTGTCCAGGAAACGCGTGCCGCCCCGAGGCGCATCAACTGGGACGACCGGCGATGTGTCGCATCCCGCGAATGCGACAAAAATGGCCATGGCAACGAGCACGTGCAATCGGTGGAGCAGCATAGGGCCTCAGTCGCAGATGAATGTTCGTCAGACGATGAGAGAGCGGATGCGTCAAATGTGAAGGGTGTTCCCGAACGGTCTCTGTCCGTACCACGTTCGGCTGCTGCTGCGAGCGCTCCCACAGCCGCTACTGCACGTGCGCTCGTCCGCCGCAAGCGTTGTACTGCGACACGCACGCGTCTTTCGGAGGAAGACCTTAGCGAAAGAGTTCCGTGGCGAGGCGCTGATCATGGCCGTACACGTCGTCGCGAAAGTGCAGCTGTCCGGCGCGATCCACCCACGACGTGAAATACTCGATCAGCACCGGCCGTGCATCGGTGAGCTGCACGGCCGTTTCGGTGCCGCTCAGCATGACTTCACGAATGCGGTCCGCTGGCCATTTGGGATCGTTGCGCAGCAGGTATTCGGCGAGTTTGCGCGGTTCACTGAGTCGAATACAACCGTGGCTGAACGCGCGTTGATCACGCGCAAAGTTCGCTTGCGACGGTGTGTCGTGCATGTAGATCAGATAGCTGTTCGGAAACAGGAACTTGACACGGCCGAGCGCATTGTTGGGGCCCGGCATCTGGCGGATGATCGGCATGGCGTCCGTGCCACCAACGATCTCCATGTTGTTCTTCACCAGGTAGTCGGGGTCACGCGCAATCGCTGGGAGAATTTCACGGCCGGTAATGCTTTCCGGCACCGTCCACGTGGGACTCATCACGACCGTTTTCAGTACCGACGAAAAAATCACCGTGCTCGTGGCTTCAGCACCCGCCACAATGCGCATCTTCATGACCTCGCGGTCATCTTCGAATACAGTGAGCTTGTAGTCCGGAATATTGACCACGAGTGCGTTTGGTGCCTGCAGTTCGGGCACCCAGCGCAGCCGCTCCATATTCACGAGCACTGTGCGCATGCGCGTGGCCGGCGACACGTTCAACACACGAAAGTATCCCGCGCCCATGACTCCATCCGGATCAAGCCCGTGCCGCGTTTGCGTCAGGTGCACCGCGCGCACCAACGCACTGTCGTATATGGAAGACGTATCGGCCGTGTTGAGATCGCCAAGCAACCGCATGCGCTCGCGGATGGCCGGGATCACGTCCGCTGTATCACCGGGCTTGACGCTGCGTGTTCCCGCTGGCACCACAAGCTCGGGCCATGGCAGCTCTGCCATCGGACGCAGGCGGCGGAGTGCGTCACGCAACAACGGATACTGCGGATGCGTTGGTTCGTACGCCGCGAGATCCATGGACCCAACGGCGAGCGAGTCCATGAACTTCGCAATGTCTTTTTTCGCGCGCGGAATGAACCAGTTCAGATCGCGCGTGTTGCCGCGAAAGTTGCCATTGTAGTTGCGCTCGGCAAATCGGAAAAACTCTGCCGTGAGGCGTAGCTCTACATCTGCGGTGCAACCGTCGCACACTGCCGCGCCCACGCTGTCCGCGTACGCCGACAGGTCACCGAGCGCGATAAAAGCGATTGCATTTTCGGTGAGCGAGTCGCGCACAAACCACGCGTATTGCATGTTGCGCCGCGTGTAGAAGTCGGCGAGACGTGTGGAATCGGCTCGGAAGTCGGGATGCCGTTCCATGAACGTGCGCAGCGAGGTGGTGTCCAGCCGTTGCGCGCTGTACGGCTCGTCTGTCTCAAACACCGACGCGATATCATCGACGTTGTTGGTGTCCTTCGCTGACTTGCTGCGTGAGCAACCCGTGATGAATGACGCAGCGAGCACGGCGAACAACACGCCGCGCACCGCTCGCGATCTCTTCAGTCGTGTTCCACCGCCAGCTGCTACCTCGCGCGCGCTACGACGCATGCACAAACAGAAGGCCGCCATTGGCGAGGGTGGAAATCATGCGCGTCATGTCCTGGCGCGATACGGCGGGGCAGCCCCAGCTCCGGCCAAGTCTGCCGGCATGTGCGATGAACTGCTCGCTGACGTAGTCGGCACCGTGAATGATCACTTCACGTGCGCGCGCCTGATCGTTGAGGCCCGCGTCCAATCCTTGCAGCAGCAGTGCCGCGCCATGCTTGGGGCTCGTGATCCGTTCGCCGACGCGATACAGGCCAAGGCTTGTCTGGTGCGAGTCGTGGGTGTTGCTGAACTTTTGTGCCATCAATCCGCCTGTACCCTGACCGTGGGCCACCCACGTCTGCAGCACCACTTCCTGCGCGTCGAGGTCGATTACAATCAGGCGCTTGGCAGTGCTGGGCTGGCTCATATCAGCGATCGCGAGCGTACCACTTGTGATGTCGAGCTTGTGCGCTTCGATGCGCTCATACGCCGCCTTAAGCACTTCCCGCCTGATGATGCCGGAGAGCTTTGCCCGCTCATACAGCGCGTCGGCCGGGTTGATCGCGATCATGGTGGACGCACTCCGCGCCGCTGTGGCTTCGAGCGATGCGGTCTCCACAGGGGCCAGGGCCATAAGCAGCAACAACACAACCATCGGTGCGATCATCGGCGCTCCGTCAGGGGATGCGCCCCCGATAAACGTGTGGACTAACTGGCTGCGCGGGAGTCGTGCATTCGGGACTGCTGGCAGTCGGGCTCGCCGGCACGTTTGAGCCATCGGGTAGATAACGACTGAGCGGCGCTCGCGGTACAGGTGGCGTGTGAGAAAACATTGCGAAGTTGACGCAGTGTGTAATTTGTGTCACACTTTGGGTAACCACTCGCGTTTCGCGCACGGCCAGTCGCCTGCATTCGTAGGGACTGACAGGAGCAATCGCGTGGCGAAGGTCCACCCCGTAATTTCTGCGAGCCGCACCCGCAGCCGCCATCGCTCGACAACAACGCGAACAAGGACGATTCCCGCACGAGCACGGTCCTTGTCACTTCCAGAAAGGATGCCATGATCACGCGCACGCACTTCTACATCGACGGCGCCTGGGTAGCCCCCGTCACCCCACGTGACCATCACGTGATCAATCCCGCCACCGAAGAAAGCATCGCCACGATTTCGCTCGGCAGCGAAGCCGATGCGGTCAAGGCAATCATGGCCGCGCGGGCAGCATTCGATGGGTACAGCAACACCAGCGTGGATGAACGCGTCGCGATCCTTGAAAAGATCATCGCGCTGTATTCCGACAGAATCGACGACATTGCCCGCGCGATCAGCACTGAAATGGGTGCGCCGATGTGGTTTGCGACGTCCGCGCAGGCACCATCCGGGCTGGGACATTTCAAGGTCGCGCTAAAGGCATTGAAGGAGTTCGCATGGGAGAGCTCACGAGGCAGTACGCGGATTCGCTATGAAGCGGTCGGCGTGTGTGGTCTGATTACGCCGTGGAACTGGCCCATGAACCAGATTGCGTGCAAAGTCGGACCCGCGCTGGCAGCCGGTTGCACTCTGGTGCTGAAACCGTCCGAGCTCGCGCCACTCGATGCGATGATCCTGGCCGACATCATGCACGAGGCCGGTGTTCCCAAGGGTGTGTTCAACCTCGTCAATGGCGATGGACCTGGTGTCGGCACCACACTTGCCACCCATCCCGAAGTTGATTTTGTGTCCTTCACCGGTTCAACGCGTGCAGGTATTGAGGTTGCCAGAGGTGCGGCGCCCACGGTGAAGCGCATTGCACAGGAACTTGGTGGCAAGTCACCGAACATCATCCTCCCCGATGCCGATATCGAGAAGGCCGTGACCAGCGGCGTGAAGCAAGTCATGTCAAACACAGGACAGTCGTGCAATGCACCGACGCGCATGTTCGTGCCGAAAGACATGCATGATGAAGCCGTTGCCGTTGCGAAAACGGCCGCTGAAGCGATTGTGGTGGCCGATCCTGCTGTAGAGGAGCGCCGCACGATTGGGCCCTTGGCGAACGCGCGGCAGTTTGAGAAGGTTCAGTCGATGATCGAGATCGGCATCAAGGAAGGCGCCACTCTGGTCGCTGGCGGGCTCGGTCGCCCTGCCGGCTTCACTCGCGGGTACTTCGTGCGTCCCACCGTGTTTGCCAACGCCACGAACGAGATGACAATCGCGCGCGAGGAAATCTTCGGTCCCGTCCTCACCATCATCCCGTACGAAACCGAAGCCGACGCAATTCGCATGGCCAATGACACTGTCTACGGATTGTCAGGCTATGTGCAATCGGAGAACCTGGAGCATGCGCGCGCGGTTGCTGCGAAAATTCGCGCCGGCATGATTCACATCAATGGCGCGAGCGTTGAGCAGTCCGCACCGTTCGGCGGTTACAAACAATCAGGCAATGGCCGCGAGTACAGCGATTTTGGACTGGAAGAGTTCCTCGAGGTGAAGGCGGTCATGGGCTATGGAGCAGTTGCGGCGCAGTAGGCGCGCTACTCAATTCGACGCGCTCGCGTCGCCCACGGGCAGCCGCATCGCGGCCTCGATTTCAGGCCACACGTCGAGCGCGCGGAGCGCCTCCTCGGGCGGTTGACGCATGATGGCCATGGCCAACAGGTCGCGACGACGCACGGCGTCGCGCGCCCAGGCTTCAGCGTTGTCAGTGTCTCCCAGCTACGCCGCCGCTGCCTGGTGCGCGAAGTGCGAAAGAAAGGCATCGGGATCGCACGC
>JBGTOG010000184.1:0-4368 GCA_041742675.1 Gemmatimonadaceae bacterium | reverse complement strand
AGGCCGACGGACGTCGCGGCGAGCGGTGCTGGCGGCAGCACAGCGGCGCGCGTTCCAAGTGAGCGACCAACCGGCGCTGGCAGTGCGGGATTCTGGAAGGCCGCTGGTGCGGCCACCTCGCCGCTCTCGATATCCAGAAGTTGCTCCCTCAACGTGGCCAGAAGTATGCTGTCGTCGGCCAGCACCTGACGAACAATCTCCTGCTGATTCGATTGCCACGCGGCCCCGTTGGCGTACGCATACGCGACTAGTGGGACGAGCACCGCGAGCAGCAGCCAGAGCGTGCGGTCAGCGCGCAGCACGCGCCACTCGTGGCATACAATGCGTGTCAGCACTGCTACTCCGGCGCGACACGATGAACGCCCAAACCGAAGGCGAGGCCGGTGAGAAGCAGCCACGCGGCAAGAATCATGAAGCTCGGTGCTTCTTTGGAAAGCACCGAAGCAAGTACAGGCGGCTCATAGGTGAACTCCGGCACCTGGGACCACACCTCTGGCCCCACGGTATACGTCTCGCCGAATCGTGAGTTCTTCTCGATATCGCCGTTCAGAATGCGCTGAATAAGCCGACGGTGTTCCTCAGCGGCGTGAACAAAGTGCTCATGGTGAAACACATCCGTTCCGGACAGTCCCATGGAGGCGCTGCGTACTGCGAGCATCGGTGTGACGATGCCAAGTGTGCGATGTACCGCTTCCTGCGCGCGCATGCGGTCAGCAAGCTCACCAAACTGTCGGTCGTACACGCGGTTTGCGTATTCCTCGCTCGCCTGCAACGAAATCCCGGCGTAGTTCACCGGCAACTGCGGAATGCTGTCCACGCCGTACGCCGCGAGCACGCTATCGCGAAGTGCCTGCTGTCGCGTGTCCTGCGGTGAGTGTCCGTCAATCCCGTTGCGCAGCTCATCGTTGATCGCCGTGCGGAACGACTCGGCGCTCGGCAGCGGATGCAGCGATCGCGCAACATCAGAGGCTAGCCGCGGCGAAAGCAGCGCATTCACAATCCAGAGCGCGAGCAGCGACAGCAGCGCCACGCGCGATGAACGAGCCCACGCGGATACGGCGAGCGTCATGCCAAGTACGGCGCCGAAGTACAGCAGATAGCAGCTCGCCAGCATGACAACACGGGACACCGACACACCGTGCTCCACGTCCGCAGCCAGCACCAATGCCAGCGCGCCGACCGCCGCTGCGGGCACGATGAGCGCGCTGAGGCCCAGTGCGAGACCGGCGGCCTTCCCGGCTGCGAGGGTGCGTCGGCGCACGCCCGAACCCAGAAGCAGGCGCAGGGTGCCTGATTCACGCTCCGCCGTGATGGCGGAGAAGCCCAGCAGCACGATGAGCAGCGGCACCAGCAGCTGCAGCACAGTCGACGCAGTGAGTTGTCCGAATCGTGCAAGCGCTGGCCCGTCCTGCGCGGGTCGGTATTCGAACGGATTCTGGTTGTGCGCTTCGAGCCATGTGAACACTCCGGTGTACGCATTCACACCCTGGTCAACAAGCGACAATGGTGTCATCGGCTTGAACGCATACACGCCGTAGTGAGCAGCCGAGTGCGGATTTTTCTCACCCTGGTCGAGCCATCGCTCCCACGTGGCTTCGGTCGCCGCCGTGTGAGAGGCACTGATATCCGCGTAGTTCTGCCAACCGGAGATTAGCGCCACCGCCAGGAGACCAGCGACAAGAACTGCTCCCCCGCGAAAACGTCCATCGCGCCAGATTTCACGCGCTTCCTTTCGGGCTATCGTCAGGATCATGGTGGCGACCTCAGTCGTGCATGTGTTCGATGTAGATGCGCTCCAGATCCGCGTGGCCGATGTCGCCGGTTGCCAGTTCGCGAACAAGTCGGCCGCGGTTCATGATGCCCACGCGCTGCCCGGTTTCACGCGCGCGAAACAGATCGTGCGTCGCCATGAGGATGGCCACGCCACGGTCGCGAAGGCGTCCGAGTAGCGCACTGAACTCGTTCGATGCCTTGGGATCGAGCCCACTCGTGGGTTCATCGAGCAGCAGCACCTCGGCGTCTTTTGCGACGGCGAGTGCGACGGCAACCTTCTGCCGCATGCCTTTCGAGTACTCGCCAACTCGCTTGTTGACGGCATCGGCTTGCAAGCCGGCATCGTTGAGCAACTCGGTGAGCTCGGACCGGGACTTCGCGCGACCGCCGCCGAGTGCGGCCAAATACTCGAGATTCTCGAGTCCCGTGAGGTTGCGATACAGGTTGACGAGCTCCGGGATGTAGGCCAGCGCGCGTTTGGTCTCCACCGCGTGTTGCTGCACATCAAGTCCCTTTACCCGAACCGTGCCGCTGGTCGGCGCGTTAAAGCCGAGAAAGCAGTTGATGGTGGTGGATTTTCCGGCCCCGTTCGGCCCGAGCAGGCAATAGATCTCACCCGCTGCGACGGACAGTGTCAGGCCGTCAACGGCCCTGAAGCTGCCGTACTCCTTCACGAGAGAGTCGGCCGTGAGCAGAAAGTTCGCGCTAGCAGCGGTCTGCTGCTCGTGCAGCGAGGCAGTTATCATGTGCGACATGGAGCGGTGCGCTGGAGGAGACGAGAATCGTCTCTATTGATAATGCACACTCACTACTAGCGCAATAGATTTTTTTCAGTCGCGATATTGCAGAGCGCCGATCGCCGATCAGCGCGCGCCGCTCGCAGTCCGCCTCGCTCCCCCGGCACACCACCATCGTCTCTCATGCTGCGAACCGTCATCGCCGCCGCTTCCGCCGCTGCCGCCGCTTCAGCTCTCTGCGCGTCCACCCACGCTTACGCACAGGATTCGACGCTCACGCGCGCGTAACCAGCCGCCGAGTGCCCGAGTTGCGCGGGCTGGGATGCACCAACTCGCCCCGTACACCTGTTCGGCAACACGTACTACGTGGGTACGAGCGGGCTGGCGTCCATTCTCGCCGCGTCGCCCGATGGTCATGTGCTCATCGACGGCGGACTGCCGTCGTCGGCGCCGGTAATTCTGCGCAATATCGAAACGCTCGGCTTCCGCGTCGCCGATGTGAAGATCATCCTCAACTCGCACGAGCACTATGATCACGCCGGTGGTATTGCCGCGCTGCAGCGTGCTACCGGTGCGCGCGCACTGGCGAGCGACGCGGCCGCGACGACGATGATGCGAGGCGTGCGCGGGCCTGATGATCCACAACATGCAATCGCGCGGGCGATGCCACGCGTTCAACAGGTGGAGACCGTGCCGGCGGGACACGTGGTCACACTCGGCCACTTGCAGCTGACAATGCACGCCACCGGCGGCCACACGCCCGGCGGTTCAACGTGGTCGTGGACGTCATGCGAAGCGGAGCGATGCCTCAACTTCGTGTACGCAGACAGTTGTGCGTTCTCTAGACTCTGTCGCGGTTTTTCTCTAAACTCTGTCGCAGGCTGAGCCATACGTCCCACGTTTGCGCCGTTCCCAGGAGACCGGACCCGTGTCATCGGGAGGCGCAGGAGGATGCTCAGCATGTTGGATCGACACGCCGTGCAGGCGTTGCTACAGGCGGGGCACTCGCCCCGCCAGATTGCCCATCAGCTTGGGATCTCGCGTCGCACCGTGCAGCGGATTGCGCTTGAGCCGCTGGTCACGACGGTCGACGATACGGCCGCGCGCGCTGCGCGAGGCGTCGGACGCCCCAGGCTGCCGACGACCGTGCGCGCGCAGGTGCGAGCTTGGCTCACCGATGCCCCCGTGGTCCCGCCCGGCGAAATCCAGCGCCGACTGCACGAGGCGGGCACGCCGCTGGGGCTCTCGACGATCTATCGCCTGCTCGGGACGGTACGGCCCACGATCCCCGCCGAGGTGATGGTCCGCTTTGAAGGCGTGGCGGGCGAGTTCGCGCAGTTTGATTTCGGGGTCGCGGAGGTGCGACTCGCCGGCGATACGCCGACGGCGCGGGTGCGGCGCCGCGTGCACTTTGCCGCGTATCGTCTGAAGTGGTCGCGCTTCATTCACGTTGTGATCGTCCCGAATGAACGCGTCGAGGCGCTGGTGCGCGCGCTGCTCGAGAGTTTCGCGGCCAGTGGCGGCGTGCCGCTGCGCGTGGTGTTTGACAATCCGAAAACCGTGGTGCTCCGGCGCGACGCCGGTCGCCCGGTGTGGAATGCCACGCTCGCGCAGGCGATGCTCGACTACGGCTGCAGTATCGAGCTGTGCACGCCGCACGCGCCCGAACAAAAGGGCAGCGTCGAAAACCTCGTCGGCTTCGTGAAGCGGGCCTTTTTCACGGCGCGACGCTTTCAGGATCTCGAGCACGATCTGCCGCAGCAGCTCACCGCGTGGCTCGCGTACGCGAACACTGAGCGCCCGTCGCGCGCGACCGGCGTCCCGCCCGTGGCGCGGCTCGCGACGGAACAGGCGCGCT
>JBGTOG010000171.1:0-8219 GCA_041742675.1 Gemmatimonadaceae bacterium | reverse complement strand
GGTCGCATCGCCAACCCCTGATCCCGCACCGGCACCCGCCCCAAGCCGCCGGACGCTTTTGGCGGCGGGCACAACGTTGGTCGGTCAAACCGGCACCAAGGTGTGCTCCAACACCAATCGGCCCGGCGACCGCGTGGTAATGCGACTGGCCGCTGATGTGGTTGGGCCCGACGGCACCCGCCTGCCGGCCGGCACGCCTGTGTTGCTCGAACTCGCCGCCGTCTCAGACTCCACGCTGCTGTTCCGCGTGAAAGGCATCTCGTTTGATGGCGAGATCCTGCCAGTGGCTGCGACGGCGTCAGTGGAGTCCGAGATGGAGGGCTCGCGCGTGGCCAGCGGTGACGACAAGAAAAAGGTTATCGGCGGCGCCATCGCCGGCGCAATTCTTGGTCAGATCCTCGGCCGCGACACCAAGTCGACCGTCATCGGCGCCGCCGGAGGCGCCGCAGCGGGTACCGTTGCCGCGCGCCGCAGCGGATCTTCAGAGCAATGTCTGGCGGCCGGCTCGTCGGTCCGCGTGGTACTCGATGAACCGCTTGTAATGACCGGAACGGGCGTGTGATCGATGTAGTCGGGTACAGCAAACTCTACGGCGATTTTCGCGCCGTTCACAATCTGTCGTTCAGTGTACAGCCAGGAGACGTGCTGGGCCTCGTCGGCCCCAACGGTGCCGGCAAAACCAGTACGTTGCGAGCGCTCGCCGGCATTCTGCAGCCGACCAGCGGAACGATTCACATCAATGGTGTCGATCTGGTACGCGAGCCGGTACGCGCGAAGCAACAGTTGGCGTTTATTCCCGATGAGCCGCAGCTGTTTGAATACCTGACCGTCACCGAACATCTGCTGTTTATGGGGCGACTCTACGGGGTGCGCGATACGGCCGCGCGCATCGATCCGCTGCTGCACGAACTTGAGCTGGAAGCCAAGCGAGACGCCCTGCCCACGGAGCTCTCGCGCGGCATGAAGCAGAAGCTCGCCATTGCCTGCGGGTTACTCCACGATCCGGTCGCCCTCATGCTCGACGAGCCACTCACCGGACTTGATCCGGTGGGCATTCGGCGCATGAAGGCCACCATTGCGGAGCGTGCGCGCGCCGGTGCGGCCGTCATTCTCAGCTCGCATCTGCTGCATTTGGTGGAAGAGCTGTGTACACGCCTTCTCGTTATTCGTCGAGGCGAACGCGTGGCCTACGGTACCGTGCCGGAGATTGTCGCGCAGCATCCCTCACTGGGCGGCCGTTCGCTGGAGGAGATGTTTATCGCGCTCACTGGCGCGGATCCTCACGCCGAGCCATCGATTGCCAACGGGGACCAGCTTTCCACGAGCGCGCCTGAACCGGTAGTGAGCACACCCGTTCCGTGAGCAGCCATTCCGCCAGGGTGGCCCTCGGATATCTCTGGTACGCCACATCGCGCAACAAACTCCGTGCGCAGCTCGCGCGCGTGAAACAGCCGCGGTATCTCGTTGCGATGGCGCTCGGCCTGCTCTACCTCGGCTGGATTCTGCGTCTGAATACCAGCAGCAGCGACGCGCCGTTCGCTGACTTTACCACGTCCGGCGTGGCGCCCACGGTTGTCTCTGCACTATTGCTGGTGATGTCGGCGCGTTGGTGGCTGGCCAAACCCGATCGCGGCGCACTCGCGTTCACTCCGGCCGAAGTGCACCTGCTGTTTCCCGGGCCGCTCTCGCGTCGCATGCTGGTGCATTCCAAGTTGCTGCGCGGACAGTTCGGCATCCTGCTCAACGTGCTCATCTGGGTGCTGTTGCTGCGCGGCGGCGCGACGTCGATTGACGGCTGGCAGCGCGGCATCGGACTCTGGATTTTGTTCTCCACGTTCACGCTGCATCGGCTGGCGGCGGCGCTGGTTCGACTGAACGCCTCACAACACGCCGTAGCCGGACGCAAACGCTCGTTGCTTCCTGCGGCGGTGTTCCTTGCGATGTTCAGTACCGTCGGCGTGGTGTTGTGGAATGCACGCCCCGAGCTGTCGGCCGCCATGGAGTTCGGCGTTCGAGCAATGCTCAATGCCATTTACGAGGCACTGCAGCATCCGGCAGCAGCGATTGCTCTGGCGCCCGTTCGTGCCCTCGTGGCGCCGGGATTTGCTGACAACGCGCGCGACTGGCTGATGGCGATGCCACCGGCGTTGCTCGTGCTGGCGCTGCACTACTTCTGGGTGGTGCGGACCGACACGGCGTTTGAGGAGGCCGCCCTCGAAGCATCGCAGGAACGCGCGCGCGTGCTCGAAGCGTACTCGGGCGGCAAGGTGTCGGCCAAACGCTCCGAAAGCGGCAAGGTGCAGTGGGTCTTTCCACTGCCCAACTGGGGCCACCGCTCAGTTGGTCTTGCATGGAAAAACGCGGCCGCTGCCGTACGCGGAGGTGGCTGGGTCAAGCAGCTCATCGCAGTCACCGTATTGTTTTTCGTGTTTTTGCTGGTGTTCCGGCTGTCTGTGGGAATGCCCTTTGAAGTGATCGTCGCACTCTCCACTGGGTGGGGATTCATGCTGCTGCTCATTGGCCCGGTGTGGACGCGTTTCGATCTGCGACTCGACTTGCGTGATGTCGCCGCACTGCGTGCCCTGCCACTGAGCAGTCAGTCCATCGTCTCGTCGGCAATTGTTGGAGTGGCGGTGCTGCACACGGTCTCCATCGTCGCGTTTCTCGCCGTACCGGTGTTGTTCGCGATCGCCGATGGCATGGCGCGTGCCGAACTGCTCGACCTCGTCGGTGCGCCCGTGCCCGCGTTGCTCGCCACACTCATGGCCATTCTGTCGATCAATCTGCTCACGTTCAGCGTGCAGAATGGGCTCGCACTGTTGTTCCCGGCATGGGTTCAGCTTGGCACCGATCGCCGAGGATTTGAAGCCATGGGACAGACTATGCTGACCGTGGGCATGACCGCTGTGGTCGGCGCGATCGCCTTGGTGTTTCCCGCGCTCATCGGAGTGGCGACATCCTACATCACGTACCGTTGGCTGGGTGAGTGGACGGCGCCCGTGGCCGTCGCGGTCGGCACGATCGTCCTGCTCGTAGAGTTGATTCCGGGGTGGATCGCACTCGGTGGCGTGCTCGATGCGCTTGAGCCCGCGGATGTGCCCGGCCAGCGCACATGAGAAGTTGCAGATATTCTTTTCGATGGGTGGCGGGCAGCTTGCCGGGCGCGGGCTTTCGATCTTTGGGTCCGGCGTCTAACGTCCACACATGACACACCCGGAGCACCCGATGCCCTCCACTTGCCGCCATGGTTGACGAACCACAGGACTTCTCCGGCAGCAACGACGATAGCGAGTCGCGACCCGCGGTCTTTGTGACAACGCGCGAGCCGATTCGGCTCGCCGTTTCCCGACTTGAAGATCCGCGCGCACCGGAATCCAGCGCACTCGGAGCCTACATCGATGGCCGGCTGGTGGCGCGCTGTGCGATGCCGCCGGAAGCGATCGATCGCCTGGTCGCACTGCGACTGTTCGAAGAACCGATCCCGATCGGCCTGTTTGCGTACGAAGAGTCTCCGGGACTGCAATGCCGACTGTTCGCGCTCGTCCCGCGTGATGCGCTTGAAGAAGCTGCGCATGAACACGAGCCGTGGAAAGCGAGTGTGCCCAGCTACGAATCCAGTGCCGGAGAGGAGGAGTCAGGCGCCGAGCAGCCGTACGAAACGATTCTGCTCGGACACATTGTGCGCTTTGCGAGTGACAGGAAACACCCTGACGACCTCGCCGCCGAAGCCGTTGATGTGCTGCAGAAGATCCTGACCGGTGGTGATGCGTTGCGCGACGCGGACAAACGTGCGATTGACGAACTGCTCGATTCACTCTGAGCAAGTGCCCGGCGCGCAGAGTTTACTGCTGACGGGATCGTCCCATCAGCCACGTCACAACATCGGACAGCACGTAGCCGACAATCAACGTGTGCCCCTCGGACGGGTACTCTCGGTATTGCATCGTCCGTCCGGCGGCCTGCGTGGCGTCAGCCGCTGCTTTGACGCGGGCGGCAGGGATCACGGGATCCAGGGCGCCAGAGACAAAATACGACGGCGGTGAAGACGCGGTTGTGACCGGGGCACCACCGGCGATGAATGCAACGGCAGCAAGTCGCTCGCCGCGTGTATTGGCGAGGGCAGCGGTGATCCCTGCTCCCATCGAATGGCCGATCACATACACGCGCGTGCTGTCGACCGCGTACTCGCGTGAGACCACGGCGAGCAGTGAGTCGAGCATGACCGGTGTGAAGCCGTTGGCCAGCGGCGAGACCAGTAGCGCGCCGAGTGAGTCAGCGAGTCGCGTCAGCGCACCTGCGCCATACGCGTCGACAAACATGTTTTCGTCGCCACCGGCACCGTGCAGCGCGACAATCAGCGGCGCCGGCCTCGGTGCATCGACCGCACTTGGCGGTGCAATCACACGCATGGGTACGCGGCGCGTATCGCTCACCGCAAGTACGCGCCACCAGTCACCACTGCGCCCGGCGTACGGATGCCGACCAGCGCGCAACTCAGCAACTTCGCGGCGCACGGCGGCCGCATGCGGCTGCGGCTGAATGAGCATCTCGATGCTGCGCGACGGCGATGCGACATCCGTCAGCAATCCAATGCGCGCGACCACCGATGCGTAGGCTTGCTGCAAAGGTCCCGTGGAGTCAACGCCTGTGAGGCTGGTGCGAAGCTCGGCCGCGACAACTGAGGGAGCACGTCCGTTGATTGATCGTGCGTCGCCTGTTGGCGGACCGTCAGCCGCCGTCGGCGCTGCACCACCGAGTGCGCGTCGCAGGGAATCCAGTGACCTGATTGCCTCTGCGTAGCGACCTCCGAAGAACTGGAAGGTCGTGCGATCAAACGCCTGATTCACCAGCGCACGCTGTTCCGGCGTCAGCTCGTTCGCAGAGACAAGCCGATCCACCTGCAGATATGCAGCGGCCAGCGCGGAGCGCAGCGTATCGCCGGCGAGGGCTGGTGTTGCTTGCGCCCTCGCAGCAGGTGTATGGCCAAGCATGAACAACGAGAGAATCAGCGGTGCGATATAGGTGCCGCGACACCGCGCGCGTGTGGATACGATCGTTCGTGTGGTCATGGCAACCCTGGGACGCATGAACGTGAAATGATGCGGGGATAGCAAACCGTTCGCTCACGACATACCTTGGCCGCGCACGACGCGAGCGCAAGGGCGCGACAGGAAATCACCACGCTTTCAGGTAGAATCATATCCCGGATTCAGCCGTTCCTTCCACGCGATTCCGTGTGGGACCTGGCGCCCTGGTCGCCGCCGCGTTCATTGGGCCCGGCACCGTCACCACCTGTACGCTGGCTGGCGTTCGTGCCGGTACAGCACTGCTCTGGGCGTTGGTCTTTGCTACCGTCGGCACGATCGTGCTGCAGGAAATGTCGGCGCGACTCGGTACCGTCACGGGACTCGGCCTCGGCGACGCGCTGCGTCACCGCGTACAGACGCCAGTTGCCCGGGCGTGTGTGCTCGGACTCGTCGTACTGGCCATTGGCGGCGGGAATGCTGCGTACCAGACCGGCAATCTGCTGGGTTCTGCACTCGGGCTCGACACGGCATTTGCTGGGGGAGTTCGCGTCTGGTCAGCTGGTGTGGCAGTTGTTGCCGCAGGACTGTTGCTCGCCGGACGTTATCGCGTAATCGAACGCGTGCTGGTCACGCTGGTCATCGGCATGTCGCTGCTCTTTGTTGCCACCGCCATCGCCATAGCGCCGGCGTGGTCCGTCATCGCGCAGGACCTGCTACGACCGAGTCTGCCGGATGGCACAGCGCTCATCGCACTCGGCCTCATCGGAACCACGATTGTACCGTACAATCTGTTCCTGCACGCGAGTGCGGCCGCCGAGCGGTTCACCGAGGGCACGCCGCGCGATCGTTTGCGCAATGCGCGACTCGATCTGGTGGTGGCGATCGGACTGGGCGGCGTCGTATCCATGTCGATTGTTGTCACGGCGGCCGCGGCGAGCGCCGGTGGCGCGAACATTGACTCGGCGGCGGGCATGGCGACGCAACTTTCCCCGCTGCTTGGACGCTGGGCGACGATCGTGTTCGCACTAGGACTCTTCGCCGCCGGCATGACATCATCGATTACTGCGCCAATGGCGGCGGCCTGGGCCGTCGCCGGCGCCATGGGGTGGCCGAGCGACCTGCGTGATACACGATTGCGTGCGGTGTGGGCGACCGTGATCGCTATCGGTGTGCTGGTGGCGCTGAGTGGCGTGCAACCGTTGCCCGCGATTCTGGCAGCGCAGGCAGCCAACGGATTGCTGCTGCCGATCATCGCCGGATTCCTGCTGTATGTGATGAATGATCGGGACCTGCTCGGCGCTGCGGCCAACGGGCTGCGCGCAAACGTTGCGGGCGCATTGATCGTGCTCATCACGCTGGCGCTGGGCGGGCGGGCGCTGTGGGGTGTTGCAACACGATTAATCGGCGGAAACTGACGCGCCGTACAGACGCCGTGCACGACACCTAACGAACGAACGAAACACGTGCTCACCCGCCTTGCTGTCTCGCGCCACCAGTCGGGGGGGGCAAACCCGACAACGGATTACCGAAAACCGACCACTCCGAACGCCGTTGTGGTGCGCCGCCTCAAAGCCCGTAGTGCATAGCAACGTGCAACCGACAACCGTCTACCGACCACGCAGCGCCGGCTCATGGCACGCATCCCCCTGGCCGACGGTTCGCACCGCGGTCAGGACTACACGGGAAACAACCCGTCAATCGACAGATACCGTTCGCCGGTGTCATAGCAGAACGTGAGTACACGCGTACCGTCTGGCAGGCCAGGCAACGTCTGCGCGACCGCCGCCAGCGATGCGCCTGAAGAAAGACCAATGAAGATGCCCTCCTCACGCGCCGCCCGTTGCGTGAAGCGCATCGCATCTTCTTCTGTGACCTGCACCGTGCCGTCAATGGACGCCATGTGCAGGTTGGTGGGAATGAAACCCGCCCCGATCCCCTGAATCTTGTGCGGAGCTGGCGCGCCACCGCTGATCACTGGTGACTTGATCGGCTCCACCGCCAGTGCACGAAAGCCGGGCCACGCCGCCTTGAGTACTTCTGCACAGCCGCTGATGTGTCCGCCCGTCCCCACGCCCGTAATCAGGAGATCGAGTCCCAACGGAAAGTCCTCGAGGATCTCACGCGCCGTGCGTTCAGCATGGACTCGCACGTTGGCCGGATTGTCGAACTGCTGCGGCATCCACGCGTTGGGCAGTGAGGCGGCGAGCTCTGACGCACGAGCAATCGCGCCCTTCATGCCCAGTTCGCGTGGCGTGAGTTCGAAGGTGGCGCCGTACGCCGCCATGAGTCGTCGCCGCTCCACCGACATCGACTCCGGCATCACCAGCACCAGCGGATAGCCTTTGACCGCCGCGACCATGGCCAGACCAATACCGGTGTTGCCCGAGGTCGGTTCAACAATCACGCCGCCGCGCGAGAGGGCCCCCGTCTTCTCTGCGTCCTCAATCATGGCCAGCGCGATGCGATCCTTGATGCTGCCACCCGGATTGGCACGCTCCAGCTTCATCCACACTTCCACCCGCGAATCGAACAGGCGCTGTAGGTGCACATGCGGCGTGCGACCGATGGTGTCAAGAATCGAGTTGGCGCGCATGATGTCCTCGTGGCTGGGGCGATGGACGGACGTCAGATGTGGAACTCGATCCCATCGTCAGCGGGTCGCGAATCCACGGTGCTTTCAAACTGCACCCGGGACCGTGGCGGTACACTGTGTGTCAGCCAGACGTTCCCTCCGATAATACTCGCCGCTCCGACCACCGTCTCACCACCGAGAATGGTCGCGTTCGCATAAATGACGACGTCGTCTTCGATGGTCGGATGCCGCTTCTGCTGGGCCAGCCGCTTGTGCACCGCCAGTGCGCCCAGCGTCACGCCCTGATACACGCGCACCCGATCGCCAATGATCGTGGTCTCACCAATCACGACACCGGTGCCGTGATCAATGGCAAAGCCGTGCCCAAGCTGCGCGCCCGGATGAATGTCTATCCCTGTTTCGCGGTGCGCCCACTCACTCATCAGGCGAGGCAGCAAGGGGACGCCCTCGCCGTAAAGCACGTGCGACAGCCGATGCACCGCCGTGGCGAAAAATCCCGGATACGCAAGGATGACTTCGTCTGCGCCGTGGGCCGCCGGATCGCCGGCAGCGAGCGCCTCGGCGTCGGCCAGCAGCGCTTCACGCACCGCCGGGAGCGC
>JBGTOG010000153.1:0-16569 GCA_041742675.1 Gemmatimonadaceae bacterium | reverse complement strand
GGCGGCGAAACGGCTAGTGCGCCAACCATCGCGCCGACCACCACGAGCGGTCCCGCCACGACCCACCGCGCCGGGCGGCAGAGCGTGCGCACAGGACGGCGGAAGTGGTGTACAAGCGCTTTGAACGGGGCCGAAACGGCTCGCTCCGGAGAGACGGCGGGAAAGGTGACCTGCACGGTCCCTTGATTATGCAGTGGATACCGGGGGAATTTAGATGAATAGAACGGGACGCGCCCGGGGGCTCAAGGCTCCTTGGCGGTCCCAGCGCGTAGTCGGTGGCGACAGCGGGTCGTCCGGCTGTGCCGCCTTTGACACGCCAGACCCCACGTCGTGAGGATCATCACCCGCTATATCGTACGCGAACACATTGGTCCACTCGTGTTCGCGTTAACGGCACTAACGTCGTTGCTTTTGTTGCAGTACGTCGCTCGCCAGCTCGACAAGCTGGTGGGCAAGGGCTTGCCGTGGAACGTGATCGGCGAGTTCCTCGTCCTGTCGCTACCCTTCACGCTCGCCATGACACTGCCCATGGCGGTGCTCGTGTCCACGCTGCATGCCTTTGGTCGCCTGTCCGCCGAAGCGGAGGTGACCGCGTTCAAGGCCAGCGGTGTCAGGGTACGTACACTCATGGCGCCGGTGTTACTCATTGCGGCGTTTCTGTCGCTGGCCATGGTCGCCTTCAATGATCAGGTGTTGCCGCGTGCCAATCATCGTCTGGCCATCCTGCTGGGGGACATTGTCAGCGTGCGGCCCACTGTTGGTCTGCGGGAGCAAGTACTCACGGCGGTGACGCCAACGTTCTACATCAAGGCCGGATGGATCGACCCATCGTCGAACCGCATGCGCGAGGTCGTGATCTATGATCTGCAGAACACGGCGGAGAGACGCAGTGTGTACGCGGACAGCGGCACATTCACCATGTCTCCCGACAGTGTCGACATGCAGCTCGTGCTGTACGATGGCGAGCAGTTGCAGTTTCCCTCGGGCGACTCACGTCGGCTGCAGCGCACATTCTTTCGTGAACAGGTGCTGCGGGTAAACGATTTCGCCCGCGGCTTCTCGGCCAGCTCCAGGGAAGGCAAGTTCAAGAGCGAGCGTGAGCAGGGCATCTGCGAGTTGCAGACGGAGTACGAACGCCGCGCGACCGACTACGAGCAGCGGCGCCAGCGCTGGATTGCGCAGTTGCGCGCCCGCGCTGATGAATCCACCGATTCCGTGCTGCGCGTTCCGAAACCGCGACCGGCGCACGGCGGGCTGGCGCGGCTGTACTGCGTCACGATTCCGTCGTTGTTTACGCCGAAGACGGCCGAAGCGGCGGAGGTGCCGTTCGGACAGGATTCTTTCCGGCAGGACTCCATACGGCAGGATTCGATCCGTCGGGCGATCGCCGCGCAGGACAGCGCGCGCCGCGACAGCCTTGCCCGGGACTCGATGCGGAGAGATTCGCTGCGTCAGGACAGCCTGGTCGCGCCCGCGCCGCCCACGGTGATCATGCCACAGCCACTGCCGGGCGGTATGCCCATGCCGACGGTTGGACCGGACGGGCTGCCACTTCCCACGGTTGGACCGGACGGACTGCCCCTGTCGATGCAAGGACCCGGCGGAATCCAGCTGGATGCGCCCGATATGGGTCCAGCCGCGGACAGCATCAATGCGGCGCGCGCACGCGCGCTGGCCGCGAGCAGTGACTCCGCCCGCCTCGGCGGCGCCATGTTTGCCGTGACTCCTGAGTCGTTGCAGATCGCGCTGCTGGAGATGAGCAAATATTCGGTGGAGGTGCAGAAGAAGTTTGCGATCTCCATGGCGTGCTTTGTTTTTGTGCTCTTCGGCCCGCCGATTGCGCTGCGGTTTCCGCGCGGCGGCGTGGGCGTGACGATTGGTGTTTCGCTTGTGGTCTTTGGCGCCTATTACGTATGCCTGATGGCCGGCGAAGTGCTGGCAGACAGAGGGCGGCTTGATCCCGTGATCGCGATGTGGGCAGCGAATGTGATCTTCACGCTGGCGGGGCTGGTACTGCTGCTTCGCGTGGAAAAATCATCAGAAGGATCTCGCGGCGGCGGCATTCGAGACTGGTGGGCCAATCGCAAGGCTCGCCGTGCGCTCAAAATCCGTACGGGCGCCACCAGAACCTCGGGCGCGACGGCATGAGCGCGTCACCGGAAGCGGCACCACGTCGTCGTTGGCGGCTCTTGCGGCCGCTCGACCGCTATGTTGCCACCGAGTTTTTGCGCATCTTCGCCGTGACCAGTGTGGGGTTCCCCTTGCTGGTGTTCATCGTCGATCTGGTGGACAACCTGCGCAAGTACAGCGAGCGTGACGTTCCAGCACTCGATATCCTGCTCAGCTACTGGTATTACCTGCCGGACACGATGTACAAGGTGCTCCCCGCCGCGGTGCTGTTTGCGACGGTCTTCTCCGTCGGTGGCTTTACGCGTCACGCCGAGCTGACTGCAGCGAAGGCATCGGGGATGAGCTTTCATCGCGTGGTGCGACCGATCTTTGTACTCTCGGTGTTCGCGGCGGCGCTGGGTCTGGTGATTGGCGAGCTCTCACCACCGGCCAATGCGATCCGCAATGAACTCTTGCGCGAGACCTGCCGAAGTGGCGCGGCGCCGTCGGCGGGATCCGCCGCGTGCAACGAGTCCAACACCACGCGTTACAACTTCGTGTTCGGTGCCGAAGAAGGACGCGTCATTCGTGCGACGTTTCTTAACGTGCTCGAAGGCACCATGCAGTCGGTGGAGTCGGAGCAGCGCGGCGATTCGCTGGTGCCCAATCGTCTCGTGGCGGCGTCGCAGGCCACGTGGACGGCGGAGCGCGGCTGGGTGCTGCAGGACGGTCACATGCATCTGATGCCCGACCGACAGCAGGATCTGGTCATCGCGTTCGATTCCATGATCGACGGTTCGATGGTGGAGACCCCCACCGAGTTGCGGGCATCGGACCGTGTGCCTGACGAAATGACGTTTGCGCAGCTGTCCCGCTTCATTGCAACGCTGGAGCGTGCAGGCGCCGACGTGCGCGGATTGCGCGTGGAGCGTATGCTCAAGCTGTCCATTCCGGTCACGTGTATTCTTATTGCGATGTTCGGCGCACCACTGGCCACCAGCACCAAACGCGGTGGCACGGCCTATGGGGTGGCGGTCAGCCTCGCAACCACGGTAACGATTCTGGTACTCATCCAACTCACCAAGGCCGTCGGCAAGTCGGGGCTCGTGTCCCCTGAGCTGGCAGCCTGGTTTCCCAACATTCTGGTTGGCAGTGTAGCCCTGGTGCTGCTCGCCCGCGTGCGGACGTGACCTGATGCTCGACGCAACCTGGCGCACGTTGCACGGCGCGGTGCGCCACACGCTGAGCAGTGTGGGCGAGTATGGCTACTATCTGCGGGACATCCTGCGCGCGGTGACGGAGACCGACACGTGGCCGCGCGAAACGATCCGGCAGATGCGCGTGATTGGCGTGGAATCCGTGTTGCTCACCATCATTGTGGCCGGATTTCTGGGTGGTGTCACCGCGTTTCAGACGCGCTTTCAGCTCTTTCCGGGTGTGCAGGTGTCGGCTGTCGGATTGATCGCGCGACAGAGCATCGTGCTTGAACTAGGGCCGCTGCTCACAGCGCTTGTGCTGACCGGGCGCGTGGGCGCTCGCATGACGGCGGAAATTGGAACCATGCGGGTCACTGAGCAGATCGACGCGCTGGAAACGCTGGCCTACAATCCAATTGCGTTTCTGTCACTGCCGCGCGTACTGGCGGCGCTGGTGATGCTACCGGCGCTGACGATGCTCGCCAACACGGCGGCGCTGGTGAGTGCGTGGCTCACACTCATCTTGGCGACTGACGTGCGAACGCTCGATTTTGTGGAAGGGCTGCGCATAGCGTTTGCCCCGTTTCAGGTGGTATACAGCCTGATCAAGGCGACGTGTTTCGGCGGCGCGATCGCGTTTGTGTGTTCGTATCAGGGCTACATCGCCAAGGCTGGCGCCGAGGGCGTCGGCCAGGCGACGGCCACCGCCGTGGTCATCACATCTGTGGCGATTCTTACGCTCGATGCCATCGTGGCTGCTATCTTCGCGCCGTTCATTCAGGCGTAGAGTGCGCGCGGCAGCGTTGTTTTCCCGAATGACAGTGGACTAGTCGAATGATACGTCGTGACGAAGTGCTCGTGGGGCTGATGCTCATCTTTACGGTGGTGGTGGGTGTTGCTGGCACCGTGTGGCTTGCACGCGGCGGTCTCACCAGCGGATACCCGATGTACGCACTGTTCCCGTGGGGGGCCGGCCTCAAGAACGGACAGCCCATTCTGCTGGCAGGCGTGAATGTCGGGTTTGTGCGCAAGGTCGAACTGGTGCCCAACGGAACGCTGCTGGTGACCATGGCGGTGGAGAAGGAGTACCAGATTCCCGTGGGCACCACGGCTGCCGTTGAACCCAACGGCATTTTTGGCGATCAGCTCATTGCACTCAGCCCTGAGCGCTCCGTGACGACATACATGTCGCAGGGCGATACAATTCCTACGGGAAAAGGCACGCCAACCACTGGCGATGTGCTCACCAAGGCAGACTCGATTGCGGCGGAAGTTGAAGCCATCGCGTCGTCCGTGCGGGATGAATTTGTCACGGGCGGCGGCATCGCGGAGCTGCGCAAGGCCACGACCGAGCTGACCACGCTGCTTGCGCAGCTGACATCGGTCGCGACTGAACAATCGCGTGAACTCTCGCGAACGCAATCACAACTGCGCTCGACGCTCGCCGCCGTGGATTCCACGGTGGTGGACTCGACGCTGCGTGCATTTCGCACCACCAGCGCAAATCTCGCGCAACTCTCGAGCGACCTCGAACAAACCCGCCTGCAGCTGGGTTCTATTCTGAACAAGGTCGATTCCGGACCGGGGACCGCGGCGAAACTGCTCAATGATCCCACGGTGTACGCACGGGTGGATTCCCTGCTGTTGCGACTGGATGCGCTGGTCGCTGACGTGAAAGCCAATCCACGCCGCTATATCAATCTGCGCGTCTTCTGAGGTTGTTGATGTTGTCGTTCCGATTGCATTCTGCTCGCGCCGCCGCACTGGCGCTGTTCACGCTTTCCCTGGGCTGCGCCGGCGGTGAAAGCAGCACTGAGCCAACGCCACCACCAAACACCTGCACCACCGCGCCGCCGGCCGTTGCGAGTGGCTACTACAATACGGCGCGCAATCGATGCGGGACTGCCCTGCTGTCGGCGGTACACACGATCATTCGTGATCAGCGCGTGCTCGGCTACACCTTCGCGCGCGATTCGCTCTACGCGTTTATTGACCGCGGCGATCGCACGTGGATTGTGGACTTGTACACGGGTCGGGAGGCTGTGGGCGTCACGACGCGTGCGAGCGCTGCGGCGAGCAACATCAATACCGAGCACGTGTGGCCCCGCAGTCGCGGTGCCGACAACGATCCATCGCTGAGTGATTTGCACCATCTGTTCTCGAGCGACGAAAACGCCAACTCACAGCGTTCCAACTTTCCCTTCGGACTGGTGCGCGGCACGGTCCTCTGGACGAGCAGTAACCCGCCCACGCCTGGCGATGTGAGCCGTCTTGGCTACGCCAACGGGAACGGCGGCCAGATCGTGTTCGAGCCGCGTCCGAGCAAGCGCGGAGATATCGCGCGCGCGATTCTATACTTCTATACGCGCTACAATACGCAGCGCCCAAGCGGTTACAGTGTGCAGAATTTCGCGTTTGAGCGTGATCTGATCGTGGCGTGGGCGCGCGAGGATCCGCCTGACAACTGGGAGCGCGCGCGCAATGACGGCATTTTTCGCGCGCAAGGCAATCGCAATCCGTACATCGATTGGCCGGAGCTGCTGGATTTGATCCCGTCGTTTCCGTTGAACTGATCGGCGTCGGCGGAACAGCACCGGCGTTCACCACAGAGTGTCGAGCGGGACAGCAACCACGAACACAGTGCCGCTTCCCAGCCAATCACCAACACACGCCGCGCAGTTCCTCTGTGCTCTCCGCGCCCTCTGTGGTAAATGCTGTTGCAGTTTTCATCGACCGCTTCCCCTCCGCCACTGCACGGCCTTCTTGCGCGACGGTTGTAGACACCCCGCGCGCCCGCGGTGCTGTTCAACAGCAACGCCGTGAACCACAGAGGGCGGAGGACACAGAGGAACTGCACACGCTTGATGGGCGTCGTGCTCTACGGGGACGGATGACAACCACTCCCGGGACATGCAACACGCCCCCGCTGCGCCAGTGCGCAGCGGGGGCGTGTTTGTTTTCAGCTCAGTGGATCAGAACACGTACCGCACACCAACCTGCATGCTGAACTGCAGCAGGAGGTTGTTGCCCAGTGGCGTCGGATCACCGAAGATCTCGGTCAGATTGTAGCGGATCGTCTCTTCGTTGGCATCGTATGACACGGGGACCATCAGGTTGCGGCGCTGGGCAGACACGGACTGATAGCGCCCCCACGCACTGTTCAAGCCGTTCAGTACGTTGAAGAAATCAAAGGAGAGCTCCGCGTACTGACCACTGCGCGTGGGAATGCGGTTGCGCAGCGAGAGGTCGAGGCGATTGAACCAGGGCTGGCGGCAGGTGTTGCGCGGAATGATCTGCCCGACGTAATCGCCCACACAGGGGTTGGCGTCGAGGTAGCCGCGATACACCTCACGCTGAGCCGCGACGTATTCGGCCTGGGCGGTGGCGCCGGTGACGTTGGTGGGAATGGCCACCGGGAAATTCTCCGGGGCAAAGATGAACGGCCGGTCGTTGAAGTTGATACCGTCGCCGTTCAGATCGCCGCCCTGCTCCGGACTCCACGGCGTGCCGCTCTGCAAGCGATAGATGCCGCTCAGGCGGAATCCGAGTGGCAACCGCGTGAAACCGGACAGCACCACCGTGTGATTCCGCACAAATGCGGACGGGCCCCAGCCGCGATCCGTATCGCCAATGCCACCGATATCATTTGGTCCCGCCGCACCGACGCGCGTGTCGGTCCAGCCAGCGTTGCTCGTGCAGCACGAGAACGAGCTGTTGTCCGACGCCGTCGTGTACGTATAGGAAGCGCGCACCGACGACTCGGTACCAAGGCGATGATCGAGGTTGAACGTGGCCACGTGCGAGCGCGCGCGTCCGTCGTAGAAGTTCTGAAAGACGTTGCCGAAATCGGTATTGAGCAGGCGATCGTTGCCGGCCGCCGCGTTTGGCGTGAAGCGTTCGACCGGCACGAAGATCTGCCGGCCGCCTTCGTTCGCCAGCGAGAACAGTGGCTGGCGAAGGTTGAGGTTTCGCACCGTGTACAAGTTCGACGTCATCGCGTAGAGATAGTCGGCCGACACGCGCGTACGGTCACCAAGCTGGCGCTCGTAGCCAACGTTGCCGCGGTACGTCTCCGGAATTTCAAAGCCGCGCGTCCAGAACGAGAACGACGGGATGCCCCCGACGCCTGCCGCGCCGGCACAGTTGAACGGATTATCGTCACCGTTGGCCGCCCAATCCCGGTAATTCTGGAGAGGTGGCGGCGCGTTCGCGTCACCGTCGGAGGCGCTGCCTGTGCAAACCAGATCCTGAAGCGGAACATCCGTAATGCCGACGTTTGACCCCAGCACCGCCGGCAGGCGGCCGTAGAACAGACCAAAGCCGGCCCGGAACACTTCACTGGCGTCACCGCTGCGATCCCAGGCAATGGACACGCGTGGTGAAATGTTGTTCTTGTCAACCGGCGCAAGCCCGGACTCAATGCCGAACGCGCGCTCCGCGTCGACCACACGGCCCGGCGCATCTCCGAAGCGCGAATAGTCGTAGCGCAAACCGAGGTTCGCGATAAGGCGCGGTGTCACACGCCACTGGTCCTGCGCGTAAACAGAGTATTCCTGGACATCGAAAACGGCGCGCGGCGGTGTGCCGTCCGCCCGCACGCCGCGCCGGTACTGCAGGGGCCGAAAATTCTCAAGCGCCTCGAGGTTGTCGAAGGTGTAAAATCCCGACCCCGATGCCCAGAAATCGTTTTCGTAGTGCGCAAAGATATTGTTCGTACCGAACTTGAGCGTGTGGGCGCCAAGCTCGACCGAGGTGTTGTTCACCAGCTGCACCTTGTTTTCAATCAGGCGATTCCGGAATGCAAGGTTGTTGCCACCCCACGCGTACGCCGCGCCGGTGTTCACGTTGTTCACGCGAAGCTGTGGCTTGAGGTCGTTGCCCACACGCGGCCGATCCTCGGTGGAATACTGGAAACGGAACACGTTTGACACGCGATCGCTGAAGGCGCTCGTGAGTTCGCCGACCACCGAGTTGGTGCGATTCTGAAACGCTTCGGCCTGCGACAGCCCACCAATAAGGGTGCCGGAAAAGGTCTCGTTGCCGTTGTCGTAGTCTGACCAGTTATTGCGCAGCGAGAAGCGATGCCGCTCGTTGATGTTCCAGTCGAGACGCGCGAACAGGGTGATCACGTCGTTGCGCGTGGAAAACTCGTCGTAGGCGCCAGCGGCGTTCGTGATGCCGTACTGGTTCTCCAGAATGCTGAAGAAACGACCCAGCGAATCGGCCGTCGTGCGCGTGCGTACGGCCTGGCCAAGCAGCTGCGCCGCCGAGTCGGGGAACGCGGCCGCACGACGCTCGAGGTCTTCAGCCGTGGTGATCAGGTTGCGAGGCCCGAGTGGCACAAACGGCTCGCGGCGACGCTGCCCGTCAACCGACACCAGCCAGAACAGCTTGTCGCGAATCAGCGGTCCTTCCGCCTGAAACGCGAACTGCTGAGCCTGGAAGTTGTTCACGGGCGTGCCGTTGAAGTTCTCGGCGGTAAGCGCCTCGCCCCGGTAGTTGCCGTAGCCGGTTGCCCGGAACGTATTCGTACCGCCCTTGGACACGATGTTGATGATGCCGCCGGCGTAGTTGCCGTACTCCACGTCAAAGCCGTTCGTGATGAGCTGGAACTCCTTCACCGACTCGATCGAGAAGTTGAACGGAATGCGACTGCCACCGCGATTCTCACCAAAGAACGTGTTGTTCGCATCCACACCGTCCAGCTGCACGTTGGTCTGCGATGGACGCGCGCCGGCAATGGCAAACTGGCCACCGGTGGTCTCTTCGGGGATGGGGCTCACCAGTCCCGACAGGGCGATGAAGTCGGTGAAGTCGCGGCCGAGCGTGGGCAGGTTCTGGATTTCTTCCTGCGACACGTTCTGTTTGAAACCGCCGTCGGCCACGTCAATGCGCAGCGCACCACCAGTGACCGTGACCGCGCCAAGCTGTGCCGCCGCGTCAGCGAGCGAGAAGTTCAGCGCCGTGGTCGTGCCAACCGTGACGCGAATGCCCGTCCGCTCCTGCGGCTGGCTGCCGATGCGACGCACCGACACGCGATAGGTACCGGAGGGCAGCAGGCGAATTACATACGAACCGTCGTCGCTCACGCTCGCATTGCGAAGCAATCCGGTTTCCGTATTGGTAGCCGTTACCACGGCACCGACAAGGGGCGACGCATCAGCGCCCGTCACGACACCACGAATGGAGCCGGTCGTTTCCTGCGCGTGAACCGGCGACAGTGCGCCGATCACCGCAAACAAAGCAACCGCACCAAGACTCGCGATACGCGAGCGCATATCAGCCAGGCGCGTCATTACGCGCGGGCGAACCTGATTCAGGAACACGGAACCTCCGTCACATCGAACGGGCCACGCGGCTGCAACTGCGTCGCGTTGTCGAAGAACCCGACAATGCCAGTGATATCGTAACAGGCACCGGCCGCGAAGCGCGTGGTGCCAATGGTCGTTGCCGCGGCTCCGTCCAGGCGCATGACGCCGGCGCCGGAACCATCATTGATCACGGCGTTGCCGGGCACGTTGACGCCCGGGAACGCTCCAACGGTGACTTTGCGAACCTGCGCGAGGCGTCCCACATTGGGTGACAGCTGATTCGTGATGCCGACCAGCTGCGCCGTTGTCAGCTGCACCGGTGCCGGTACCTCGGCGCCGCGGCGAATGTTCGGCGCCACACGCGGCGAGAGTAGCTGAAACTGCGTGCGGAACGCGCCCAGCTCACCGGTCACCTCAATGCTGTCGCCTTCCAGCAATCCGAGCGCGGGAGAGACGCCAAAGAGCTGAATGCCACCCGTGAGGTCCTGCAGATACAAGTTGTCGTTCTGTGTGCGGTAGCGGCCCGGCTGCGCCGTGACGATACCGGCGATCGTGACGGTGGTACCAATCGGATTCTGCTTGGCCGCGTTGATGCGCACTACACAGCCAAACTTGAGCGGCGTGGCCACAAACGTTTCTTCATTGCGGTACACACTCGGCCGCGCTCCGCACCAGATGAACTGGTTGGCGATGATTTGCGAGCTGCGCACCACGTCAAGATCGTGGGTGCCAACGGGCGCGTCGATACTGTACCGCCCGTCTGCGCCGGTCGTGGTGCTGGCCAGCACCGTGCTGGTGCCGCGTTCGAGCAGTCGCACCGTGACACCCGGCATCACCGAGTCGCCGGCGGTGGGCGTGTACACATTGTTGTTGTCGCGATCGAAGAAGAGCAGTCCGGCCACGCGACCGGTTTCTGATACCGGTGACACCGGCTCCGGATCGTCAACGCAAGACGCCAGCATCGCCACGGCCGCGAGCAGCGGCACGAGGCGAGAGGCGCGCGGATACTTGAATGAGTTAGTCATCAGGGCGTAAGGTCGCTGGCAAAGCGCAGTTTGATCTGCGTGACATTGCTGTTCTGAGTGAGAATACCGGTCACAGTGTAGGTATTGCCCACTGTGAAACTGCCGCGAGAAAGACCGCGCAGCGCGCCACTCACCCGGACGCGAAGCGGTGTGCCATCCACAGTCCCATCAACATTGAACGCTGCTGACGTGCCACCGCCGATCGTGTTGACCGTGAAGCCGCTCACCGTGACCAGCTGTCCTTCCAGCGTACGCGCCTGAATCTCGGTAATGGTTTGCGAAACCGGCGCAACGGGCGAGCCGGTGCCGGTGCGGACCACCGTGGGCGACGTAAGCTGGAACTGTCCGCTGAACGCGCCGCGTGTTCCGGTAACCTCTACCGTATTTCCCAGCTCGTAGACCGTTGTGTCCGCGGTTGGCACCGAGAAGACCGCGATGCCTCCCGTAGCATCCTGCACCCACAGCTCGGAGTTCGTGGTATTCGTGCCGCTCGATGGCATCGCGGCGGGTGGCACGGTGAGCCGTCCGGCGATCGTGAAGATGGTACCTGTGGCACCGGCACGCGCCGTGGCGATCGGCGTGATCGCCGCGCCAAGTTCCAGGTCTTCGATTGAGCGAATACGAAGCTGCGCGGTCGCGTTGAAGCGCGAAAGCACGCCGGTCACGTTGTAGCGATTGCCGACCACGAAGTTGGCGCGCGTCAACCCGGTATTGGCGCCAGAGTTGCGGATCTGGAACACCTGGCCCGATGCGTCGCTCGTAAAGACCGTGAAGGCCGGGTTGGTCCCGGACTGGAGAGAATCAACCGTCAGATTGGTGATGCGAATCAGCTGACCATCGCGCGTCAGCGCAATGGCCTGCGCCGCCGTCTGCAACACGGCCGTCGGCACCGTGCCCGGACCGCGGCGCACCACGCGAGGTGACGACGCGATTTGCCGCTGGGCGTTGAAGGTGCCCATCGTACCGGACACCTCCACTTCATCTCCAAGCTGCAGCGTGGCACTGTCAGCCGTTGGCACCGTGAACACCGAAATACCACCCGTGGCGTCCTGCACAAAAATCTCGGAGTTGACACCGCCCGAGCCGGACGTGAATCGGCCCGGCCGAACCGTGACGTTGCCCACCACGGCCACTGCGGCACCGTTCGGACGCGTGCGCGCCTCGGCGATCGGAATCACCAGCGCGCCCGTGAAGATTGCCGATATGGAACTCGATCCGCCGGCGCTCACCACCACCGTGCGAGTGGCGCCGTCGGCGTAGGTGATCGACCCTGGATTTTCGAGGCGCAGCGAGTAGCTGTCGGGCGTCAGGAATGGAAAGCTGAAGCGCCCCTCGGTATCGGTCGTAACGGAGTCCACGCGCGTCCCGCTTCGCGACAGCACCGCGTACAGTCCGGCGCCGGGTGTATCGCCCTCGGTGAAGCTGCCCGATGCGTCATTGTCGCGAAAGATTCGGCCAGAAATGCTGCCGGGAATCCAGCTGTAGCGTATCTCCGGCGCGGTGACCTGCCCGATCGCGCTCACCACAACGCGCGGCGAGCTGGACGTCGCGAGGACCGTCCCCGTCGGCGCCGAGGATGGCAGCGCAACGTTGTACGAGCCAGGCGCCACTTCGGGGAAGGTGGCGACGCCCTGGGCGTCAGACGTTGCCTCAGCCGACGCACCCGTACCTTCGGTCGGCGAAAGCGTGAGGATGATACCGGATAGGCCGCTGTCGGCGGCGGTAAAGGTGCCGGACGCATCGCGGTCGAGGTAGACGCGCACGTCGACCGCGGCGGATGCGCCCGCCGGGGCGACGGCTTCATCGCACGCGCCGAGTGCCATCGCTGCCACTGCCACCATCACGGCGGCGGATCTGCGAAGGACCCGATGCGGGCTGGGGTGGCGAAGGAGGAACCTCATAATCTCGGGCATTCGAAGAGGGTTGGACTACGCGTCTGACTCAGAGATGGACGACTGCAGTACGCAAGAAAGCGGGTCGTGCAGTCGAAGAGCGCGTCATGTTTGTCACTGGATTGTAACGCTCGATACAAACGAAACGGTTGGCCCCATGACTCGCAAGCCGCATGATCGGGCAGAACGGCAATCCGCCCCCGGACCGTGAGGACCGAGGGCGGACTGTTTAGCCATTTATCATCCTGATGAAACGGTTGCGGTTCCCGGCTCGCCTATTCGCTGGTTCGCCGCCAGCCGGTTCAGTTGAAGATGTAGCGAACCCCAAGCTGCATACGCCACACATCGTTCAGTCCGGCGGTGCGCTCAAATGTTTGCGCGGGCAACAGATTCTGTCCCACGTTGCGGAAGCGATGACGGGCCGCACCACTGCCGTCGGCGCCCCGAGCCACCAGTGGCTGCTCCTGCACCAGCCGGACACCAGTGCCCCAGTCGCTGTTGAGCATGTTGCCGAAGTTCAAAATGTCCAGACGGACCTGCAATGTGTTCCGTCGCCCGGCAATGTTGGTGAACACGTCTTGCGTGACGCTCACGTCAGTGCTGTAGACCATGGGCAGGAAAAATCCGTTGCGTTCCGCGTACAAACCACGTCGACCGCGGAGATACTCATCCTGCTGAATGTACGCCTCCCAGGCCGCTTCCTGCTGGGCCACCGTAAAGGTGGTGCCCCCCTGATTCGCGGGCAGCGTGTACTGCTCAAAATTCATCTCCTCGACGTTGCGCGGGATATACAGCAGATCGTTGGCGTTTCCACCGTCGTTGTTGAGGTCGCCCGTGTACCGATACGATCCGAGGCCAGCGTTTCGACCCTCGAGGAACAACGAAACGCCAGTCGCGCCGAAACCAAAATACTGCTTCTTGTAGGTCATTGCGCCGAAGAAGCGGTGACCCGCTGCGTTAGCCGAGATACCAAGACCCGGGTTGTTCGGATCGCCGGCGTGCGGATTGCCGTTGAATGAGCCCGATGCAATGGAGCCAGGGTCTACGGTGTTGCGCGCCATGCCATAGCTGTAGGCCGCCTTGGCAAAAAACCCATTGGCAAACGCACGCTCAAGCGATGCAGCCGCGTTGTAGGAATAGCCTACTGCCTGATTCTGCAGCACCACGTTGCGGATAACGTTGCTGTTGAGTCGATTGCTGGGCGTCCAGCGCGGGCGAGTGTCCGCGCCCGTGAAGCTGGTGGGCTCGGGAAGGTTCGCGTTGATGTAGTTGATACCGTTCACATCGCGGCTGTAGAGAAACTCTGCCGTTCCCACGAGGCCGAACGGAAGCTGCTGATCGATGGCCAGATTCGTGCGCCAGATCTGCGGGAAACGGAAAGACTTTTCCGTAAGCGCGAGTTCATACTGCGAGGCCGGATCACCGGTCACCGTTTGCGGCTTGTAGCGGTCCGGATCGGGATGGAACGGCCGCGCGTTCGTGCTCGTGCGTTCTTCAAATCCCGTGAGCACACCGGTATTGCCGATCTGATTGGAAATCCATACGTACGCGGGGCGTCCGGTAAAGACGCCCGTTCCGCCGCGCACCTGCGTGCGGCGGTCGCTGTTCACGTCCCAGTTAAAGCCAAAGCGCGGGGAGAAGAGCGGGTTCGCGTCTGGCAGTTTGCCGGACTGGTACTGCACAGGGTTGCCGTCGCCATCGCGGAATGTCAAGCCATCCGCCTGCGCATTCGTGAAACCTGTCTCGCCAAATACCGGCACTTCAATCCGAAGACCATAGGTGAGTGTCAGGTTGTTGCGCACCCGCCACTGATCCTGCGCATAGACGCCGGTGTAGTTCACTTCCAGTGGCTGGATTGGCTTGTCCAATCCTGGAATGTTCGACCAGCGCACCTGAAAGAGATTCAGCTGAACCGGCGAGGTCGTGCGATTGGGGTTCGCGAGAAAATCGTTCGCGTCCGTGTAAAAATCCGCGAGTGAGTTGTACACATACGCGCTCTGCGAACCAGGGAAGAACGAATTCTCCGACCTGTAGCGCTCGAAGCTTAGGCCGAATGTGGTTTCGTGCTTGTTCCCGTAGATTGTGAAGTTGTTCTGCAGCTGGAAGCTGTTGTAACGCAGCTCGTTGGCCGGCGAAAAGGGCTCGCGGCCGAACGACGTGTAGGTCGCACCGCCCTCGAGGATATCGACCAGCGGAAAGAGCTCACCGGGCACGTCGCGGCTCTCGTCGCTCTTGTCATAGCCGATAATGAGCTGATTGCCCTTGTTGCCGCCGAACGTGGAGTTCCACTCACCAACGAGCGAGCTGCGGTTCTCAAGAATGCTGTAATTGGTGTTCTGAAAATTAAGGGCGTTGGTGTTGGTACGGCGACCACCAAAGCCGAGCGAGTTGGAGTTGGAGGCAATTTCGTCAGCGGACGACTGCAGCTCCGAGTAGCGCACGCTGAACTTGTTGTTCTCGTTCAGGTTGTAATCGACCTTGCCCAGAATACGGCGTGACGGCGTCTCCGCGTCGTACCCCTGATAGCCACCAGTCGTGTAGTTGAAGTTCTGTTGCAGGAAGCTGCTCAACTGGTCCAGATCGCTTTGCAGCACACGCGTCTTGGTGCCCCCTACTGTCTCGCCGCCGGTGTTGGCAGTGAAGTTCGTCGCCGGCCGCGTGTTTCCGTCATCCTCGAAGCTTCCGAAGAAAAACAGCTTGTCCTTGAGAATCGGGAAGCCAAGCGTCACGCCGATATTGCTGAACTGGTTCACACCCGGGTCGAAGGGGTTGGCACCGGCCTGCGTGCCAACAAGATCCTGATTCCGCGTGAGATAGTACAGCGAGCCCTTGACCTCATTCGTACCACTCTTCGTCACCGCATTGACCGCCGCGCCGGTGAAGTTGCTCTGGCGCACGTCAAACGGCGCGATGTTCACCTGCACCTGCTCAATGGCGTCAAGCGAAATCGGCGCTACGTTGGTGCGTGCACCGGGTACCGGACCGAGTCCAAACGAGTTGTTGAAGTACGAGCCGTCTACCGTGATGTTGTTCAGACGGGGGTCGGTGCCGGCGAACGAGTTGCCGCTGGCCTGCGGTGTAAGCCGTATGAAATCCCCGAGACGACGCGAGATCGTGGGGAGTTGTTCGATCTGCTCTGTCGCCACCGCGGTCGCAGCACCTGTGCGCGCAGAGCTGATAAGGCCGGATTCGCCGGTTACGGTGACGCCGGCGATCCGGGTGGTGACCTGCGACATGGAGAAGTTGACGTCCGTGGCAGCACCAAGCGAAATCAGGATGCCGTCTCGTGTCGCGCGCTCATACCCGATGCGCATAACCGCTACTTCGTACGGTCCACCAACCCGCATGCCTGGAAGGAAGAAACTTCCGTCGGCCCGCGACGTCGTACCGTAGCGGGTGCCGGACGGCACGTGGAGGGCTTCGACGCGAGCGGCTTCGAGCGGCGCGTTGTTTTCGCCTGTAATGACGCCGCGCATGGATGCGGTGGTGACCTGTGCTTCAAGAGGCGCGAGGCCGAGCGAAGCGGCGAGTGAGGCGGCGATTGCAAACACCAATCGACGTGTGATACAATGCATGAGTGTACTCCAAAGAAATCTGATACTGCAGGAGCCGTGCACAGGTAGCCCGACCCATGGCGCGGAATGTTAATACGTTCCAAAGGTACAGGTCACCCGAGATCGCAATCAACGCCGTCATGTAACCGCCGCGTCACGACGACGTGCGCCGCGCATCGAAGCGCGGCTGTGGCGCGTTGGTGATTGGATTCACCGCTGCTCCGTCGCGGCGCAAACGCAGCTGGTCGTGGTGCAAACGCAGATGGTCGCGGTGCCAACGCAGATCGTTGCTGCTACAGCGTGGTCAGGAACGGCGGCCCACTGTCATGAAGTACACAGGAATTCCCGCCGCAATCACCCCAAGCACCGCCAGCGTCCCCCACCGTGCGCCCGGGTCCATGATCGCATTGACGATCAGGAACAACGTGGCGGCGATAAACATCAGGGGCACTACCGGAAAGAGCGGCACTCGCACTGACGGA
>JBGTOG010000148.1:0-2539 GCA_041742675.1 Gemmatimonadaceae bacterium | reverse complement strand
TTGCTGCGCAGCGTGGAGAGTGCATCGATCAGGCGAGGCCTGGTATCGCGCGGATCGATGACATCGTCCACGTAACCGCGCGCGGCGGCATTGTACGGATTGGCGAACTTCTCCGTGTACTCCGCCACGCGCGCGTCGAGTGCGGCCGCTGGGTCTGGCGCGGATGCGATCTCCTTGCGGTACAGAATCTCCACGGCACCCTTGGGTCCCATCACCGCAATTTCTGCTGTCGGCCAGGCCAGGTTCACATCACCGCGAATGTGCTTGGAGCTCATCACATCGTACGCGCCGCCGTACGCCTTGCGTGTGATCACCGTGAGCTTGGGTACGGTGGCTTCGCAGTAGGCATAGAGCAGCTTCGCGCCGTGTTTGATGATGCCGCCGTGCTCCTGCGTCAGTCCGGGCAGGAAACCTGGCACATCTTCAAACGTGACAATCGGAATGTTGAAGCAATCGCAAAAGCGCACAAAGCGCGCGGCCTTGAGCGATGCATCGATATCGAGTACGCCGGCCAACACGGCGGGCTGATTGGCGACGATGCCCACACTGTGTCCGCCGAGATGGGTGAAGCCCACGAGGATGTTCGCCGCGTAGTCGGGCTGCACTTCATAGAACTCGCCGTCATCGACAATGCGTCGCAGCACATCACGCATGTCGTAGGGCTGATTCGGATGATCGGGCACCAGATCCAGCAGTGCTTCGTCGCGCCGAGTGACCGGGTCGGTGCCGGCGCCGCGTGGCGGGTCGTCCACATTGTTGGACGGTACAAAGCGGAACAGCTCGCGAATCGCCTGCAGTGTTTCCAGCTCGGAATCGTGCGCAAAGTGCGCGACGCCGCTGGTACCCGCGTGCGTATCGGCGCCGCCAAGCTGCTCCATGGTGACGTCTTCGTGCGTCACTGTCTTCACCACGTTCGGGCCCGTGACGAACATGTAGCTCGTTTTGCGCACCATGTAGATGAAATCGGTGATCGCGGGCGAGTACACAGCACCACCAGCACACGGTCCGAGAATCGCCGAGATCTGCGGGATCACACCTGACGCCATCGTATTGCGCAGAAAAATGTCGGCGTAACCACCGAGCGACACCACGCCTTCCTGAATGCGCGCGCCGCCGGAGTCATTGAGCCCGATCATCGGTGCGCCGTTTCGCAGTGCGAGGTCCATGACCTTGCAGATCTTCGCCGCGTGTGCCTCGGAAAGAGAACCGCCAAAGACGGTAAAGTCCTGCGAGAACACATACACAAGACGACCGTTGATGCGACCGTAGCCCGTGACGACGCCGTCGCCGTAGACTGGCGTCTCGCATTCACCGAGCGACCGCGAGGTGACGAAGCGATCGAGTTCGGTAAACGAGCCTTCATCAAGCAAGACGTCGAGCCGTTCCCGGGCCGACAGCTTGCCTTTGGCATGTTGCGTGGCGAGGCGCTCTGCGCCTCCGCCCTGCTCGGCGGCCACACGGGCGGCGGCGAGCCTATCGAGTTTTTCGCGCATGGGCATAGGGAGGCAAGCTAAGGGGCGAGCGGGCGTCGTGCGACCGCTGACCATCTGCCCGGTGACAAATCAGCCCCGGCATCCGTGAAGATGCCGGGGCTGTTTCGCGTCCGATGGAGCGCGAGGCGTTGAGAGTTAGTTCGCCTTGTAGATGATCGGCAGGACCACCTTGCTCTTGACCGCGGCACCGCCGGCCTTGCCCGGGTTGAACTTGAGCTTCGCGGCCGCCACCTTGGCCGCTTCGCCGAGCTGGGTCTGCGTCGCATCGAGGATTTCGATGGAGCCGGTTACGACGTCACCCTTCTCGTCTACTACAAACTGCACTTCGACCATCCCGCCCACACCGCGACGCTTCAGGTCTGCGGGATACGACTCCTGAATCGTGCGGCCGGCGTCGGCCGTTGAGCGCAGCTTGGGCGGCGACTGCAGGTCGGCCAGGGCGTACACGCGGTCATCCTGCGCGTGCGCGGTCGTGGCAAACGGGCCAATAGCCAGCACGGCCGCGGCGAGCGCAACGGCGAAGGACGTACGACGGACAAACGACTGGGGCATACAACAGCTCCTGTGTCGGAAGACGAGCGATTAGGTGACGGATAGGAGCGCCACGCGCGCGGATCCGATCGGACGTCCGTCGGGCGCATGACGCACAGGTGGGGCTGTCGGCAGCAACGCGCTGGACCTTTAGCGAATGTCACGGAAGTCTGCGCTGGCATTACAGCGCGGGCATGTTCGCTTGCAGCGCAACACGCCCCACGTGAAGCGATGTAATGTCATGCGCCCCCGCACCGCACCGTTGCAACACAACACGCCCCCGTCTCGCAGCTGGGCGAGACGGGGGCGTGTTGTAGTCGTGCAAACGTCATCAAGAGCGCAAGCTATCGCTGAGGCAGACTGAGCCGCATGACATCCAGATACACATGGCCCTCCTCACTCTCCCTGTGCAGGCCGATCAGTCTGTCCTCAATGAAAAACGTTGCATAGGCCGGAAGGCGCACCGAAGCAACGACCTCCCGCTTCGCGACGTCAATCGCCTCGATTTGCGTGTG
>JBGTOG010000135.1:0-6463 GCA_041742675.1 Gemmatimonadaceae bacterium | reverse complement strand
GCGACCGCGGGGCGAGCGCTGTGGCTGCTCGCACCGGCCGCGCTGTGGGAAGAGTTGGTGTTTCGTGGCTACCTCTGGCGTGTTGCCGAACAGTCAGGTGGGCCTCGTACCGCGCTCGTTGTCACCAGCGTGGCATTCGCCGCGGTGCACGCGTTCAATCCGGGCGCGAATGCGCGAACGTTGGGCATCGTATTGTTGGCGGGGCTCGCGCTTGGCGTTGTGCGTGAAGTCTCGCAGAGTGTGCCCGCGACCTGGCTCGCGCATCTGGCGTGGAACTTCATGATGGCGGCGGTTGTGCACGCGCCGGTGAGCGGCTTGCCCTTTGACGCGCCTGGCTGGCGGTTCGAACCCATGGGCCCGTCGTGGTGGAGTGGTGGGGCGTGGGGGCCTGAAGGTGGTGCCGCCAGCGTGTTGGTGTTGCTCAGCGCCGTGTGGTGGTACGCGCGCCGTGCGGAGTCGGTGGGCCCGTTGCGAACTGAGCGGGATATTGACCTGAACATTGTGTCGCGGGCACCTCGTCTCGCGAACCTGGAGAATTGAACGGCATGGCAGAGCGGATCGCAGTGATCGGTGCAGGGCAGATGGGCAACGGTATCGCGCACGTGTTCGCGGTGAGCGGGCACGATGTCACGATGATCGACGTGAGTTCCGACGCGCTCGAACGCGGACGCGGCACCATCGCGAAGAATCTGGAGCGTCAGGTGAAAAAGGGCGCGCTCGATCAGGCGTCGGCCGATGCGGCGCTCGCGCGCGTGGCTGTCAACACGTCACTCGATGCTATGGCGAATGCCGATCTTGTGATTGAAGCGGCCACCGAGCGACGCGATCTCAAGTTTCAACTCTTCGCCGACGCGGATCGCATTGCACCGGCGCACGCAATTCTGGCATCGAATACCAGCTCGATTTCGATCACGGAGATCGCGGCCTGCACGAAACGCCCCGAGCAGGTGATCGGGATGCACTTCATGAACCCCGTGCCGGTGATGCAGCTGGTGGAAGTCATTCGTGGTCTCGCCACGAGCGACGCCACCACGGAGCGCGTGATGCAGTCAGCGCGCGGTCTGGGCAAGACACCGGTCGAGGCCAACGACTTTCCCGGCTTCGTGGCCAATCGCATCCTCATGCCGATGATCAACGAAGCGATCTATTGCGTGATGGAAGGCGTGGGCACGCCCGAGGCGATCGACACGGTGATGAAGCTCGGCATGAATCATCCCATGGGCCCACTCACACTGGCTGATTTCATCGGGCTCGACACCTGTCTGGCCATCATGGATGTGCTGCACGACGGTCTGGGCGACTCCAAGTATCGCGCGTGCCCGCTGCTGCGGAAGTACGTGGCCGCCGGCTGGCTGGGCCGCAAGAGCGGGCGCGGATTCTACGACTATCGGGCGGCCTGATGTCACTGCTGCCACTGACCGACCTGCAACGGGAAATCCAGCGAACCGCGCGCGAGTTTGCGCAGCGTGAACTCGTGCCATTGGCCGCCGAACTCGACCGCGAATCACGCTTCGAACACGCACTTGTCACGCGTCTTTCGGAGCTGGGATTCCTTGGCATGCTCATTCCCGAAGCGTGGGACGGACTTGGCCTCGACGCCAACTCGTACCTGCTCGCGCTCGAAGAAATCGCCGTCGCCGATGCATCCGCCGCCGTACTCATGAGCGTGCACAACTCGCTGCCTACGCAGATGCTGCTCAACTACGGCAACGACGCGCAGAGGGAGCAGTTTCTCAAGCCGATGGCGCGCGGTGAGTATCTCGGCGCCTTCGCGCTGTCGGAACCCGATGCGGGCAGCGACGCCGCGAGTCTGCGGACGCAGGCCGTGCGTGACGGTGACGAGTACGTGCTCTCCGGCACCAAGGCGTGGGTTTCGCACGGCACGCATGCCGATGTGATTCTCGCCATGGCGCGAACGGACACACGTGATGCACGCGCGGGATCGAAGGGCATCTCCACCTTCATTCTGACGCCCGACCTGCCGGGATTCTCGGTGGGCAAGAAAGAAGACAAGATGGGGCTGCGCTCGTCGCCCACGGTGCAAATCAATCTTGACGGGTGCCGAGTTCCGGCCGATCGGCTGCTTGGCGACGAGGGGCGTGGCTTCATGTATGCGCTGGCCTCGCTCGATCACGGACGTTTGGGAATCGCGGCACAGGCTATCGGCATCGCGCGTGCAGCCCTCGAAGCTGCCGCGCAGTATGCGACGGAGCGCAAGCAGTTCGGCGAGCCCATCGCCAATTTCCAGATCATTCAGTTCAAGCTCGCCGACATGGCCACGCGCATCACCGCCGCGCGCACGTTGTTGCACGCGGCGGCCGCGGCGAAAGAACGTGGCGAACGCGTCACACGATTCAGCTCCATGGCGAAACTCTTTGCCACGGAGACCGCCATGTGGGTCACCACCGAAGCCGTGCAGATTCATGGCGGATACGGGTACGTGACCGACTACCCCGTCGAGCGACATTTTCGCGATGCGAAGGTCACCGAGATCTATGAAGGCACGTCGGAGATTCAACGCATCGTGATTGCGCGCGACCTTCTTGCCGCCGTGTCCGCAGGGGACATCGACGGTCACCTCACCGACTGATACTCCCCCAATGCATTTCTTCGAACTCATCGCTGATATGGGCCACGAGCAGGTCGTCATGTGTCACGACCGGGCGAGCGGCTATCGCGGCGTCATCGCAGTACACGACACTACGCTCGGACCCGCGCTCGGCGGCTTGCGTTTCTGGAACTACAAGACGGATGAAGAAGCGTTTGTCGACGCCTTGCGCCTGTCGCGCGGCATGACGTACAAGAACGCCGTCGCCGGCCTCAATCTCGGCGGCGGCAAGGCCGTGATGATCGGGGACAACCGCACGACCAATCGCGAGATGCTGTTTCGCGCGCACGGCCGTTTTGTCGACTCGCTCGGCGGTCGATACATCACGGCGGAAGATGTGGGTACGAGCGTGGAGGACATGGATTTCGTGCACATGGAGACGAAGCATGTCACCGGAATCGGCTCCAAGTCGGGCGATCCGTCGAGCGTGACCGCGCACGGTGTATTTCGGGCGATTGAAGCATCCGCCCATGAACGTTGGGGCAGCGATTCCCTTGAGGGGAAGCGTGTGGCGCTGCAGGGGTGCGGCAACGTCGGGTTGCACCTCGCGAAGGAGCTGTTCGCCGCCGGCGCCACGCTGGTCGTCACCGATATCGACGATTTCCGCATCAAGCGCGTGGTGGACGCCACCGGCGCCGAAGTGGTGGCACCCGATGACATCTACTCGCAAAAGGCTGACATCTTCGCGCCGTGCGCGCTCGGTGGTGTGATCAATGACACAACCCTCCCGCAGCTGCGCGTGGAGATTGTGGCCGGCGCCGCCAACAATCAGTTGCTCGAAGACCGGCACGGCGATGAGCTTACAGCGAAGGGCATTCTCTATGCGCCCGACTATGTGGTGAACGCGGGCGGTGTCATCAATGTGTACAGCGAACTCACCGGTTGGTCGCGCGATCGTGCGCTTCGCAAGGCGGACGAGATCTACGAAACGGTATTGAGTGTGTTCAAACTCGCGACGCGCGATGGCGTGCCCACCTATCGGGCGGCCGACCTAGTGGCGGAGCAACGCATCAAGGCGGTGCGGGCGATGGTGCGGCAGTGGCCGCAGTACCCCAACAAGGAGAACTGAGCGCGCGAGCGCCCGGTATCACATATGACGGAACGCATTCCCATCGCCTCGGATCATGCGGGCTTTGAGCTCAAGGAGAGACTTCGGTCCGTGTTGAGTGATGCCGGGTTCGATGTCGACGATATTGGCACGCACGGCACGGCGAGCACCGACTACGCCGACTATGCGCACCCGCTCGCGCAGCAGGTGTCGGACGGCCGAGTGAAGCGCGGCGTGTTGCTGTGCGGCACGGGGCTGGGCATGTCATACGTGGCCAATCGGTACCCCGGGGTGCGCGCCGCCGTCGCATGGAGCGCGGATGTGGCGGAACTTGCGCGCAAGCACAATGATGCCAACGTGCTCGTGTTGCCCGCGCGCTTTCTCTCCGACGAAGACGGCATCGCGATTCTTCACAAATGGCTGGAAACCGGGTTTGAAGGCGGCCGGCACGAAGGACGTGTGGCCAAGATCGAGCGTGACGTCGAGCAGGCGGACGATGAATCCGCGGGAGCGAGCGAATGAGTGAGCGACACGGATCAACGGCGGTGCATGATGCAAACCGGTGGCCCGACTGGGACCGCTGCCCGCCTGGTGCCGCGTTGCGCGCGACGGATCCTGCGATCGCCGACTTGATCGAACACGAGATCGCCAGACAGGGCGAGGGACTGGAGCTCATCGCCAGCGAGAACTTCGTCTCGCCCGCCGTGATGGAAGCGATGGGTTCGCCGCTCACCAACAAGTACGCGGAGGGGTTGCCGGGCAAGCGTTACTACGGCGGCTGCGAAGTGGTCGACAAGGTGGAGCAACTCGCGATCGATCGCGTCAAGCAGCTGTTCGGCGCGGACCACGCAAACGTACAACCGCACTCCGGTGCGTCAGCGAATGCCGCGGTATTCCTGGCGTTCATGAAGCCGGGCGACACGTTCCTGGGCATGGACTTGTCGCAAGGTGGCCATCTCACGCACGGATCGCCGGTCAACTTCTCGGGGCTGCTGTACAACGCGGTGTCGTACGGTGTCACGGACGAAGGCTACATCGACTACGACGCGATGCGCGCACAGGCGCGTGAACACCGCCCGAAAATGATCATCGCCGGGTACAGCGCGTATTCGCGTGTGATTGATTGGGCCGCGTTTGCCGACGTCGCGAAGGAGGTGGGCGCGCTCTTCATGGTGGACATGGCTCACTTCGCGGGGCTGGCCGCAACCGGAGTGTATCCCACGCCGGTGCCGTTCGCCGACATCGTCACCAGCACCACGCACAAGACGCTGCGCGGACCGCGTGGCGGCGTCATTTTGTGCAAGGCGGAGCATGCCAAGGCGGTGGACAAGTCGGTGTTTCCGGGCATGCAGGGCGGTCCGCTTGAGCACGTGATTGCTGCGAAGGCGGTCGCGTTTCACGAGGCGCTGCAGCCGGCCTTCACCGATTACTGCGAACGCGTGGTCAGCAATGCCAAGCGCCTGGCAGGCGCGCTGATGGAGCGCGGCTTTCATGTGGTATCGGGGGGTACAGACAACCACCTCATGCTGGTGGATCTGCGCAACCGTGGCCTGACCGGCAAACTTGCTGAGGCGGTACTGGACAAGGCGGGTATCACAGTGAACAAGAACACCGTGCCGAAGGAAACGCAGTCACCTTTCGTCACCAGCGGCGTCCGTATTGGTACACCGGCGGTGACAACGCGCGGCATGGATGGTGAGGCGATGGTGCAAGTAGCCGGTCTGATTGACCGAGTGCTGCAGGCGCCAGACGACACGGCGGTGGTGGCCGCAGTCAAGGCTGATGTGCGCGCGCTGGCGGCGCAGTTTCCCTTGTATCCGATGGCTGTTTCATCCCATACCTGAATTAGCGAACAGCGCAAGGCATTGTGACGACAGGTTCTGGGACGCATCTTCTTATGGTGAGTGAGCGCCGCTGCGTGTTTGACGGGTGTGGCGACGCTGATCAGTTACAGCGCATTCTGGAGTGGCAGTGACGGAGCTGGCCTTTCGTGAAGGCATCATGGATCAAATCCGCTTGCGTGAGCAGCGGTATGACGAGCGCGCGTATCTGTTCGTACTCGCCGCGCTCGAGTTCTGTCAGGGGCGCCTCACCGAGCGTCGACACATCACCGGTCCGGAGCTGGCGCATGCCTGCCGCTCGCTCGCGCTTGAGCGCTTTGGCGTCACGGCGCGACTCGTGCTCGACCACTGGGGTGTGCGCGGCACGCGCGATATCGGCGATATCGTTTTCACGCTGGTTGAACTCGGCTTGTTGATCAGCCAGCCTCAGGACCGTCGCGAGGACTTTCACGACGTGTTCGATTTCGCGCAGGCCTTTGAACACGAATATCCCTGGAGTGCCGCTCAGCTCGTGTGAGCGAGTGGTATCACCTCTGATTCGCTGACGCATCACATGGTTCCCAATCCCGCGCTGCCCTCCTGTGCCAAGTGTGGCACCGGAACCTTGCTCCCCTTGAGTGACTACGGGCGCGACGGTGCACCGATCACCTACAAAGCCTGGGTGTGCTCGAACGCGACGTGCGGTTTCAGCGTTCGCATTGACAATGGCGAAATCGGATACGGCCGGATGGTCGGAGTCTCGCAGAAGTGAAGTTGGCGCCGCGCGGTGCCGTCAGCGTGTGACGGCGCGGCGCTTCACATTCTTCCGCAGACGCTGAGGATTGATCGGTGCAGGTGACATCGGCGACGCAGGCAGCGGCGCGGGATGCGGCCGTCATCAGTGCACGTGGCGAGTCGTTTTCGCTCATGGCCGCCGCCGGAACAGTCGCCTGCGCCGCGATCGTACGCGCTGGAGCGCATGCGCTC